>JBDLKA010000049.1:0-25169 GCA_039714075.1 Candidatus Krumholzibacteriota bacterium | reverse complement strand
CGCGCCGATCGTCGCGGCGGAGGCATCGAACTGGCGGGCCGAAAAGCTGGACGCCGCCGACCGGGACATCATCCTGGATCTCTATGCCCCGGACATGGACCCCCATGACGCGGCCGCCCTCTACTGGTACGCCCGCAACAGCCTGTATTTTTCCCGCGGTTTCAGCCAGGACGCCCGGATCCGCCTGTGCCGCTACGCCGACCTGGTGACCCGGCCCGGCGAGATCATGGCGCAGGCCTACGATTTCCTCGGAAGGCCCTATCCCGGAGACGGGATCGTGAAAGACGTGTTCACCGGGTCCAAGGGCCGGGGGCGCGACCTGGATCTGTCGCCGCCGGTCCGCGAGCTTTGCGAGGCCATGCTGTCGCGGCTGGATGGTCATGCGGCCGCCCTCAGGCCGTCAGGGTAGATTTCATCGTCGCCATTTCCAGATGACCAGCAGCGTCTCGGACCCGAAGCGGGGGTAGGGTTTCGAACGGAAGGCCTCGTCCGCCCGGTGCAGGACGATCTCATCGCTTGCGACCTCGAATAAATGGCTGTCGTACCGTAGCCCCACGCTTTCGTAGGTCCCGGCGGTGATGTCGTCCCGGTCGTTGAAAGCGTGCTGGATGAGGTAGTCCAGGTTTTGGTCGGTGAGATGGTTGGCCAGCCGTTTTTCCTTCAGGGCTTCCTGGAAGGCCAGGTTGTTGACCAGCCCGTCCAGGTTGATGGTCCGGCGCCGGCTGAAGTACCCGAAATTCCCGGCGTCCTTCATGGCGAAGACGGCATCCGCGGGCGTGTTTTCCCGGGCCCAGACCGCCGCCTCGTAGGCCGCGTTGCTCCAGTTGTTGGCCGGCACGTTGTGTTTCAGGTAGATGCGCTGGCCGACCAGGCCCGCCAGGATGACGATCCCCAACCAATACAACGGCTGGCGCGGCAGCCGCTCGGCCTTGCCCAGGATTCCGGCGGCGACCAGGCAGACCAGCAGGGCGCCGAACAGACGGTAGCTGATGAAATGCCAGGAAAAGATGGCCCATTTGACGTAGAGGACGACGTCCAGCAGATGCAGGCACGACCCCAGGGCCAGGACGGCCAGGGCCATGGCGAAGTCGCTTCGCGGATCGGGGTCCCGGATCCAGCGCCGCATCCTGATGGCCGACCACAGCAGATATCCGCCCGCCAGCAGGCCGAAGGCCAGGTCGCGCCGGGGAATTTTCATGGGGTCGAGATCGGGGGCCAGGTGGGGGAACCCGTGCTTCAGCTTGGCGCTGATCGGCGCCATGCTGCCGAAGTTCACGAGGTTGAAAACCAGGTAGGGGGCCACCACCAGGGTGGCGCCCAGGAAGATGGCCGCCATCCGGCCGGCGGCCTCGCTCCGCCGGTCGCGCCGCAGGAAAAATTGGCCCAGGCAGAAGGTCTCGACGGCCGCGGCCAGGAACACCATGTCCAGTCGCGCCAGCATGACCAGCCCCAGCACCATGCCGAACACGAACTGGGATTTGAGGTCGCCGGACCGGAACACCGGTCCGGTCATCGCCAGTCGGAACAGCAGGGCCAGGACAAAAACGAGCAGGGCGGTTTCCATCCCGCTGACGGCCTGGACAAACACGTAGAAAACGAAGAACAGGACCGAAACCAGGAGTGCCGAGGGAGGGAAGATCCGCCCGAGGGCGCCGTAGAACCAGTACGAAGCCACGGTCAACAGCACCACCTGCAGCAGCAGCACCAGGCGCAGGGCCGTCTCCGGGGTGGTCTTGACAAGGGCGTAGAAAGGCACCAGCGCGAACTGCCACAGGGGTTGGTAACCATTGGTGGGATTCAGGCCGTCGAAGGACAGGCCGTTGCCGCCGGCGGCGTTTTCGGCGATCTCCAGGAAGTAGGCCGTATCGTCGGGGACGTAGGACAAAAGCTTGGCGATATCCCCGGTCAGGACATAGACGCTGAAGTAGACCACCAGCCCCAGAAAGACCAGCACGGCCAGGCGGCCCGCGGCGGTTTCGGCCCCGGGGGACAACAGGTTCTTGTTCAATTCGGTTCCCTTGGTTTTATTTCCCTTGCCGACCCGCTGCTCCATGTCAAAAACCCCCGCAATTCCTGCGGCGGTTCGTCCGCGATTGTATCATGGAAAGACCCGAGCCTCAACTCGAGCTGGGTCCGCGTCCGGCCTGCAAATTGCGCTTCCTCCCCTGGAAGTCCCTTTGAAACGGCAATTTGCACGATTCGGCACCGGCATTCCGGGGAGACGGCATGAGCTTGCGCAGGACAAACGCCATTTTGGCCATTCTAATGATTTGGGGCTTGGCGGGTTGTTCCAGCCCCAGTGATCCTGAAAACACGGGTTCAACCCTTTTTCCGACCGATGACGGGTCCTTGCGAATTGCGGCTCTCGATTACCAGGTCGGTGATCTGACGGATCCAGCCGAGCTGGCCAAATACACCCGGGCGGACATCCTGATCGTCCAACCGGACCAGTTCTGGGGCCGGCCCGACCTGGATGGCCGGTTGGCTTCCCTGCGGGCGGCCAAGCCGGACCTGAAGATCATCGCCTACTTCCGTTCCAAGGTCACGAAAACGGCCTGGGGAGTGAACCCGCGGGAGTCCCATACCTACATCTACGATCTCTATCACGCCGCCAAACCCTATTGGTGCCGGACCACCACGGGGGACACCCTGATGGACTGGCCGGGAGCGGTGGTCTTCGACTACACGAACCCCGAGGCTCGCCGGGCAATGCTGGATGTGTTCGTGAGCCATCAGCAGGCGTCGTCCAACAAGTTCGACGGGGTCTTCTGGGACTATTTCAACGATTGGCTGTGGATCGCTCCGGCCGTCACCGACATGGAGGGCGAACCGGACATGGACGGGGACGGGGTGCCGCACATGGAGGATGAGGACGAACTGCAGGCCTTCCAGGACGCTCAGTACGATTGGGCCCATGAAATGCAGGCGGCCATGGGGCCGGATTTCATCCAGATCGCCAATGGATACCGCGCCCTGACCGACTCGCTGTTCGCGGCGGAATTCGACGGCATGTTCTACGAACTGTTTCCCAACGTGGGCTTCAGCAGCGGGGAAACCTTCCGGCGCGCCCTTGATCTGAACCAGTACAACAACCTTTTCACCGCCCGGACCTGGCCGCGCCGCACCAACGGCGGACCGTGGCTGATCCTGTCCCATTCCAAGCTGGTCGGATCCATCCGGAACGAGGACGGGGGCTGGGATACCATCGATCCCGGCAACCTGCTGCGAGCCGTGGCCCTGTTGACGGGGGCCACCAGCACCCACTACGCCCTGACCGGTCAGCCGCGGGCCGGGATTCCGGCGGTGGAGCTGGATTTGGGTCGTCCCCTGGGCGAGACGGTGATCAATGGCGACCTGTACATGCGCGATTTCGAACGCGGCCGGGTGGAACTGTTGATGGGCGCGGGACAATATCCCATTCCCTTTTCCTACGTGATCCCTGAAAATGGAGTGGTCATCGAACAGTTCGGGGAAATTCCCGCCACCCCCTGACGCCGGCCGCCACGGCAGGTCGCAAGGATGGTCCATGATCGAACACACCCGGAGCACCCTTGCCCTGGCGGGGGTTGTCCTGCTGGCCATTTTCATGTTCGGAAAGATCGACCACACGGTGCCGCCGTTTTCGTCGTGGGACCTGGTGGCCTATCTGAACATGGCCGAAGCGGCCCCGGGTCTGGCGGACAACGTCGGACTGCCGTACGCCTCGCGCCTGCTCGGCCCCCTGCTGGCCGGGCTGGGTCCCCTGCCCGCGCCGGAAATGTTCCGGATCTTCACGATCATGACCTCGCTGGTCCTTCCTCTCCTGTTCTTCAGGTTCCTGACGGAAAGGGGCCTGGACCGGAACTCCGCCCTGACGGCCGTGATCCTGTTTGTCCTCAACAAGCAGTTCTTCGGTTTCAACCTCTGGAATTATTTCCAGCTCAACGACATGTTGGGCCTGCTGTTCCTGGCGGTTCTTTTCGGCGCCATGCTCCGGGGACGGTGGGTTTTGTTCGGGGTGATCCTCTTCCTGGGGGCCATGACCCGGGAGACCACCATGATCATGGTGCCGGTGGCGGTCCTCTACCTTTGGGACGAGGGCAGGCTGAAGAAAGAAGGGGGGCGCCTCCTGGCAGCCGCGGTGCCGGGAGTGGTTTTGCTGATCGTTTTGAAACTTGCCCTGCCCGCCCGCGGATTCACGATCCTGGGCGCCTTCAAAAACTATTCAGTCAAAGCGGCAGCCTGGCGCACCTGGTTCTACCTGTTCGTGAACTCGGTGGCCCCGCTGACATTCCTGCCCCTGGTGTTCTATCACCGAACGGCGGCCTTTTTCCGTGCCCGCAGGTACGCCCTCCTGTTCGTGGCCCTGGTGTCCCTGTCGGCGTTTTTCGGATCCAACAACGAGAGGTTGATGGCTCCGGTTTTTGTGGTCTTCTACTGGCTGATCGCGGACATCCTGGCGGCCGAATTCGCGGCTGGTCCGAGCGGCGCCCGGTGGTTCCTTGTTCTGTGCGGGTTGGCGGCCGCCTTCCACCAGACCTACACCCGGTTCGGATTCCTGGAAAAACCCCTGGTGGTGGGGCTTTCACTGGGCAGTTTGCTCCTGGTCACCATTGCTTCTATAATGTTCGCCATCAGGAGAAAAAAAGGGACCCGTTCGGGATTGGCGGGTTCATAGCTCATCGAAGAAATTCCATCTTGTCCCGGATTGGTTGATTTTCTGATGCGATTCAAGGTCCTTGCCATCCTGGTTATCCTGAATCTGGGAATTGGGTTTTCCGTTCACGCAGCGGATCCCACGGTCAGGAAAGTCGTCCTGGCCCAGCGGACCGACGGGTCCGGCCTGGTTGATATTTCCTACACCCTGTTCGACGCCGACGGTGATACCGCCGCGGTCACCCTGCAGCTTTCGGACGACGGAGGGGCCACCTGGGACTTTCCGGTCATGTTCGTTACCGGAGACGTGGGTCCGCAGGTCGTGCCGGGCAAGGACAGGAACATCGTCTGGGACGCCGGGGCCTACGTCAGGGAACTGGTCCTGGACAACGTTGCCGCCCGCGTGGTCGCCAGCGACGCGGGGGTGGAATTCCCGCCGCATTCCCCCCGTCACGTGGCCATTACCGATTTCACCGCCGTGGACTGGGCGGATCCGGCGGCCATCGAAAAGTTCTCTCGTGCCGACCTGTGCCTGGTCATGGGCCACCATTTGTGGATGGGGGGCGGCTCCGAAAATGTCGATGCCGTCAGGCAGCTCAAGGCCCTCAACCCGGATCTGGTCATTCTCGCCTATGTGTCGGTGAAGTCCGCGCAATTGTGGGGGGAGACAGCGAATCCCCGGAGTTTCTGGTACAAATGGTTCCATCGGACCACGCCCTACTTCGTCTATACGACCCTGGGGGAGATCGGGATGGACTGGCCGACCAGCCGGCTGATCAACATCCTGGAGCCCGGCTGCCGGCAGGTCATGATCGAAACCATCATGGAGATGCAGGCGGGATCCCTCAACGTCTTCGACGGGGTCTACTGGGATTACTTCAATACGGTGCTGTGGGTGTCGCCCGATATCGAAAACGAGGGTGATCCCGATATGGACAACGACGGGATCGGCCACTGGGACGACACCGATGAAATGGTGGCCTACCGGGCGGCCCAGATCGAACTGGTCAATGCCACGCGCGACTCGCTCGGGGAAGGGTTCATCCAGTTCTTCAATGGGCAACGGGCCTACGCGGATTCCAGTTTCGCGTCCCTGGCCGATGGCGCCTACTACGAACTGTTTCCCACCCTGTTCTTTCCCGATCCGGATATGCAGCACGCCCTGGATCCCGGCTGGACCTTCAGCCTCTTCAACGTGCGGCCCTGGTTCCGTACCGTCAACGGCGGTCCCTACATCGTCTTGGCCAGCACTTGGTACACGGCCTTCCGCGACGACACCGACGTCCTGACGCCCATCATCACCGGCGACAAGTTCCGCGCCATAGCTTTGCTCGGGGATTTCTACGCATCCTGGAATTCAGGTGAGTCCGGCCAGGGATCCCTGGTCTACGGCTGGTCTTCCCACGACATCTCGTTGGGTCAGCCTCTGGGCCCAGCGGTTTTCGCACCCCCGTTCATCCGCCGGGATTTCCAGTACGGGCAGGTTGAAATCGAGATGACCGGCGGGAGATATCCCGACCCCTTCGATTACCGCATCTGGCTGCAGGGAAATCTCGTGTCCGAGTTGGCGATTCCCCGGCACACCCCGTAAGGAACCGGCGTCAGGGCCGGCCCTTGCCCGCCCCGGCCGCAGGATTATCCAGCTTGAGCCATTCCGACCCGTAGATTTTCCGGGGAAAGATCTTCGGCACCAGTCCGAAGAGGAACTGCCGCAGCTTCAGCGCCAGGTGGCTGGCGTCGTGGGTGCCGCAGACGGTGCGCAGATAGCTTTCCAGGGTGAAGATCTGGATCTCCACGGGGAACCGGTAGGGAGCGCCGCCGCCGTCTTCCTCGGTCAACACGTCGACATCCCCCTTGAACACCTTGAAGCCCTTGCTGCTGTACGTGTTCAGCGAGCTGCCGCCCGGATGGATACCGAGGGTGTCGGTGACGTTGCGCCAACCGAAGGGCGTCCCGACGCACGAGTCGAGCAGGACCAGCAGGTCGGTCAGGGCGTCGTTGTCGTTGACGATGAACATGGCCCCGATGATGTCGCCGATCTCGTCGGGATTGTTGATGCCCTTGCGGATCATCTTGGACAGCACCGAACCGCTGGTCTCCTGGCGCATGTCCCCCCAGCGGATTTTTTCGATCACCCGGTGGGAGCCGTCCACGATCTCGAAACTGATGGGCGTCACCGAGCGCTTGAAGCGGCAGTTGTAGTAGAGGATGTCCAGGGCGATCGACCGCCGGCCGCTGGTCTTTTCGACGAAGGTGGAACGGAAATCCCACCGCGTGTCGCCCTCGGCGGGGCGCGAGGTGTAGTCGATGTTGAAGCCGTCTTCGCTGAGACGGTAGCCCACGGTCAGATCGTGGATCTGTTTGGTGAACCGCCACAGGTCCTCGTTGAGAATCTCCTCGAAACGGGCCTTGTGGTCGGGGCCGTCCTGGATGATGCGGGACTGGTCGATCTGGATCAGCATCTGGGCCAGGCAGAGCTTGCGCCGGGCTTCGTACCGCAGCCGCTGGCCCTCGCCGTGGATGGCGATCCCCATGAGATCGCGGACGTCGTTGCAGTCGGTGACCAGGGGCAGGGGCAGGACGGCGGCCCGGTTTTCCGAGGGCAGCAGTTCGATGGTCGAAGCAAGGTAGATGTCGGCTTCCCGGAGATAGTCCGCCGTGCGGGCGACCAGATCGGCCAGGCTCGGCCCGTTGGCCGGGTCGGTGGCCTGGGGGTGGAAGATTCGCGCCAGTTCCTGCTGGTAGACTTCCTCGTCGCGGACGATGCGGCGGAAGTTGAGCCGGGTCAGATACAGCAGACGGGATCCCTTGGTGGCGAAATCCGGGTCCAAGAGAGGATGGGCGGTGTAGTCCACCGCCCAGATATCCTCATCCGTCCCTTGTCTGATCCTGGTCGCGTCGACCCAGCTTTGGTACATCTCGCTCTTTTCCGGGTCGGAAACCCGTCTATTAGATCATGTCCAGAACCCGGGCCATGTCGGCCTCCAGGTCCTCGTAGCTTTCGCAACCGACGGCGATCCGCACCAGGTCGTCGGTGATGTCGGCCTTCAGCCGTTCGGACTGGGGCATGCCCGCGTGGGTCATGCTGGCCGGATGCTCGATCAGCGACTCGATGCCGCCCAGGCTCACCGCCAGGGTCGGGACCTCGACGTTGTTGATCACCGTCTTGCCGGCCTCCAGCCCGCCCTTGACGCCGAAGCTGAAAACAGCCCCGCCGCCACGCATCTGTTTGCGGGCCAAGGCGTACTGGGGATGACTTTCCAGTCCGGGATAACGGATCCAGTCGATCTTGGGGTGCTTTTCCAGGAAAGTGGCCAGTTTCATGGCGTTTTCCTGGGCGCGGTCCATGCGCAATCCCAGACTCTTGACCCCGCGCAGCACGAGCCAGGCCTGATGGGGATCCATCGTTCCCCCCATATTATAGTGGACCTTGCGCAGCCTGGCGAACAGTTCCGGGTCCTTGGCCACGACCATGCCGGCCACCACGTCGGTGTGCCCGTTGATGAACTTGGTCATGCTGTGAAGGACGATGTCGGCCCCGAGTTCCAGGGGATTCTGCAGGTACGGCGAGGCGAACGTGTTGTCCACCGCCACCAGGGCTCCACCGGCATGGGCGATCTCGACGCAGGCTTCGATGTCGGTCAGCTTGAGGGTGGGGTTGGCCGGGGATTCGAGGTAGACCAGTTTGGTGTTGTCCCGCATGGCGGCGGCCACGTTGGCGGGGTCGGACGTGTCCACGAAGGAACTCTCCACGCCGAAGCGCGGGTATTCGGTTTCGAGGATCATCCGGCTGGGACCGTACAGGCTCTCGGTGGCCACCACGTGGGCCCCCTGTCCCAGCAGGGTCAGGTAGACCATGTTCACGGCCGCCATGCCGCTGGCCGCGCCCAGTCCGCCGCAGCCGCCCTCCAGCTGGGCGATGTTGTTTTCCAGGGCTTCGATGGTCGGGTTGCCCAGGCGGGTGTATTTGTAGCCGGGTTCGCCACCGAAGCAGGCGGCGCCGTGGTCGGCGTCGCGGAATGCGAAAGTGGAGGTCTGGTAGATGGGGGTGGCGACCGCTCCGGTCTGGGGATCGACGTGCTGTCCGGCGTGGATGATGCGGGTCATCATGCCCCTTTTGCCGATGTCTTTCATTTTGTGACCTTTTCGTTGTGACCTGACCGGACCCCGGATCGGGGGTGGCTCCGACTCGGGCCGGGCCGATCAATCTTGTTCCGCTTGATTGCGCATCCTATAATATGGGCGACGATCCCCCCCAATTCCAATGTCCCGACCTCTTTCTTGAGTTCCGGGGCTTCCCGGAGGTTTTTTGATCATGATGCCGCCATTTGCCCCAGCTCGCCGCCACGTTTTCCCAATTCTGGCGGTCCTGGCCTTTTTGGCCCTGCCGGCCTGGAATGTGGTGGGAGCCGATTCCGAAAAATCATGGAATTACTTGCCATCAAATGAGATAGGCGCCGAGTCCTTTCGGGCGGCCCACCCGGAATGGGATGGCCGGGGGGTGGTCGTGGCCATCCTCGACACCGGTGTGGATGCCTTTGCGCCCGGAATGCGGGAAACTTCCACGGGTTTGACCAAGCTGATCGACGTGCGGGATTTCAGCACAGAAGGCGACTGGAAGACCGCGGTGGCGGAGCGGGACGACTCCGGGAGCGAAACGGCGCCGGTGTTCCGGACCGAAGACGGCCTGCTGTTGCGCGGCGCCGGGTCCCTGCCGGTTCCCCCGGGGGAAGAAGATGTCGCCCACCCGGTCTACATCGGGGTCATCGCCGAAAAGGATTTCGTCAACAGCCGGGGTGTCTATGACCTGAACGATGACGGGGACAACTCCGACCGGTTCGGCTTCCTGGTCTACGCCGCGCCGCGGCCCGACGTTGAAGAAGCCCTGGGGATCGGCGCCGGTTACGAGATGATGATGGACCTGAACGAAACGTCCCAAAAGACCGTCGCCGGCGAACGGTTGTCCGAGCGCGTCTGGGTCGTGGTGGTCGACACCGACGGCAACGGCGATCTGTCCGATGAAAAAATGCTGCGCGACTACCGCGTCAACTACGACGCTTTCACCCTGGGCAGCGACAACAATCCCGACTCCCGTTCCATGATGGCCTGGGAAGTCAACGTGGTGACCAACGAAGATCATCTGGGCAGGCCGGAATCCCCGACCGTCGAGTTCCATTTCGATGATGGCGCCCACGGGTCCCACTGCGCGGGCATCGCCGCCGGCTTCGAGGTCAGCGGCCAGGCGGGCATGCACGGAGCCGCTCCCGGTGCCTGGGTCATGTCCCTGAAACTGGGTGACAACCGCCTGTCCGGCGGTGCCACCCGCACCAGCAGCATGAAGAAGGCCTACGAATACGCGGCCTCGTTCGAGGAGAAATACGGGATCCCGGTCGTGGTGAACATGAGCTTCGGCATCGACTCGGTGGAAGAGGGCGAGGATGCCATGGGAGAATGGCTGGACGACCTGCTCAGCGAGCATCCCACCCTTTACGTCTGCACCAGCGCGGGCAACTCGGGCCCGGGCCTGTCGACGGTGGGGCTGCCGGCCACCGCCTACAGCCTGATCAGCTCCGGCGCCTACCTGTCGCCCGCCACAGGCGCTGATTTGTACAGCGCCCGCATGGAACAGGCGACCCTTTTCAACTTCAGCAGCCGTGGGGGCGAGACGGCCAAGCCCGATATCGTGGCCCCGGGGTCGGCACTCAGCACCGTGCCCGGTTTCGTGGACGGCATGGCCCGTTTCAACGGCACCAGTATGGCTTCGCCCCAGACCGCCGGCGGGGTGGCCTGCCTGGTCAGTGCGGCCCAGGAGCAGGGCCTGGACCTCCACTGGGGCATGATGAAACGCGCGTTGATCGCCGGGGGAACCCCGGTTCCGGGTCTGTCCCTGGTCGATCAGGGCGGCGGCCTGGTGACGGTGGACGCCACCTGGAACGTTTTGCGGGAACTGGCCGAAAGTGACAGCGCGCACCAGGTCCTGTGGTACGACATCACGACCGATTGCGTTTTCCAGGCGGACGGCCACAGCGACGCCGCCTACTGGCGCACCCCCGGCGGAGCTCCGTTCGGACCGGAAAACGTGACCTTCACCGTCCGTCCGGTGTTTCACCCGGATCTGGGTCCCGACGAAAAGGATGCCTTTTTCCGCAGCTTCCGCTTCAAGAGCGAGGGCGACTGGTTGAAGGTCGTCTCGGGAGACCGCTACATCCGGGGCGACATGGGCATGACCGTCAGCTGCCAGTACGACGGGAAAAAGCTGGCCGAATCCGGCGCCTATTCCGCCCGGGTGACGGCGACCCTCGACGGTGGCGACCTGAGTGGTCTGGCCGGCCGGGAGTTCTATCTTTGGAACACCGTGGTCGTGGGGGATCCGGTGGGCCCCGAAACGGGTTACCTGAAGGTCTACGAGGGTAAGGGATTGGTGCAGAGTTCGGTCCACCGCTACTACGTGGACGCTCCCGCCGGTGCCTCGGCCATGCGTGTTCGCCTCGAGGTCAGCGACGATGTCGGTTCGGCCCGCGGGGCCAGGGTGCTGACCGAGATCTGCGATCCCGAAGGCCACAACCGCGGCGGCTTCGCCGGTTACGCCAGCGTGGACGGGAATCCCATCACCGACCAGACCGTGACCGCGCCGGAGCTGGTCCCCGGTACCTGGGAAATCAACGTGGCCAGCAGCATCGGGGCCATGGACAAGAGCGATTACCGTCTCAGTGTCTCCTTCGACGGTTACACCAGCTCACCCGGAACGGTGGCGGACATCGGGCGCAAGAAGAACGGTGAAGACGCCTCCGGCGACGTCACGGTGACCCGCTCCTTCGCCGGTGTCTTCAAGGGCCGGGCCACCGCGGCCATCGAAGGATTCGCGGGAACCGAGGAAGTCAAGATCGAAGCGGCGGACGAATACACCCGGAAATTCAAACTGGACCGCACGACGCCCCGGGCGGACTTCCATCTGGTCATGTGCGAAAAGACCGGCAACCTGTTCACCGATTGCGCCGTGAACATTCTCGACGCCGACGGCAAGGCGGTCCGGTCGGGCGGATTCGACGGACTTGAAGCCGAGGTGGGGATTTCCCTGCCTGCAGGTTCGGAGGAGGCGACGTTCACTCTCCAGGTGGTCGGTGCCTTCGCCATCGCCGCCGATATGGGCGAATGGGGTTTCGACCTGGAGGAGAAGTTCTCCTTCGCGAGTCCGGTTTCCGGTGTGGCCAAGCGGGCCGGGGGTGGTCCACTGCACCTTCACTGCGGCGTGCCGACCGAAGTTTCGGTCACCTTCGCCGACGAATGGCCGGCCCCGGTGTCGGGACAGAAAGTCTTCGGCGCCATCAGGTTGCTGGATACCAATACCGATGACCGACGGCCAGGCGACCAGGGCGGCCGCCTGGTGATGGAGATTCCGATCCTGTTGGATTGATCCGCAAAGCGGAGGTCAGCCGGCCAGATCGGCGAAGATTTCCCGCAGCGTGGCCATGTGCCCGCTGCGGGAAGCGTGGTTTTCGGCATGGCTTCGCGCGGCCGCATCCGCTTCGGGTCCCAGTTGAGAAGCCTTGACCAGTCCCTCCAGCAGCCCTGGCGGATTGCGCGGAGGGACGAGAATCCCGTTCACACCGTCTTCGATCATTTCGGGGATGCCGCCGATGTCGGTGCCGACCAACGGCCGCCCCGAGGCCAAAGCTTCCATCGCGGCCATGGGTCCGTTTTCGTAACACTCCGACGGCAGGACGGAAAACCGGGAGCACGCAAGCGCCTGACGCAATCCGTCCCGGTCCAGGCTCCCGAGGATCTCCACGCTTTCCAGCCCGAGCCCGGCCGCACCCGCCCGCAGGTTGCCTTCGCAGGGCCCGGACCCGGCGATCAGCAGCCGCAGCGGCGGTTCGGTCACCTCTCCCGAGGCGAAGCCTTTTTCCCACAGGGCCTGGGCTTCCAGCAGGGTGCGCAATCCCTTTTCATTGGAAATCCGGCCGAAATACAGGTAGGCGTCCCGGTCGGGCGAAGTCTGGACGTGCCGGGGATGCCAATGGTCGAGGTCCACGAAATTGGGCAGGTGCCGGAGCTTGGCCGGGGGATACCCCCAGGATATGTACTTGTCCCGGATGAACCGGCTGGGGCACAGGAAAAGATCCACGGATTTTTCATACAAACCGCGCGCGCGCTGGTGCCAGGTTTCGGCCGCGGCCAGCAGCGAGGCGGCCCGGGAATTCTTGACGCACCCGTAACGGACGGCGTTGTGCAGTTTTCCATTCCGGCATTCTTCGCAGGGGGCGCCGTCCCGCAACATGTGGATGGCCGGGCAGAGCAGGCGCAGGTCATGAAGCGTCATGACCAGGGGTATGCCGTGGCGCCGCAATACCGGCAGTATGGAAGGGCTGAGGT
Source organism: Candidatus Krumholzibacteriota bacterium (assembly GCA_039714075.1). Taxonomy (GTDB): domain Bacteria; phylum Krumholzibacteriota; class Krumholzibacteriia; order LZORAL124-64-63; family LZORAL124-64-63; genus JAGLCY01. The sequence goes on along the minus strand of JBDLKA010000049.1, from coordinate 12,161 downwards.
GATGGTAGATGTTGTGCAGATGCGCGACCGCCGGCCTGGTTTCTTCAACCAGGGCGTCCAGGTTGGCGGCGGCTTCCCGGTTCCAGATCAGGGACAAGGCGTCGCCCCAGGCGCCACCGGAAAAACGCGGCGTGCTGTAGTCGCGGGCCCTGACGAAAAACCTGCTCCACGGGGAGGGCAAGGCGTCGGCGTCATTCATGGCGAAAGGCACCACGTCCCAGCCCGCGGCTTTCAGGTCCTCTTCCTCCTGGACCAGATAGCGACCCACGCCGCCGGCAGGACCCTTGTCATGGTAAAACTTGTTTATCAACAACAACTTGCGACCGGACATGCTGCGGCTCCCGCTTTCCGGAAAAATGGGCCGAAAAGAAACGCGGTCCGGGTGGCGAACCGCAATTCCTACCATGAATAACCCGGGCCAAACCATGGGTCAACCTTTCCCGGAACCGAACGATAACAATTCAGAGAGGAACCCGTGTATTTCCTGTCGATGGGGAAAGGTCCATATGAGCCAAATACTTCACAGGCTGAGTTACCGCACGCGCTGGCAGATTTTTGCCCGCGTGTTGCCTGTGATGTTCCTGGCCGTCCTATCCATCGGCGTGATCAGTTGGGTGGTGTTCACGCATCATTCGACGCGCACGGCCCAGAACATCGATAAACAGGAAGTCCTTTCCCTTCTGGACAATCTTCGCCGGCGGGCCTCGTTGGAGGCGATGGCGGTCGAGGTGCGGCAGAATGATTTTCTGTCCCGCGGCGGCCGGTCCGACGGCACCCATCTGGTCGAGGATCTCCTGCAGATGGACCTTCTGGACGGGGTGGCCCTCGGTAGGGTCGGGGCCGAGGGTGAAAACCCGGGAAAATATTTCAGCCTGGTCGACTCCCTGGCCACCGCGGGGAACCGGGCCAGGGTGGACGACTGGCTGGAAAAATACAGCCACTGTTTCCGACCCGGATTCCGACCGGGCAGTTGGACCAACGTCCGCGTTTCGGACGCTCCGGTTCTGGTGGATTCCAATCCCGGGCATCCGGTGTACCTGTTTCCTCCCCTGCTGCTGGAAGCGTCCGGAGGCGAGGGTGGGTCGGGCACATCCCTGCTGCCGGTCCTGGTCCGTGACGAGCGGGGCGAACATCGCACAGGGCATCCCGTGTATTTCCTGGATCTGAAGGCCCTGGTCGGGGATTTCCAGCATGGCGGCTGGTGGTGCGTCCTTGATGGCGATGGCCGGGTCATGGTGGCGGCGACCAAATCGGTCGATGTCGGAACCATGTTGGCCGATCGGCCCCGCGGCAGTTCCGAGGGAGTGTTCGGCGCGGCTTCGGGTTCCGACCTGTGGCTGCCCCTGGGACCGGGGGAGAACCTCAGAACCGCGGTGGTGGGCCGCCGGATGACGCCCTGGGTCGTAACGGTCGGACGCGGCCGGAATCTCCCGTTCACCATGTTGACGACCCACGAAGTGTCGGTTTTGCAGGGCATGGGCCTGCGCTATGTGCTGACGGTCCTGGGGGTCGCCCTGCTGGCGCTGGGCCTGGCCCTCTACGGTGTCACCCGGGTGGTGGACAAGGTGTCCCGGCATTTGTCCCATCTGGCCACCAGCAAGGACGAAGCCCATCGTCTGGTCCAGATCAAGGCGGAAAACCTGCGCGGCACCCTGGACGACATGCGGATGCTGGACAAGGCGAAGGACGATTTCCTCATCCTGATCTCCCACGAGGTGCGTACCCCCCTGACCTCGATCATGGGCGGCGTGGACTACCTGAAATCATCGGTGGCGCAGGTCCGGGGAGCGGATAAGGAAATCCTGGACCGGCTGAACGTCCTGGAGATCGCTTCCATCATCGAAAGCAGCGGACAGCGGCTGACCGGGTTCATGAACGACGCCATCCAGATGACGACCATCCAGTCCCGGGACCGGAAACTGGACCTTCAGGCCGTGCCGGCTGCCGACCTGGTGGAAATCGGGCTGTGCGGCATCCGGGAACGGGCCCACCTGCGTGGAATCACGGTGGACAACGAACTGGAACAGGGCGCCGATTGGTCCGTGCTCTGCGACCAGCGGGTCCTGAAGGTGGCCTTCGAAAAGATCCTCAACAACGCGGTGGTTCACAATTACGAGGGCGGCCGGATCGTCATCCGCGAAGCGGGTCTGGTGCCCGGCCACAACAAGGCCGACTGGGGCGTCGAGCCCGAGGGCGAATACTTCCTGAAAGGCCAGGCTTCCTACCGCCGCTGGGAGCACGAGGATCTGACCTGGCGCCTGATCGAGGTCTTCAACACGGGTGATCCCATCCCGGAAGATCGCCGCCAGGCCCTGTTCGGAAAATTCGAACTGGTCGGCAGGATCGAACACCATCACAAGGGGTCGGGACTGAGCATCCCCATCGCCAGCTCCGCGGTGAAAAACCACGGCGGGCGCATCCTGGTCCATGCGGACAAGAAAACGGGGAATTCCTTCTTCCTGCTGCTGCCCACGCTGCGCAGCGGCGCGGTGCCTGCGAAAATATCCCAACCTGAATCAGGGGACGTTTCAGGGGACCAGGTGTCCCAGGGTGTCGGCGGCCGATCCGGGGACGAAGAGGTCGGCCAAATGGGTGACACCGCCCGGCTCGAGGTTGAATTCGACCACGCGGGCACCAGCCTGGCGGGCGGTTCCGACCAGACCGGCGGCGGGATAGACGGCGCCCGCGGTGCCGACCACGAGGAAGAGATCACAGTCGGCGGCGGCCTCCGCTGAAGCCCGGAGCACCCCGGGATCGATGCCCTCTCCGAACCACACCACACCCGGACGGATCATTCCTCCGCACCGGTCGCAAGAGGGCGGGATGGGTATGGGGACTCTCCTGTCCAGGTCTTCGGTTCCGCACTGCTGACACCGCACCACCCAGATCGAACCGTGGAATTCCAGCACCCGGGTGCTGCCGGCCATCTGGTGGTAGCCGTCCACGTTCTGCGTGATGGTCACCACGCGGGCGGTCGCTTCCAGGTCGGCCAGGGCCTGATGGGCCGCGTTGGGTTCGGCGGCGGCGATGAGCCCGCGGCGCCAGTCGTACCAGCGCCAGACCAGTTCGGGGTCCCGGGCGAACGCCTCGGGGGTGGCCAGATCTTCGGGCCGGTAGCGGCTCCACAGGCTGTCCTGTTCACCGCGAAAGGTAGGGATCCCGCTGGCGGCGGAAATACCCGCCCCGGACAACACCGTGATCCTGGTTGCGCCTGATATCCCGTCCCTGATCTTTTCCAGTTCCAAGCGGATGTCCGCATCCATTACCATGACCACCCTGCCCAGCGGGGCATTGCCGGATCGACCCAAAAGCCGGATAATGAACGATGCCGGTCAGAGCATACTCCCTGCACCTGGTGTTCAACAACCCTGTAGAAAGCGGAGACCCCATGGGACCCGTCCGGAAAATCAGTTCCAAGCTCCGCTGGAGGATCCTGGCCACGGTGCTTCTAGTGTTGGTAGCGGCGCCCGCGGTGTGGGCGTCGGTTCCGGTGGTGGTCTTCCAGGTGGAAACCGAGGCGGGCCGCGCCGCCGCCGAACGCTGCCACGAGATCTGGCAGGCCGAAGGCCCCCGGTTGGCGGCCGAGCTGCTGCCCGCTGGTTCGGGGGTGGGCAAGGCCGATACGGTCACCTGCGTGATTCTGGACACCCCTTCCTTCCAAAGGCATTTCGCGGGCAGTCTTCCGGACTGGGGAGTCGGCGTGGCTGTTCCTTCCGGAAAGGTCATCGCCCTGGATTATTCCCGCATGTCGGCGGTGGGCCGGGGGCTGCGCGAAGTGTTTCTGCACGAAATGGTGCATGCCCTTCTGTTCCAGGGTAGCGGCGGCGCCTGGCTGCCGGTCTGGCTTCACGAAGGAGCCGCCATGCTCTACTCGGGGGAGTGGCGGTTTTCCGACACCGTTTCCCTGGTTCTCGAAGGCCGGGTGCCTGATTTGGCCAGTCTCCAGGGCCGGTTTCCCGTGCCGCACCACAGCGCCGACCGGGCCTACCGCACCAGCCTGTTGGCGGTGTCCCGGCTCCGGGAGGGTTTCGGGGACGAAATCATCGTCGAACTGGTCCGGGAAACGAAAAAAAATGGAAATTTCACCGAGGCGTTTCTGGCGGTGACCGGCGAAAGCCTGGGCGATTTTCAAGAGAAATTCGGCCAGGCCATGAGACTTAAATACGGGTGGATGTTGTTTCTCACCCGATGGCCGGGACTCTTTGTCCTGGCTGGAATTATTTTTCTGCTGGGCGCGACCCGAAAAATCATCCTCAGCCGCCGCCGCCTGGCCGCCATGGATGATGGCCAGGAAGCCGAGGAATGGCCTCCTGGGCCGGATTCCCCCAATTGATAACCATTATTCGTGCAGATTGCCCTTTGGCAGGTGGTAAATCCTTGCCCACCGGTGACCCGGCCATATAGTTATCAAGTCTTCCCGGCTCCGGTGGATGAAGGATTGGCCCCCAAAGCCGATTCCAGGCTGTTCCCACCAGATTTTCGGAATTTTTCGAAATTTTTCGGAATTTTCAGGGGTTTTCAGGCGTTTTTCCGGGCAATCCAGGGGTAAGGATACCTTTGGCACCCCGGTTGCAAGGAATGGCCTGATCGGGCGATTTATGGGAAATCGCACGGTTTTCCGGAAGGATCGAAGTGAAAACTGCTGTTTTTAAAATCCTGTTGCCTGCCTTGATCTTATCCGCTTTTTTCGCCTCCGGGGCCCTGGCCGAGCGGCGGGATGTCCAATTCCATTGGAGCGCCAGCCCCGTGATTGATGATGAGGGAATCGTCCGTCCCGAGGCCGTGACCTACGAAGTCTGGCTCAAGCGGGGCACCGCGTCGGAACAATTGGTGGCCACGGTTCCGGACACCACCTACAAGCTGAGCGCCGATTCCGGGATTTCCCATCAGATCCGGGTGCGGGGCGTCGACAAGCAGGGCCGGCGTTCGGTCATGAGCGAATGGTCCGATCCGTTCTACTTCGAAATCGACGGCGAGGGCGTGGCCGCCCCTCTGGGTCCCCAGCTGAAACCCAACTATCCGAACCCCTTCAATCCCGAAACGCGCATCGTCTACAGCATTCCCGAGGACATCAAATCCACGGACGTCGTGCGGCTGGAAATCTATTCCGTCCAGGGATATCGGGTGCGCATCCTGCCGGTCGACCGGACTCCCGGGTGGCATGAAGTGACCTGGAACGGCAAGGATCAGCGGGGCATCGTGACGTCGGCGGGCATGTACGTGACCCGTTTGGCGGTCGGGGACAAGGTTCAGACCGGCAAGATGACCATGGTGAAATAACGGCCCGATGCGGGCCCTGCCTTTCCCAAACGTGATAAAAATACTATTATAGCCCCTCGTTTCGACAATCGAGGGGCTTTTGCTATTCAGAGGCGGAATATGACGGACATGGCGCCCGAGGGACCTTCTCTCATCAAACTCGGCAAGCTCGCCAACAGCAGGGATTTCGATAAACTGGAGGGCCTCTGGATGGAGGCCCTTGGCAGTCCCGGCTATTCCTGGAAGGAACTCATTCCCATCGCGGGGCAGGTGGGGCGCCAGGGAGCGGTCGACCGCGCCGAGGCGCTGATCGACATGATCATCGTGAATGTGGAAGAAAAATCCGGTTCCGTGGAAGCCTTGAACGCGGTGCGCAAGGGTGCGGAACAATTGCCCTCGGGCAAGACCCTGGTCGAGCATCTGAAAAGATTGTACCTGTCCCGGTACCCGGACTTCAGTGAACTCGCCGACGTGCTGGATCTGCTCCTGGGGGGAAAAACCCCGCTGTCGGAAACCGTGTCCAAGGTCGATCTGTATGCCCACCTGCAACCGGGTTCCTATGTCATCGACCGGAGTTTCCTGGTCCCGGGCCGGGTCGAATCCGTGGACGGCGAAAAGGGTCGGGTCACCGTTTTGTATCAGGACCGGCGCGCCGAATATGATCCCGCCACCATCGGCAAGGTCTCACCCCGCGCCGCCGATTTTTTCCCCGCCCTGATCCTCTATGATCAGGAGAAGCTGCGCGATCTGGCCACCGAAGACGCGGTGGCTTTAGTCAAGCTGGCCCTGGAATCCCAGCGGGACGGCAAGGTGGGCTACCGGGATCTGAAGGGGAATATCACCGATCTGCTGGGGGACAAGGGCTGGAAGACCTGGTGGAAGGACGCCAAGCCCGCCCTCAAACGTGATCCCATGATCGGCATGTCCGCCGGCAGCCAGCCCAGCTTCCGTCTGTTGCGGCAGGCGGACAAGTACGAGGACCGGCTGCGCCGCAAATTCGACCACGGCAAGGATCCCCAGGCCAAACTGCTGCAGGTGATGGCCTATCTGGACGAGATTTCCCGCGAAGAAAAAAACCGTTCCTGCGAAGGGTGTGCGGACGAGGAACTGCTGGTCCATTTCGGCAACGGAGCGGCCAAGGTGGCCGTGGCCGTCCTGAAGGACAACCCGGCCCTGGCGTTGGCGGGACTGGCCCTGCATGCGGAAACCGCCGCCCGCGGGGTGGCCGTTGCGCGGCCCAATCCCAAGGCCGCCGGCCAGGTCCTGGCGCGCATTCCCGACAAGGGCGCCCTGAACGGCAGCCTGCCCGAAGCCCTGCTGCAGCGGGTCCTGAACTATGTCCGCCAGACCATGCCCGACACCTGGGGGGAAATCTGGAGCGCGGTCCTGATGCGGGCCGGAAAGAGGCTGTGCGACACCATCACCCGGACCCTGATCGAAGGCGGGCAGCAGGAGGCCCTGGCCGGGGCCCTGAACCAGGCCATCGAGCGGCCGACTTCCAGCCCGGACCTGTTGTGCTGGCTGTGGCGCACGCGGTTCACTTCCGGTGCCGCCGCCAAATTCATCGAGGAACAGGAACTGTTGGGCGTGACCCGCATCGCGGACGCCATGTTCGTCCTGCTGGATTCCTCGGGCAAACTCTACGGCATGTCGCTGGAGGAAAAGCACCTCAAGGTCCTGGAGTCCGCCCGGGCGGCCCTGGCCACCCAGAACAACCGGCCCGTGCTCGGCCTGATCGACGACGCGGACCGCCGTGAAGGCATCCGGCTCAAGGGCCTGATCGAGAAGAACGCCGGCCTCAGCCCGGCCATGCGGACCCAGTTGCTGGGTTACCTGCGCTCCCGGTTCGCCGACATCTTCATCGAGATCACGCGCGAGTGGGAGGACGGCGGCACCATCTACACCACCGAAGATGGCCTGCGCAAGGCCCAGGACGCGTTGAACCACATCATCGAGATCGAGATTCCCGAAGTGGCGCAGCAGATCGGCGAAGCCGCCGCCCACGGCGACCTGAGTGAAAACGCCGAGTACACCGCCGCCCTGGAAAAGCGGGACCAGCTGGCCAGCCGGGCCACGGGTATGAAGAACGAGCTGGAGGCGACCAAGGTCATCAACCACGAGATGTCCGGCAGCGATTTCGTGAACATCGGCACGCGGGTGTCGGCGCGGTCCGAGGAGACGGGTGAAGACGAAGTGTTCACCTTCCTGGGACCCTATGACACCGACGTGGAGCAGCGGATCCTGAACTACCAGGCGCCCCTGGCCATGTCCTTCATGGGCGCCAGGGTGGGCGACCGGGTGGTCTTCGGCGAGGACGGCGACCAGCGGGTCTGGGAAATCCTGTCCATCGAGGCCGCTCTCTAATTGACTTAATCCCTATAGATCCTTCCCGATGCCCCGGGGATGGGACGCGTACACCGCGGCCTGGTCCTGGGGCATGATCAGTATGTCGTGGATGTTCACGTGCGGCGGCCGCGTGGCGCAGAACAGCACGGTTTCGGCAATGTCGTCGGCCTTGAGCGGGGGGAAGGTCTGGTAGGTTTTTTCCGCCCTGGCGGTGTCGCCGTGGAACCTGACTTCGCTGAACTCGGTTTCGACCATCCCCGGGTCAACCGATGAACATCTCACCTTCGTTCCCAGCAGATCGATGCGCATGCCCTGGGTGATGGCCCGCACGGCGTATTTGGTGGCGCAGTAGACGTTGCCCCCGGGATAGACCTGCCGGCCGGCGATGCTGCCGATGTTGATGACGTGCCCGTTGTCACGCGCGACCATGCCGGGCATCACCGCGCGGCTGACCCACAGCAGGCCCTTCACGTTGGTGTCGATCATCTCGTCCCAGTCGGTGTGCAGAGCGTCCTGGACCTTGTCCAGCCCCCGGCTGAGGCCGGCGTTGTTGACCAGGATGTCGATGTCGGACCATGCGGAGGGCAGATCGGCAATGGCTTGGTTGACCTGTTCCCGGTCCCGGACATCGAGCTGGATGGTGTGGCATCCGGCACCGTGTTCCTTATCGAGGTCCGCGGACAGGGCCTGGAGATTGTCGAGGCGGCGGGCGGCCAGAATCAGGCGGCAGCCCTCGCGGGCGAAGGCGTGGGCGCAGGCGGCCCCGATGCCGGCGCTGGCCCCGGTGATCAGAACGATTTTTTCCTTCAGCATATCGGCTCCCGAGGTTGGATGTGTCAGCTGCCAACATTACAACCGGCGGGTGCCCAGATCAATCTTTGGGAGGATGCCCTGGGTGGTGGGTTGTGTGTTGCAAAAAATCAAAAAATATGTCATAATATGTGGGTCGACAAGTGGGAGGTTGACCCGTGAAACGCTTGATAACGACTATTACTATTTTAACTTGTTTTGTTGCAACAACATGGGCTGTTGCCGGGGATCCCCGGACCAAACTGGCCCAGGTCGCCGGAAACCACCGGGATTACACCAATAAAGCGCAGGACAACCAGGAAATGGCCGCCATACCGAGGCCGGAGCCCACGATGCTGGCCGAGATCCGGGCTGCCATGGACAGCACCCGGAGGGCCGAACTGGCTCTGAGAGAAGAATTTGGCCCTGAACAGGGCCCCGAATTTGCCCGCCGGCTGGGTAATCTGAAGAAAACCTCCCGGATGCGAATCCTGCACATCCAACTCAAATATGCCAGGGAAGAAGGCAGGGCGGAGTTGGTGAGGCGCATCCAGACCAGCATCGAGGATCTTCAACGACCGATGGCTCCGGGTGGACCTCGCCTGAATGGGAGGAATGCCCCCTCGCCCGCGGCCGACTAGGTCGTTATACCCGCCGGCGGGCCCCGTCCCCGGGGCTCGCTCAGGCTTTGAGATTCCCCGCGAGCGGCAACTTGCGGATGCGTACTCCCGTCGCGTCGCACAAGGCGTTGAGCACCGCCGGGCCCAGGGGCGGATAGCCGGGTTCGCCGATGCCTCCGATATCATCTTCACTGTCGATCGTCACCACTTTGACCGCGGGCATTTCGTCCAGTCGCATCATTGGATAATCGTCGAAATTCGACTGCTGGACGCGGCCTTGGTCGATGGTGATTTCCTCGCGCAGCAAGGCTGACAGGGCGAAGCCGACGACCCCTTCGATTTGGGAATTCAGCCCGTCGGGATGCACCACCGGACCGCAATCCACCACGCACAGGATCTCGTGGACGGTGGGCCAGCCGTTCTTGTCGGCGGAGACCTCGGCCATCATCGTCACGTGGCTGGCGAAGCTGGAATGAGACGCCACGCCCTGGCCGCGTCCGTTCGCCAGCTTGCGGGGCCAGCCCCACTCCTTCTTGGCCCGCTCCAGGGTGCCGCGCAGACGGGCGTCTTTTGGCAGCAGATCCAGTCTCAGTTCGACGGGATCGTGGCCGCCCACCTGGGCCATTTCGTCGAAGAAGCACTCGTTGGCCAGCCCGTTCTGGGTGTTGTAGACCGAGCGCAGCCAGCAGATCGGCACCGCCGTGTTGACCATGCTGTAGGTCACTTCGAGGTTGGGGATTTCGTAGGGAATGTTTTCCGCTCCGTTGACGGCGCCTTCGTCGCGGCCGTCGGCAAAACGGTCGGGGTTCAGCTGGCCGCTGATCGATGGGCTTGCCAGATGGTGGGTCCACGCCAGGGGTTTTCCGTTGGCGTCGAGCGCGGCTTTCAGGGTATGCCGACTGGTGGGCCGGAACATGCCGTGCCGCGTGTCGTCCTCGCGGGTCATGAACATCTGGATCGGCAGGCCTGTCTTTTTGGCTATCTCCACGGTCTCGGCCACGTAATCGACCATCAGGCGTCGTCCGAAACCGCCTCCGGCGTAGGTGGGCTGGATAGTCACGTTTTCGCGCGGCACACCTGCGGTATCGGCGGCCACGTTCTGGCCCCAGGTCACCGATTGGATGGGCGCCCACACCTCGCACCGGTCGCCGGTGATCCGGGCGGTGCAGTTCATGGGTTCCATGGGGGAGTGGGAGATGTAGGGGAGTTCGTAGACGGCTTCGGCGGTTTTGTTTGCGCTTTGAAAGGCGGTTTTGGCGTCGCCTTCTTCGCGCATCACCGGTGCGGCGGCCGGGTCGGCTTCGGCCAGGCGTTGGCTGATTTTCTTCGAGCTCAGGCCCGCATTGGGACCTTCATCCCATTCGATGCTGAGTGCTTCCCGGCCCTTGAGGGCGGCCCAGGAATGTTCGGCCACCACGGCGACACCGGTGGCGATTTCCACGACCTGCCGGACGCCCGGGACCTTCAGCGCCGCGGTGTCGTCGAAACTCTTGACGGTTCCCTCGAGCACGGGCGACCGGGCGACCGTGGCGAACACCATGCCGTCGATCCGCTGGTCGCAACCGAATTCCGCCTTGCCGATCACCTTGTCGGGCGTGTCCTTGCGCGGCATGTCGCGGCCGATGATCGTCCGCCCGCTCCTGGGCTTGAGCGCGATATCTTCCGGCACCTCCAGCGTGGCCGCGGCGGCGGCCACTTCGCCGAAGGTCAGGGATTGGCCGCTGTTCTTGTGGGTGATGACGCCCAGCTTTGCCTCGCACTCGGCGACCGGCACCTGCCACTGCTCCGCGGCGGCGGCGACCAGCATCACGCGGGCGGTCGCACCGGCGGTGCGCACGGGATCCCAACTGGTCCGGACGCTGCGGCTGCCCCCGGTGCCCATGTTGCCGAAGCGGGGATCGTTCTTGGCTTTGCGAACCTGGACGGTGTCGAAATCGACCTCGAGTTCGTCCGCCAGCAGCATGGGTACCGCCGTGAGCGCCCCTTGGCCCAGTTCGGACCAGGGGACCTGGATGATCACATCGCCATCATTGGTGATTTCCAACCAGGCGTTGGGGTTGAAGATGATGTCGCCCGCTTCCGCGGCCTGCGCGGTCTGGCCAAGCCGAAAACCGAGTACGAGGGCCCCGGTGGCCGCGGCGGTGGCCTTGAGGAAATCACGGCGGCTGAGATTCGTGACGCGGCTCATGATTTACCTCCCTTGGCGACCTTGGCGACGGCCTTCTTGATCCGCAGGTAGGTGCCGCAGCGGCAGAGCACGTCGGACATCTCGGCGACGATTTCCTCTTCGCTGGGATTGGGATTTTTGTTGAGCAGGCCCGCGGCGGTCATCAGCTGGCCCGGCTGGCAGTAGCCACACTGGGGGACTTCCTCTTCGATCCAGGCTTTCTGCAACGGGTGCAGATCGGTGCCGGCCAGCCCCTCGATGGTCGTGATCTTGCTTCCCACCGCGTCGGACACCGGCATGGAGCACGAGCGTTCGGCGGCCCCGTCGATCAGCACGGTGCAGGCCCCGCACTCGGAAATCCCGCAGGAATACTTGGTGCCGGTCAGGCCGAGGTGGTCGCGCAGGACCCAGACCAGGGGAGTTTCGGGATCGATGTCGAGGGCGTGGGTCTTGCCGTTGACTTGGAGGGTCAGCTGAGCCATGGGGGCTCCCTTCGCGGAGAGGCCAAGGGTGGAATCGGGGTGGGCCGACCATACACTATTGGATTAGTGGGAGGAATCTATTTTGGTAATGGGGTTTTCATCAGGGTCTCAACGCCTGCTCCTTGTTCATGCCATAAACGGTGACAGGATCCGCACAGGGTCACCAGGTTTTCCCGGCTGTTGCTACCTCCACCAGACCGCGGCACCTTGTGATGAACTTCGAGAAACCGGGTCCTTCCGCACCCGGGAGTTTGGCAGCGGTGGCGATCGCGGGCAAGCACCTCGCGTCGCACGCGTGGAGGGATGGTTGTTGTATTACGGCCTCCTTTACGACAGACGGCCGCGTCGCATTTCATTCGTTCGGCTTCGGCCCTGCTCAGTTCGCGTTTTCCCGCATCGGTTTCCACTGTCATTTTGCCGGCTTCTTCGTGAACATGGATCTGCACCGGCGGCCGCCCGGCGAGGGTCCCCCGGGGGGCCTTTTCCTTCGTTTCCACC
>JBDLKA010000048.1:0-25289 GCA_039714075.1 Candidatus Krumholzibacteriota bacterium | reverse complement strand
AAGTAGTCGCGCACGCCCTGCGTCTCGACGTAGCCCGGGCAGATGGCGTTGATGCGGATACCCCGGGCGCCGTACTCGACAGCCAGTGCCCGGGTCAGGCCGATGAGCCCGTGCTTGGCCACGGGATACGGAAAACAACCCGGGATGATCTGGAACGAGTGCGAGGAGGCGATGTTGACGATGGCGCCACGTTCCTTGGCGAGCATGTGGGGGAGGACGGCCTGGCTGACCCACCAGGCGGCGTCCAGGTCGACGCTGAAGCAGCGATCCCATTGCTCCTGGTCCAGGAGCAGCGGATCCTCGAACACCGCGATGCCGGCGTTGTTGACCAGGATCGTCGGCGGGCCGAAGGCCTTGACGGTGCCTTCCATCAACGCCCCGATGTCCTCACGGCGCGCGACGTCGGCCGCCACGATTCGCCCGCGAGAGCTTCATCTGCAGGATGGTGATTGCAAAGATCAGCAGGAACAAGATCAGCAGGAACAGGAACAGCAGGAACAACAGGAGCAGGACCAGGCGGATCAATCCGAAGAAGAACAGGAGCCCACCGAATCCGAAACCGAGGAATTGACCAGGGAACAGGCCCTGCAGATCCTGAAGGCCCTGGACCGGGATGAAGAAGAGCTCAAGAAATCCGTGCAGAAGAGACTCAAGGGCGGCAAGCCGAAAAGCGGAAAGAAATGGTGATCCCAACGATGCGGAATTTTCCCCGACCCGCACTTGATACGGCGCCCTGGATCCTGATCCTGTTGGTGCTGCTGTCTCCAGCAGGGGCGCAGGCCCAAGGGGATTTTTCCTGCGCGGCGGAAGTCAACCGGACCACCGTGCCCCGGGGTGAAAATGTCGTCCTCACCGTATCGGCCACCGGCGACATGGGGTGGTCGGCGGATTTCCGGTTGCCCGAAATCAAGGGAGTCCGGATCCAGAGCGGCGGCACCAATCAAAGCATGAGCGTGGTCAACGGGAAGGCCCGGACCTCGGTTTCCCGGACGTGGTATCTGAAGGTGGAGCAGGAGAGCGACTTTACGATAGGCCCCGTGGTTGTTTCCGCCGGGGGCACCGATTGCCGGACCGAACCGATCCAGGTCAAGGTTACCGCCCCCTTGCCGCCGAAGACCATTCCGCCGGCGAATACGGGAAACCGGGTTCCGTCCCCGATGGGATCCGGGGTGGATGCCACCGATGCCCGGTCCGGCCAACCCGGCGACGATATTTTTCTCACCCTGGACGCGGATTTCGAGGAAGCCTGGGTCGGGCAGCAGATCATTCTCACCTTCCGCTACTGGCGCCGGGTCCAACCCTGGAACAATCCCTCCTACAAGGCACCCCGTACCGAGGGTTTCTGGCGTGAAGACCTGGGCGAGGAAAAGAACTACCGCAAGGCTGTCCGGGGGCGGGCCTACAGCGTCACGGAAATCCGGTATTCCCTTTTTCCCACCCGCAGCGGGGATCTGACCATCGAACCGGCCGAACTGTCCTTCCCCGAAGGGGTATTCGACCGGTTTTTCAATTCCCGGAGATCACGACGAGGTCCCAATATTCTCAGGACACGGTCCCTGGTCATCAAGGTCCGGGAACTTCCGGCCCCGCGTCCGGAAGGTTTTTCCGGAATCGTTGCTTCCCGTCTCAGCCTCCAGGCCAACGTGGATCAGGATTCCGTTCCCCGGGGCGAGGCCCTGGGCTTGAAGGTCACGCTGGTTGCCGACGGGTTTCTCAAGGGTTTTTCCGGTTTGAAAATTACCGCTCCTCCGGAGACCCGCATGCACGATGCCGCGGAAAGTTTCCAGTCGCGGCCCACCCATGACCGGATGTCGGGCATGATCTCCCTGGAAAAGGTCCTCATCCCGGGAGCCGAAGGCCTGCTGGTCATTCCACCGGTGGAACTGTCCTGGTTCGATTCCCGGCGGGGCAAATACCTGACCGCCCGTGCGGACATCGGCGAGGTCCAGGTAACTCCCAGTAACCTTCCCCAGACCGGAGACGACAGTTCCGGATTCCTGCGCAGCGAGATCAGCAGGCTGAGCGAGGACCTGGCCTTCATCCACAAGGTCCCCGGCCGGCTTGGCCGGCGGTCCGGACCCTGGCTGGGCAGTTTCGGCTGGTGGGTCGTTCTTCTGCTTCCGGTCCTGATGATCGGGCTGTTGCGGATCTACCTCAACCGCCTGTCCGCGGACCGGCGGAATCCAGCCGGCCGGCGTCTGCGGCTGTCCCTGGTGACGGCCCGCGCCGAACTGGCCAAGGCACCATCCGCAGGGGACTCGCCCGAGTCCCTGGCCGGTATCGCGCGGACCGTCCACGGTTTCGTGGCCGACTGCACGGATCGGCCCCTGGCCGCTGTCGGGGTTTCGGAGATCAAGGAATATTGCGCCGGGGTGGGTCTTCCGGCCACGGCGGACCGACTGGTTGAAATCCTCGACGCGTGCGACTCGGCCCGCTATGGGGGAGGCCGGGCCGGGGCCCGGGGCGCTCCCCTGGTCGCGGAAGTGGAAGAATTGCTGAAGGGACTGGACGACGCCCGGAAAGCCCCGGGTAGTTCCGCGGGAAAAACACCGGGCCCTGTGGTCGGCCTTCTGGCGGGCCTGGCTCTGCTCACCCTTGCGGCGCCATTGACGGAAGCAGCCGACCAGGCTGGGGCGGGACGGCCGGGAGCGGACCCCGTGCGGTTGTTGGCGGAGGGGAACCAGGCCTACACGTCGGGGGAAACCGATCAGGCCCTGGCACTCTACCTCGAAGCCCGCGACCTGGGAGCCAATGACGCCGTGCTCCACTTCAATCTGGGCAATGCCTACGCCCGCAGGGGTGAACTCGGCCAGGCGGTGGCTTCCTATCTGCGCGCCCAGCGTCTCGCTCCGCGGGACCGGGACATCCACGCCAACCTGGCCTGGGTCCGGCATCATATCAAGGATCTGGAGCTCACGGACGAGGAATGGCCCCTGTTCATCGCCCAGGTGGCCTGGATCGTTTCCGCCCTGACTCTTGACCAATGGGGCGTGGTGCTGCTGGTGATGGTCTGGTTGACCGCGGCCCTGGTCGGTTGGGGTTGGTACCGCGAGGATTTCGGTGTTCAACTGCGGCGGCTGCTGCTGACCTCCGCGGCCGGTCTCCTTGTCGTCGCGACGGTGACCGCCGGCCGCTGGCACAACCAGGAAATCAGGAATGAAGCGGTGGTGATCGTCGGGGTGGCGGAGGTCAAGTCCGGGCCGGCCGACAATTTCCCGGTCCTGTTCGAGGTCCACGACGGCTTGACGGTCAACATCGAAGGCGAAAGGGAGGGCTGGGTCAGGATAGGACTGGGTGGTGAATGGCGCGGGTGGTTGCCTGCCGGCAGTGTGACTCCCGTCCGGCTGGAGCGGAGTTCTTCCTAGGTCCGGTCACCAGGCCCGGTCACGTCCCCGGTCTGAAGACAGCCGTGGTGGTGGGGGTTTCGCAGACCGTCACATCCGTCAGCAGGGGCAGATCGCTCTTCAGACGGCCGAAGATCCAGGCCGCCATGACTTCGGCGGTCGGATTTTCCAGACCCTCGATTTCGTTGAGGCAATGGTGGTCGAACATGTCCAGGAGCGGGGCGAAGGCCCGGGATACGTCACCATAGTCCTGCACCCAGCCCATCCTGGCCTCCAGGGCGCCCTCCAAACCCAGGATTATGGTATAGGTATGCCCGTGCAGGCGACCGCATTTGTGCCCTTCGGGGACTTCCGGGAGCCAATGCGCCGCGTCCAGGGTGAAAGATTTGGTGATCCTGCAGTTCATGTTTCCCCGCTAACGGTGGCGGTCCGAAGGTCGGTGGCGGTCCGGAGGGGCCAAATTACCCTCTGAGTGGCCCAAACGCAACCAATCCCCTGCCTTTCCGCCATTCTTGAATCCGCCCGAAATCCAAAAAATGATAAATGACCCCGCTTTGCCTGCCGATTATCAGGACAGCCGATCAATGTCCGGAACCGGAGCCGGGAATTTCGATTCTTCGCGGCTGCCAAATGAATGAGGAAACCCTTGGCAACACAAACGGATGAACTCCAGGGCGTGGATGAGATGCTGGATGCCCTGACGCCGAAGCATGATGGCTCCGTGGCGGAACAGACCCGGGACGGGCTGGACCTTCTGCGGATGGGGTTCACGGAAATTTCAGGTCTGACCCAGATCAAGGAATTCCCCGAATTCTTTCATCGTCTGGCCGGACGCACGGGACTTCGCCTGGTGCTCTTTAAGCGTTGGACCAGCGGCCTTCAGGTCTTTCTGGAGAAGAACATCCAACTGCCCGCCGAAGCCAAGAAGAAACGCCCCGACGGGCGGGCGCCCATTCCCAGCACGGATGAGGATGTCTTTCACGCCCTCTCCAAGGATCCCACGGTCTATGCCGGGCCGGTACCCGAAAAACATTTTCCCCTGGACCTGACCCTCATGCTCGGCCGCGGCAGCAGGGATCGGCGGATCATCATTTTGCCCCTGCCTTCCCAGAGCCATTGGAACACCTTCCTCTACCTGGATGCGGACCAGGACACGGAAAATGTCCTGGCCGCGGCGGAGATCCTGGCTCGATACGCCCTGGCGCGCATGAGCCTGCTCAACAAGGGGATCGGATACCGCAAGGGGGCGGCGGAACAAATCCTCAAAACCGAACTCCACCGGCGCCGGACCGACCTGGAGAAAAAAGCCCGGTCAGACCCCGGCCTGCCCGGTGACGGTGCCGCGGATCCGGCCGAGGCCGATCCGCAGGCGGGGGACCAATCCGCCGCCGGAACCGTGGCGGCTGCCTCCGACGAATCGGCAACCACCGCGGAACGGGAGGGCCGGACCGGGGACCTGACTCCGGCATCCATCCTGAACCACAGCGGGGAATTGCCGGCCCTGCCCAAGGCGGCCTGCCACATCATGGCGGTCATCGAGGATCCGGGAACCACCGCGCCCAAACTCGAGCAGGCGTTGGCCATGGACCAGGCCCTGACGGCCAAGGTCCTGCGCATCGCCAACAGCCCGTTCTACGGGGCGGTCCGGGAAATCGACACCGTGAGCGAGGCCATTGTCCGCCTGGGTTTCGTAGCCATCAGGAACTGGACCCTGGTGACCGCCGCCCGGTCGGTTTTCCTGTCCCCGGGCGCGGGCATGCTGTACCAGAAGATCTGGCGGCAGTCCGTGATGTCCGCGATGGCCGGACAACTGGTGGCCCAGGCCCTCGGCGGCAGCAATCCCGACAGCGTATTCATCGGTGGTCTGATGCAGAACATCGGCCAGCTGGTCCTGGCACGCAGCCATCCCGAGCTTTTCCAGGAGATCGTCAATGAATCCTCGGCGCAGGGGATGCCGTACCACGTGGTGGAACGGCAGCGACTGGGATTCGATCACGGGGAACTGGGGGCCTTGCTGATCAAGGAATGGAATCTGAGCCCGGAACTCGAGGAGGCGGTCCGCTGGCATCATGGTTTCCAGCAGGCCGAGGCCACCAACAACCGCATCGCCGCCATGATCGCCCTCGGCGAGGAAGTCGCCCTGACCAGCAGTGGCCAGGTGGAGGAAATCGAAGGTGAGGAGCAGCCCCCGGTCGAGGAATTCGTCGAGCCAAAGGAGAGTCCCAGTCAGGCCGCGGAATTCCTTCAGGTAACCCCGGAGGTGCTGGCCGAATTGAGGACACGTGCCGCCGAGCTGAAGATCGATCCCCATTTCTTCAGCTGACGGATCCGACCATCCTGAATCTCAACCCCGGGCCTGATCCTTGTGTCCGGGGTTTTTCTCTTCGGGGGGCTCGAAATGGCGGCGGCAGCGGGCTTCGTAGATCTCGCTGGCTCCGACCACGATCTGGTCCGTGGCGGGAGTCAACCGCTGGGTGAAGTTGGCGGGGTCCCCGCAGGTCATGCAGATGGCCAGCTGTTTGGTCACGTATTCGGCCGAGCACATCAATTCGGGCATCGGGCCGAAGGGAATGCCCTTGTAGTCCAGATCCAGGCCGGCGACGATCACCCTCTTGCCCTGGTTGCCGAGCTTGTTGACCACATCGACAATGTCATGGCTGAAAAACTGTCCCTCGTCGATGGCCACCAGTTCGGTCCGGTCGTCCACGAGTTCGAGAATGTCCTTCACGTCGGTGACCGCAATGCCGGGCAGGCTTTGCTGGCTGTGGGACACGATGCTGGTGGCGTCGTAACGGGCGTCGATACCGTGTTTGAAGATCTGCACCCGGCGGCGCGCGATCTGGGCCCTGCGGATCCGCTTGATCAATTCCTCGCTCTTGCCGCTGAACATGGGGCCGCAGATGACCTCGATCCAACCCGTCTTGCCGTTGATGATCTGCATGTTGCTCCTTAATCCCTTGTGAAACTCCAGGTGGGATAATTTATTCTATCATATCGAATCCGCCAAGCAAATGAACGACGCCGGGATCCCGAAAGGTGAATTTGGAACCATGTGGACCAGAAGCGACTTCCAGGAACTGATTACGCCCGCGGTCGTGGGCATGATCCACCTTGAGCCGTTGCCCGGCAGCCCCCGGTGGGCCGGGGACATGGATC
The DNA here is from genome assembly GCA_039714075.1 of Candidatus Krumholzibacteriota bacterium. GTDB lineage: Bacteria > Krumholzibacteriota > Krumholzibacteriia > LZORAL124-64-63 > LZORAL124-64-63 > JAGLCY01. The sequence continues at coordinate 18,789 of JBDLKA010000048.1, read as the reverse complement.
AGGTCCTCGCCGGCGCCCTCGGCGACGCCCGGGCGCTGGTCACCGGCGGGGTGACAGCCGTGATGATTGAAAACTACCATGACGTGCCGTTCCACCCGGGTCGGGTTCCCGCGGAAACGGTGGCGGCGATGACGGTCCTGGTCCAGGCGGTCAAAACGGCCTGCCCCGATCTTCTGTTCGGGGTCAATGTCCTGCGGAACGACGTGGATTCGGCCCTGGCCATCGCCGCGGCCACGGGGGCCGCGTTTGTCCGGGTCAACGTGCACACCGGAGCCGCCCTGACCGACCAGGGCACCATCGAGGGCCGGGCCTGGCACACCCTGCGCCGTCGCCGCGAGTTGGGCAGCGAAACCGCCATCTGGGCCGACGTCAGGGTCAAGCATGCCCGTCCCCTGGTGGACAGGCCCCTGGAGGACGAGGTCAAGGATCTCCGGTTGCGCGGGCTGGCCGATGCGGTGATCGTTACCGGGGCGGCCACCGGCGCCGGAGCGGATCCGGAAGAAGTGGCGGTGGTGCGGGAAGCCCTTCCCGATTGTCCCCTGTTGGTGGGCAGCGGGGTGACCTCCGCCACGGTGGGGGATTTCCTGCCCCGGGCAGACGGGTTCATCGTGGGCTCGTCGTTGCAGGACAGCGATCCGGCCACGGGCCGGGCGCGCATCTGCGAAAACAGGACCGCGGATTTCGTCAAGGCGCTGGCCGCGGCCCGAAAGGAAGAAACGCGATGAATATTCTGGTGACCGGCGGCGCGGGGTTCATCGGATCGAATTATATCCGCCTGTTGCTGGAGGAATCCGGCGACCGGGTGATCAACCTGGACCTGTTGACCTATGCGGGCAACCTGGCCAACCTGGCCGGATACGAAAAGGACCCGCGCTACCGCTTTGTCCGCGGGGATATTAGGGACCGTGATCTGGTGCGGGGAATCCTGGCTGAAGAAAAGATCGAAGCGGTGGTCCATTTCGCCGCCGAAAGCCATGTCGATCGCTCGGTCGAGGGGCCGGAGATCTTCATTCTGACCAATGTGCTGGGCACCGAGATTCTCCTGGAGGAATCCCGCGCCGCCGGCGTGGACCGCTTCGTCATGGTTTCCACGGATGAGGTCTACGGATCCCTGGGGGACGAGGGGCAGTTCGTCGAAGACACCCCCATGGCGCCGAATTCCCCCTATGCGGCGAGCAAGGCCGGCGCCGATCTGCTGTGCCGATCCTTTTTCAAGACCTTCGGCTTTCCGGTGATGATCACCCGCTGCAGCAACAACTACGGGCCCTACCAGTTTCCCGAGAAGCTGATCCCCCTGATGATCGCCAACGCCCTCGAGGACAAGCCCCTGCCCGTCTACGGCGACGGGCTCAACGTCAGGGACTGGCTGTACGTGGAGGACCATTGCCGCGCGGTGGATGCCGTCCTGCGTCGGGGCACTCCCGGGGACATCTACAACATCGGGGGGTGCAATGAAATGCGGAACCTCGACCTGGTGCGGATGCTGGTCGACAAGTTGGGCAAAAGCCGCGACCTGATCACTTTCGTCGAGGACCGCCCGGGGCATGACCGGCGGTATGCCATAGATGCGGCGAAGATCATGACCGAGTTGGGCTGGAAACCCGGCGTCGATTTCCAGACGGGTCTGTCCCGGACGGTCGACTGGTATCTGGATAACCGCACCTGGTGGGAGCAGATCAGGAGCGGCGACTACACCTCCTACTACGAAAAGATGTACGGCGACGGCGGGCGGTATTCGTCCGGAGGGAAGTCTTGAACGCCGGCGTTTCCTGTCTGTTGCCGGACGGCCGTCGGGTGGCCATCGCCCCGGAAGTGGCGGACCGCCTGTCCTGCGGCCTCCTGGTTCTGGAAGGAGTGAAGGTGGCCGACAACCCGGCTGTAGGCGTGGCCACTTCCGAACTCGGCGTCACCCTGGCCGACAAGTACCAGGGTCTGCTGCCCTCGGAAATCCCGGGACTCGGTGAAGCACGCACCCTCTACAAGTCCTTCGGTATGGACCCTTCCCGCCATCGGCCCAGCAGCGAAGCGCTCCTGCGCCGGGTTCTCAAGGGAAAGGACCTCTACCGGATCAGCAATGTGGTCGACAGCTGCAACCTGGCTTCCCTCGAATTCCTGCTGCCGGTCGGAATGTACGATCTCGAACGGGTCTCCGGGGACATCGTTCTGCGGACCGGCACCGAACGGGAGCAGTACGCCGGCATCCGCAAGGGGGATGTCCATCTGGACGGCCGCCTGGGTCTGTTCGACGACATCGGTCCCTTCGGCTCACCCACCTCCGATTCCGCGCGCACCTGCACCACCGCCGCGACCCGAAACATCCTGGCGGTCATCATGGCCACCGCCGCCTATGACCGTCGGGCAATGGAAGACCATGTGACCACTTTCAGTGACAGGTTCCAGACCTTCTGTGACGCCAGGGAAACCTTCCGGGCCATCCTTCAAGGAGAATCGTCGTGAAACATCTGCAAGCCGCAATACTCCTGGCCGTCCTGTTTCTGCCGGTCCGGCCGCTGGCCGCACCGGGAGCGGGGGCGCCGGGGCCTTCCCCGGAAATCCTCCAATACCGCTGTACGGTTCTGACGGACCCGGACTTGGCGGGCCGGGGCAGCGGGACACCGGAAGTGGATGCCGCGGCGGATACCCTGGCCGCCTGGATGGAGGAGCTCGGTCTGGAACCCGCCTTCGACGGCTCCTGGTTCCAGGAGTTCCCCCTTTCGGGGCAGGGCTGGGCGGGTGAGGAACTCGCGGGTAAAACAGGCCGCAACGTGGCGGGGATTCTGCCGGGTCAGGGTCGGCTGGCCGGACGCTATGTCGTCGTGGGTGCCCACTATGACCATCTCGGGCGGGTGACGCCGGCCGCCGGTCCTGCGGATCCACCGGCCACAGGAGATTACTATCCGGGTGCCAACGACAACGCCTCGGGCGTGTCGGTCGTTTTCGAATTGATCCGTTTGGCTTCGGTGCCGGAACAGGCTGCGGGCGATCGGCGCAGCGTGATCTTCACCAGTTTCGCGGCCGAGGAAGTGGGACTTCAGGGGTCGGGCCATATGGTGGCCCATATGCCTGTGCCTCTTGACAGCGTTGATGCCATGATCAATCTGGACACCGTCGGACAGTTGAACTCCGATCGCCTCTATGTCAGCGGGGTGGGGACCACACCCTCGTTTCCGGCCCTGGTCAATGCCGCCAATACCGGAAACCTGGAACTGTCCCTCGCTCCCGGCGGCTGGTCCGGCAGTGACCACATGTCGTTCAATACCAGGGAGATTCCGGTCATCTTCGTTTTCGGCGGCGCCTATCCGGAATACAACCGGCCGGCCGACGACTGGCCGACTCTCGACTACCCGGCCATGGCGAAAGTTGCCGCCTTTACCGACCGTTTGCTCGGTTCCTTCAGGGGGGAACCCGAAAGTTTCCCCTGGGTCATGGTCGCGGAAAAGAATCTTCGCCCCGACGCAGAAGAGGGGCAGAACCGGGACACCTGGTTCGGGTCCCTGCCTGATTTCACCACCGAGGTCAAGGGCTACAAGCTGGCCGGTGTTTTTGACGGCAGCCCCGCCGCCATGGCGGGCCTGCAGAAGGGTGACATCCTGATCAGCCTGGGCGGCGCCGACGTGGTGGACCTGAAATCCTTCACCCAGGCTCTCAGGTCCCATGCACCGGATGATCTGGTCGAGGTTCGCGTGGAAAGGGAAGGCCGGCTGCTGAATTTTACCGTGGCCCTGGGGAACCGGGCGGACCGCAAATAAGGGGCGGCCGCATTTCTCAGCGTGACCCGGGTAGCTTCATCGGCAATCCGGTTCCTGGTCGCGCATCCCTGGTTCGACATGGACGAACACCCTGGTCACCCGCTTGACTTTTTCCCGGACCGCGTCCTCGACTTCGTGGGCGGTGGCATGGGCGGACTCGATGGTGTGATCGGGGTGGACCGCGATCCGCAGATCGACCATGAACCAGGATCCCCTTTGCCGGACCTGCATGTCACGGACTTCCTGTACGCAGGACACGTCCAGTGACGCGGCGCGGATCTCCTCCAGCAACTCCTCGTCGGGCATGGTGTCCATCAGGGCCATGACGTTTTCCCGCATCAGGTCCCAGCCCATTTTGAGGATGAATATCGCGATGACCAGGGCGCCGACGCTGTCCAGGAAGGTCCAGCCGATCATGGCTCCGCCGATGCCGGCGGCGGCGGCCAGGGAACTGATGGCGTCGGACCTGTGCATGGCGCCGTTGGCCAACAGGGCGGGGCTGCCGTGTATGCGCCCCACGAACAGGGTGTAGCGGGCCATCACTTCCTTGATCACCACCGCCACGATCGAAGCCAGCAGGGCGCCAAGCTGGGGAACGAGGTAGGTGCCCTCGATGAGGTGTTCGATCGCGCTCTTGGCGATCATCACCGCGGTGAAAAGCATGAACAGGGCCACCAGGGTGGCGCCCAGGGTTTCAAAACTGTGGTGGCCGTAGGGATGGTTCTTGTCCGGCGGCCGCGTGGAGGCCTTGAGGGCCAGGAGGATTCCCACATCGCTCAGGACATCCGCCAGACTGTGGAAGCCGTCGGCGACAAGGGCGGCCGAGCCGGCGATCATGCCGAAGGCGAGTTTCCCCACGGACAACAGGATGTTGCCCACGAGGCCCACACTGGTGCAGACCATCGGCCTGGTCCAGGGTGATGTCCGGGCGGGCGGCCCCTGGTCCACGGTGGTTCGTTCCATGTCAGGCGTCTTCCCCGGCCAGGGGCTCGGGGTACATGGTGTCGATGGTCTCCTTGTACATGCGGTTGACCGCGAACCTCTTGACCTTCATGGTGGGGGTCAGTTCCCCGTCGTCCAGGGTGAATTCCCGCTCCAGCAGGGAGAATTTCCTGACCTGGCTGAAGCTGGGCAGATCCTGGTTCATGTCGTTGATGATCTCTTCGAACAGCGCCTGGATCTGGGGATGGCGAACCAGGTCGGACACCTCCATGGAATGGATGCCCTTGCCGGAGGCGAAATCCTGCAGGGTCTCGAAATTGGGTACGATCAGGGCCGACAGGAACTGACGACGATCCCCGATGATAACCGCTTGCGAGATGTACTTGTTGGCCGCGTATTGGTTCTCGATCGGTTGCGGCGCGATGTTCTTGCCGCCGGCCGTCACGATGAGGTCCTTCTTGCGGTCGGTGATGAACAGGAATCCGTCCTCGTCCAGATGGCCGATGTCACCGGTGGCGAACCAGCCGTCCTCGTCGATGACTTCCCGGGTGGCCTCCTCGTTCCTGTAGTAGCCCAGCATGACCTGGGGGCCGCGGGCCAGGATCTCCCCGTCCTCCGCGATCTTCAGTTCCGTGTCGGGGATCGCCTTGCCGACGCTGCCGTAACGGAAGTTGTCGAAGGTGTTCGCCGTCAGGATGGGACTGGTTTCGGTCAGTCCGTAACCTTCCAGGATATTCAGGCCCGCGCCGTTGAAGAACTGGTTGATCTTGGAGTTGAGGGGGGCTCCGCCGGAAATCATCAACTGGATCCTGCCGCCCAGTTTGGCGCGCACCTTGCTGAACACCAGCTTGTCCGCCAGGGCGTACTGGAAGTTGAACAGGGCCCCGGTCTTTTGGCCGGCCGCCTTCATGCGGGCCTTGCGGATCGCCACATCCCGCGCCCACATGAAGATGTTCTTCTTGGGAAAGCCCGCACCCATGGCCGTGGCCATGGCCTTGGCGTAGATTTTTTCATAGAGCCGCGGGACACTGATCATGAACGTCGGCCGCACATCGAGGATGTCCTGCGGCACCGTCTCCATTTTTTCCGCGTAGGCGATGCTGGCCCCCACCGTAAGCATGGTGAAAAGCCCGCCCATTCTTTCCAGGACGTGGCTCAAGGGCAGGAAGGACAGACAGCGGTCCGCCGAACTGATCGGCACCTGGTCCTTTATGTTCAGCACGTTCGAAACGAAATTCCAGTGCGAGAGGACCACCCCCTTGGGGTTGCCCGTGGTGCCGGAGGTGTAGATGATGCTGCAGGGGGAATCCTTGTCCAACTCTGCGCATTCGTCCCGGGGCGCCGGCGGGTTGTCCTCCAGGAGGTTCTGCCCGATCTGCTTCAACTTGTCGAAAGTCAGGATGTCGGGCAGGCTGGTCCGCTCGAATGAAATAACATCCCGGACCGACGGCAACCGCTCCCGGATCTGGTGGATCTTGGCGGCCTGTTCCTCGGTCGATACGAAGACCACCACCGGTTCGGATTCACTCATGATGTACTCGATGGTGTCCACCATCAGAGTGGGGTAGACAGGAACGGTGACGGCGCCGGCGCAAAGGCAGCCCAGGTCGGCCAGGGCCCACTCGATCCGGTTTTCCGCAAGCAGGGCCACCCGGTCACCCGGCTGGACGCCCAGGGATTTCAGACCCATCCTCAGGGCCCTGACCCGGCGGAGCGCTTCCTCACTGGAGACATCCACGTACTGGCCCGTTTCATCCCGGTAGGAGAAACAGTCCGGACGGGGGAACTCCCGCACGGAGGACAGGAAAAGCTCGGGGATGGTCTGGGCAGACATTGTTTACTCCTTATCGTCACCGGAACCTGGTTGCCTTGAACAAGAACAACGGGCACAATGCTTACCTGCGGCACTCCGTTTTGTCAACGGGCGAACAATCCGCGCCACGCCTGACCAGCCAGGGGAGACCTTGTCATCCTGAACCCGGAATTGCCCACCGCCGCTTACCTGAATGACCACCCGGAAAAGTACCGCCGCCTGTTGCTGTCCTGGTTCGACGTAAATAAACGCGAACTGCCCTGGCGCCGCCGCCGCACCTTGTACGGGACCTGGATCTCCGAAATGATGCTGCAGCAGACCACCGTCAAGGTGGTCGTGCCCTATTGGGAGAAGTTCCTGGCCGTATTTCCCGACGTGGAGACTCTCGCCGCGGCGGATCCGGATGAAGTCCTGTCCCTGTGGGCCGGGCTTGGTTATTACCGGCGGGCCCGGCAGCTTCACGAGGCCGCCCGAATGGTGGCCGACAAAATGGAGGGCAAACTGCCCCGGGAGGTCGAAGGCTGGCTGGCTCTGCCGGGGATCGGTCCCTATGCCGGCGGGGCCGTGGCCAGCATCGGTCTGGGCATCAGGGTGCCCGCGGTGGACGCCAATGCCCGCCGGGTCCTTTCCCGCTGGCTGGTGGGCGACACGAAAACCCTGGCGGATCTCAAGCCTGCCCATCTCGACCGGGTGGCCGCCGGCCTGGTGGATGAAGAACGACCGGGGGACTGGAACGAGGCGGTGATGGAACTGGGGGCGTTGGTGTGCCGCGCCGGGGATCCTCGCTGCCCTGTCTGTCCGGTCCGTTCCCTGTGCCGTGCTCACCAGGCCGGGATCGTGGACCAGGTGCCACCGGCGAAGTCCACCGCCGCCGCCATTGGCGTCCAGTTGGGGCTGCTGCTTGTCCGCCGGCAGGAGCAGGTGCTCCTGCTTCCTCCCGGTGCCGGTCCGGTCGCCGGTCCTGCTGATGTCCCTCCTCCGGTCAGGGCGGATGTCTCCGGACTTCATGCCGGGCTCTGGGGGCTGCCGTCCACGCCTTGGCTCCCCCGACCGGTGAATGGGGCCGCCGATTGGCCCGGCCGGTTCTGGAGGTCCTGGCTGCACGGTGTGCCGATTCCGGGATATTCCCGGAATGACCAGGATCCGGTCCTGGTGGGCAGTTTTCGGCACCAGATTACCAGGTACCGACTCTTGGTGTCGGTTTATGATTTGCGTCTTGCCGAGGGACCGGACCATCCCGGGGATATATTGGCTGCGCCGCCTGAACACCGGGACCGCAGCGGGGTGGTGGCCGGAAGTTCATCATCCAACCATAAACAATTATGGGCCCGTTTTTTCGATATTTCGGCCCCGGAATGTCCAGTTTCAAATCTGGTGGCAAAAAGTTTGCGCCTCGCCAAAAATTCCAGTGTTTGACAACAATCCGACTATGGTCCTATTTAGTCCCAGGGAGATTCGCCAAAGCAATGCCATAGAAGGAAAGGTCTCCGATGCTTCAGATTACCAGACAGACTGAATATGCCATCCGCGGTCTCCAGGAACTCGCCCGCCGCAACAATGACGCTCCAGTCCAACTGAAGCTCATTGCCGGATCCTGCGAGGTTTCCGAAGCTTTCCTGGCCAAGATTTTCCAGATGCTGGCCCAGGCGGGAGTCGTGAAATCCCACCGGGGAGTGAAGGGCGGATTCAGCCTGGGTAGGCCCGCGGACGATATCACCCTGCGGGAAATCGTGGAGATCTGCGAAGGCGGCATCGCCCTGAACCATTGCCTGCGCAAGGTGGATCCCTGTCAGGATGCCGATACCTGTGCCGTGGCCAACGTCTGGCGCGAAGCCCAGACCGCCCTGACCGGGGCCCTGGACAAGACCTCATTGGCCGACGTTCTCTAAACGACCCCGCTCGACAAGATCAGGATGAATTGAGGTCCCTCGAAAGAGGGGCCTTTTTTTGCGGGTAGGATCCGGCCGGCACGACCGAGGGGGCTTCCCTGCTCAGGACCGCAATCGCCTTCGTCGCAACTGGCCGCAGGCAGCGGCAATATCCTGCCCGCCGCTGATCCTGACAAAGGTGTCGATTCCGGCATCGGCCAGAATCCGGCGGAAGGCCTGGATCTCCTTCTGGTCCGGCGGCAGAAGTTTGCCGTCGTCCAGCGGGTTCAGGGGGATGAGGTTGACCTTGAGCGGCTTGCCCCGCAGCAACCGGGCCAGCCTCGCGGCCTGCTCCGGATCATCGGTCTGGCCGGCGATCAACACCCAGGCCACCGTGGCCCGTCTTCCGGTGCGGCGAACGTATTGCACCGCCAGGTCCAGGACTTCCCGGATGGAGGTGCGGCCCGGTACCGGCATGACCGCCTTACGCTCGGCGTCCGTGCTGCCCCCGAGGCTGATGGTCAACCCGACCCCCGGTTCGGCGGCGACCATTTTCCGCAGACCTTCACCGGGGCCGCTGGTCGATATCTGGATCCTCCTGCGGGACATGGCCAGGCCCCCGGGGTCCATCATGCAAGTCAGGCTGTCGTTCACCGCTTCCCAGTTGTCCAGCGGTTCACCCATGCCCATGTAGACGACGTTGAACTGGCGGTTGCCCAGCCCCGGAAGGGGATCGGCCGCGGTATCGTGGCGCAGGCGCAGCACCTGCTCCAGGATTTCCCCCGCTTCCAGGTTGCGGACCAGGCCGCCCCGGGCGGTGGCACAGAAACGGCACGCCATGGCGCACCCGACCTGGGTGGAGATACAGAAGGTGGCGTGCTCTTCCATGGGAATGATCACGCTTTCCACGGTGGCGCCGTCCCGCAGGCGGAACAGGAATTTCCGGGTGCCGTCGCCGGAAACCTGCCGTTCGGTGGGCTCCAGGGCGGACAGGTCGAACCGTGCGGCCAGGTCGGCTCGCAGGGCCTGGGGAAGGTTGGTCATTTCCTCCCAGCGGAAAACTCCCCGGGCGAAAAGCCAGTCGGCCAGCTGATCAGCCCGGTAGGCGGGCAGCCCGGCTTCGGCGACAAGTCCGGCCAGGCGGTCGGGAACCAGGGACCGGAGCAGGGGTTTGCAATCCATCGCTTGATCCTTGATCGGGTGCATTGTCCTGAAGGACTCTCGAATCCGGTCGCCTCTTGACACCCGCTTGAAAACCGGTGCAAGTTATGGCAAAGGTGCGATAAGCAACCCCAATAACCTACCGGCGGGCTCGACGCGCAAGCCGCCCCCCACGAAAAGGGAAGACCATTGAAAACGGTCCTTGTCATCGACGATGAAATCGCCATCCGCGAAACCCTTGAACAGATTCTCTCCTATGAGGGTTACGAAGTGAAAAAAGCCGGGTCCGGGGCCGAGGGGCTGGCCGTGGTGGCGTCCTCGGCTCCGGACGTCATTCTGCTGGACGTCAAGATGCCGGGAATGGATGGTTTCGAAGTTCTTGACCGCCTGGCCGCCGACGGGCATCGGATGCCCGTGATCGTCGTTTCCGGCCATGGCAACATCGAAACCGCTGTGGATGCCGTCAAGAAGGGCGCCTATGATTTCCTGGAAAAGCCCCTGGACAGGTCGCGGCTGCTGGTGACGCTCACCAATTGCCTGGATCACCAGGAGGTGCTTTCGGACCGCCGCATTCTCCAGGATCAGGCGGTCACATCCCACCCCCTGGTGGGGGAAAGCCGGGGCATCCGCGAGGTGCGGGCCTTCATAGACAAGGTTGCCGCCAGCGAGGCGACCGTCCTGATCACCGGCGAGAACGGCACGGGCAAGGAACTCGTGGTCCGGGCCATTCACCGGGCCAGCGCCCGCATGGACCGTCCCCTGGTCGAGGTGAATTGTGCGGCCATCCCCCGGGATCTGGTTGAAAGTGAACTTTTCGGCCATGAAAAGGGCAGTTTTACCGGCGCGGACAAGCAGAGAATCGGCAAATTCGAATTGGCTGACGGGGGAACCCTGTTTCTCGATGAAATTGGCGACATGAACGAAGAGGCTCAGGCCAAGGTGCTCAAGGCGGTGGAAGAAAACAAGTTCCAGCGCGTGGGAGGGGGAGACACCAAGTCAGTCGATGTTCGTATCGTGGCCGCCACGAACCGCGATCTGTCTTCGCCGGAATCCGGTTTCCGGAGGGATCTCTTCTTCCGCCTGAATGTCCTTTCCATTCATTTGCCTCCCTTGCGGGAGAGGGAAGGGGACATTGCCCTGCTCTTGGAATGGTTCCTGGCCGATTTGGCCGCGCGGCTGAAAACAAAGCCCCGCCGTTTCGACCCCGAGACCCTGGCGATCCTGCAGGAATACTCCTGGCCCGGCAACGTCCGGGAATTGCGTAACCTGGTGGAAAGAATGCTGATCCTGGCCCCGGAGGAGGTCATAAAGCCCACGGACCTGCCTCTGTTGCCCGGTGCCTCCCATGAGGTCGCCGGGGAACCTTCTTTTTTTGAATGCAACGACTTCCAGGACTTCAAATCCGCAAGCGAGGGGGCATTTCTTCAACACAAGCTGAAGGAAAACCTGTACAATGTCAGCAAGACGGCGGAAGCCTTGGGAATGCAGAGGAGCAACCTCTACAAGAAGATCACCAAATACGGGCTGCGTACCCAGCCGGAATCGGGTTGATTCCCGAAACTTGTTGACGGATCAACCTTTGATCCGTAAATAAATAGAGTAATTAGGATTTTTCTGCGGCTCCAGATACCAGGTCCGGAGTGCCGCGGTGGTTTTGTTTAAGACGGGGTGTTGTTATGAAGGAGAAGGACATGAAAAAGAATCTGACGGTTCTGGTTCTTCTGGTGATGTGGTCGTTTTTGTCCATCACTTCGCTTTCTTCTGTTGCTGCTGCCGGTGGAATTCCGGAGAAGCAGGATTCCTCAGCTTCCTCCTCCCAAAATGATCAAAATGATCTTGTCGTCGTAGTCAATGGGGCCTCCGACGACGGCCAGAATGGTGATCCTGGTGAAATGGGAGATGGTTTAGGGGCTAAGGATCAACCTGACGGTTTGGGTTCCCTAGAAGGATGCGGTGATTGGGACGATTCGGTCCTGGATGAGCTCTGGCTCCTCCTGAACTCACTGATCCAGCTGGCTCTTTAGGACTGCCCGTGAGGGGCGGTCCTGAAGCCGGGACAAAAAATAAATTGTCGCCGGTCCACTTCCTCGCCGAGGGATACGGTTGATGAGAGATAATTTCAAAGACCAAAGCCAGTCCAATTCGGGCCAGCCGGATAGCGCCCGTTCCCGGCAGGGGACGGAGTGGGCCCGCTTGGAGGAAATCGGCGACCTTCACTATCATGCCTCCGCCTATTCCACGGCCCTGGATTATTACCGCCAACTCTTCGCTGAAGGTGTTCTTTCCCGGATGGACCGGGACCAGGCCGTGCGGGTCCTGCGCAAGGCAGTCGATTCCAACATCCTTTTGGGCAACTTCGACCAGGTTGATCTGCTTCTCGACCGGGCGGAGGATCTCATCGCCCGGACCTCGGTCGTTTCGGACCCAGACGAGATCGCCGTCCACCGGGCCATTTTCCAGGCACGTAGCGCCATCGCTCTGCGCGAGCGCGGTCGGCTCCATGACTCCCTGAATCTGGCGAAACGCGCTTTTTCGGTCCTGGCCCTGACGGATGAACATTCGGATGTCGCCGTTCTCCAGGTGGGGATGGGGATCTGTTACAGTAGGCTCGGGCGCCTGGAAAAAGCCGAGGAATTCTTCAACGACGGGTTGTCCACCTTCCGTCGTATCGGACACGATCTGGGTGTGGCCAACCTGTTGAACAACCTGGCGGTCCTGCAGAAGATCCGCTGCCGCTGGGACCGCGCCACATCCCTGATGGAAAAAGCGGTCGAACTGGCCCACAACATCGGCGCCAGCCATCTGTTGCCCGGGTTCTATCTCAATCAAGGCATCATCCTGCAGAAGATGGACCGCCTGGGTGAATCCCGGTCCCTGCTGGAAAAAGGTCTGCGGTTGTCCGTCAGCCTCGGGGACAGGATGCGGCAGACCCGTCTTTATCTGGCCATGGGGCGCCTCGAGACCCTGTCCGGTCGCCTGGCCCGGTCCGAGGAATTGATCCTCGAGGGCAAGGCCTTCGCCGATCAGAACCGTTTCCTGCGTGAGTCCACCATTGCCGACGAGTACCTGGGCGATATCCTGCTGGCCCGGGGCGAGCACGAAAAGGCCCGCTTCAACTACCAGCTGGGTCTGGAAAAATCACGCACCATCGCCGCGGGGAACGATCTCGAAGGCGAGTTGCAGCGGCGCATGGGTGAAGCCCATTTGATGGCCGGCCGCCTGGAAAAAGCGGTGGCCGTCAGCCAGGCCGCCCTGGCCGTTTGTGAGAATTGCGGCGAAAACTACGAAATCGGTTTCTGTCACGCCACCATGGGCAAGGCCTATTCCGGCCAGGCGGACCAGAAACAGGCGGACTACCATTTCCGCCAGGCCATCGCCACCTTCGGTGAACAGAAACTGACCCACCACTGGTGCCGGACGATCCTCGATTTCACCGACCATCGCCTTGATACCGCCGGCGAGGCCGAACTGCTTCTGCTGCGGCGCTTCCTGATGGACGCCCAGGAAAACGGGGCTTCCGCGGTCAGCGACCGGATGTTGTGCGACATCCTGGAGCGCCTGGCCGAAGTCCAGATCAGGCTGGGCCAGTTCGATGATGCCCTGCTCACCGTTTTTGAACTGGAAAGGCACGCGGCCGGCTTCGACGACGTCGAATTGGCTCCCATGGTGGTCGAGTTGCGGGATCGGATCGAGGGAGGGCTGCTGGGCGGTGTCCAGAGTACAGAAAGTCATCTGCAGGCCATCTCCTGCCTGCCCGGCCTGTTCGCCAAGGGGGACGCTTCGGTGCCCCGCAACCTGGGCTCGGTCCTGGGTGCGGGCATGGAAAGGGTCCAGGCCGATTCCGGTTTTATCGCCATGGTCGACGACACCGGTGCCGGGGACGGATTGCGGATCACGGCCCGCCACGGCCTGACCGAAAACCTGGGCCAGCAGTTGACCCATTGGTTCGACCGGGAATTGGCCGAAGGTCACCGGTCGGGTACCTCGCTGTTTTCCAAACTGGATGAGGGGGACCCGCTTACCCAGGCGGTGCCTGCCCTGGCCACGGTCGCTGCCAGTTGCGTGTTCATGCCCATTGCCCTTCACGGGCGTCAGTTCGGTCTTCTTTTCCTGGGGAAATCCTCCCGGAGTGAGGCCGCACCCGGTTTCGACAGGGCTTCCCTGGACTTTCTGGCCACCTACATGGGATTCCTGGCACTGTTCCTGTACGAGAAGGGGCGGGGCGGGTCCCAGGCCGCAGAACTCGGGGTTTTCGAAAAGATCGAAAGTTTCGAGAACATCATCACGCAGAACGTGAAGATGCTCGAGATGCTGGGGCTGGCCCGGAAGGTGGCGCCCAGCGATTTGACCGTCCTGTTGAACGGGGAGACGGGGACCGGCAAGGGACTGCTTGCCTATTCCATCCATGCCCTGAGCAAACGGGCCGATCGCCGTTTCCTGACCATCAATTGTGCCGCCATTCCAGAATCGTTGCTGGAAAGTGAATTGTTCGGCCACAAGCGGGGCAGTTTCACCGGGGCCCACAATGACAAGCAGGGGCTGCTGGTGGAAGCGGAAGGCGGAACGGTCTTCCTGGACGAGATCGGCAAGATGCCCTTCAGCATGCAGGGCAAACTGCTCCATTTCCTGGATACCAAAGTGGTGCGCCCGGTCGGGTCCAATCGGGAATTGCGGGTGGATGTCCGGATCGTCTGCGCCTCGAAATCGGATCTGCACCAGATGGCCCAGGAGGGCCGCTTCCTCGAGGATCTCTACTACCGGCTGCTCGATTTCCCCCTGGTGATTCCTCCCTTGCGCGAGCGGGCTGACGACATCGAGCTTTTGACCAACCACTTCGTCGACCGGTTCAGCCAGGAGATGGAGGCTGCCCCTTCAGACCTGGACCGGGTGTTCCTCGACATGTTGATCAATCATTCCTGGCCCGGAAACGTGCGGGAACTCGAAAAGGCCCTGCGCCGAGCCATCGTGCTGGCCCAGGGCGACTCGGTCCTGCGACCCGAGCATCTTCCTGCCGAAATTTCCGGCGGGGTCGACCATGAAGCTCCCGGGGAAGAAGTCATTCCCCTGCGGGATACCCTGGCGGGAATCGAGTGCCGGGAAATCCGCCGGGCCCTGAAACTGTCCGGGGGCAACAAATCACAGGCCTCGCGGTCGCTCAAGATCAGCTATCCCAACCTTCTCAAGAAGATCCGCCATTACGGTTTGGGGAAAGAGTAGCCCTCCCTGTTAACTTGTCCTCTTTGTGCCCGTTTGGGCATTCTTTTTTTTTATATCTTAACTTGTTCCAACCAGGCCACTTATGTTTCAGCGCCCGAAAGCTATAAAAACTGTTTACAATCAGCTGTGATTGGTGCCCTCGCGGCTAATTTTTGAATGCCGTAACCTCCATAAACATAGTGACTTAAATTTTTCCTGCTCAATCTTGAAGTTGGTACGGGTCCTGCTGTACAGGGGGTGAAGGGGTGAGTTACAGGGATCCTCTTCGGAGATTGAATGTTGTTTGAAATTCGTGTTTTCGGGAGAGTTGAGGTTCTTTCCTTAATGCTTACCGGCAAAAAGGAGTTCTCAACAAGAAGGGTCGGCGGATCGGTTGTGACGAGGTGGGGTCTGATCAATCAAATTCGTCGGCAAGAGAGAACCGGAATCCTTTTCTCCCGAAACACGAATGACTGAAAGAATCTGGACCTGGCCGGCAGGTCCCGGAAAAAGAGCCCGCCTGATCTTGAAATGGCGAGATTCAAGATCGGGATGCCGCAAGGCGGGGCTCTTTTTTTTTGCCTGCCACCTTCCTCCTCGTCCCTTTTTGGGTAATCTGTCCTTCAAATCGCACAAACATGAACACCGGAATTCAATAACCGGGAAAAGGTGATGGGTAAGGCCAGGGGATACTTTCACCTTACCAGCCAAACCGGTGGTGCTTTATTGTCCTGCCGGATAACAGTTTAACGAGTTGATGGCCTCCTCCGGGCCGGCTATTATACCTTATTTCCGCTTTCGGCATTTTCCCGTGCCAGGGTCCGAACCAAGTGGCACGGACCGTGCGTATGTGTGGGCAGGAATACTGAACCGATGACCTGGAGGTCGTAACATGAAGCGGGCCAAGGAAAATACCACAGGAAGCACCTGGTTGAAGTCAGCCGTTATGGCGGCCGTCTTGATTGCCCTGGTTGCCTTGTTGGCCGGTTGCGAGTCGGATGAGGATTGCCTCAACTGCGTGGAACCCCCCATTGGCGAACTGCCGCCTCCGGTCGTTCCCACGGGTGTCCACACCATCAGCGGTGACAATCTCGTCATTGTCCAGTGGTACGACATCTCCTATGCCCCCTACGACGGCACCTACAGTCCCAACGTGGAAAAATACGTGATCTACAGCCGTTTCTTCGAAGAGGGGGATCAGAATGATCCCAACCGCGAGTTCTACTATATCGGTGAAGTGGCCTGGGACGAGAACTATGACGACTACACCGGGCTGCACTGGTTCGACGACATCGAAGTGGAAAACGGCTTCCGGTATGAATACGCGGTCGCGGCCGTCAACGCGGCGGGCAAAGAGAGCGCCCTCAGCTTCGAGCTCGTTCTCGACGCCCCGCTGCCGATGAGTCCCTATGTGAACGGAAACTATATCGCGGTGGAACTCTTTGACGGTAATGGCGCCCAGGCCAACAAGTCCGGTTTCGATTTCGCGAAGGCGGCCGCCAACCAGGGTAATATCAATGCCGGTCGGGTCGACCCGACGGTCGATCCTGCCGACTTTGTCATATACTTTGAAAACGGGGTTCCCTACGTGGATGCCAACCCCTCGCGAGTCGTCCTGCAGGATTTCGGCGTGTTCACCAGCGGCGGGTCCCTCATTTTCGAGGGTGTTTCCTGGGCGCCGGCCGACGGCTATTCCCAGACCGGTAAAATCGAACTGGTCGCCGGGCATATCTACGTGGTGGAAATCCGGGGTCAGGCACTGCATTACGCGAAATTCGGGGTCACCGGCACCTATCAGGATACCGTTGACATCATCTGGGCGTACCAGACCATTCCCGGGTTGCCCGAACTCAAGGCCCCCGAGGATCTGGAGACAGGCCCGGCCAAGCCGCAGATCGTCAGCTTTTGATCGGCCGACGGACTGGAAAAAAGGAGCGTGAAACCATGAAAGCGATAAACAACCATACCAAGGACGAACTGCGAGGGTTTCCCTCGAGGTGGAATATCCTTTCGGCGGCCGTCCTGTTCGGCTTGGCCCTGGTTTTCGGCCTGAACACCGCGGTCCTGGCCCAGAACAACGAAAGCGGCGATTTCGACTACGGCAAGGTGGACCTGCGGGTCGGCGTCTGGCTGGATCGCGCGGAAGACGAGATCTATCAGCGCGGCGAGGAAATGGGCGCCGGTTTCCAGACCAACGAGGATGCCTACGCCGTGGTCTACCGCATCGACGCCGATGGGCTGGTCACGGTGCTTTGGCCCCGCAGCCGGCTGGATGACGGCTTTGTCTTCGGCGGCCACGAATACCTGTTGCCGGTGGCGGGAGCCCGCCAGCTGCGCACCTCGAACAACGAAGGGGAGGGGTTCGTCGAGGCGGTCGTCTCGAAATATCCCTTCGACCTGAGGGATCTGGAAATCGATTTCCACCACGAACAGAATGTGGACAAATTCCATTTCCAGGTTGCCGGGGATCCCTTCCTGGCCATGAACGAGGTGAACTTCGCGGTTACGGGTCTGGAAAACTCGGAAGAATACGTGGTGACCAACTACACCAGCTATTACGTGCACCGCCAGGTCGAGCATCCTCGTTATCTGTGCAACCAGTGCCACTTCGAGGATGAGGTGGCCTACCAGCCCTACCGGGATACGTGCACCCTCGAAATCAAATACGATTACGGCTGGGTCAACTCCTGGTATACCGATTACGGTTACTACCCCGTCTACGCCAATCCGGTCTACGTCTACGTGGATCCGTGGACCTGGAGGCCCTGGATCAACTTCTGGTACTGGCCTTCCTATACCTGCGCTCCCTATTACGGTTACGGCTGGTACGGACGGACCTGCTATTCCTGGGGCTATTCACCCTATTACGCCGGCAACTGCTACACCTATTACGACAATGGCAGCCACGGGAATCGCCGCTACAAGCCCCTTACCCAGGGTGGCCGGGGCGGCGCGGTGACCAAGACCAGGGAATATGCATCGGTCAGCCGGATGGTCAACTCCGATACACCCGACTCCCGCCAGCGGGATGCCATGAGCAATCGAACCAGAATGTCGGATCTCGACGGTCTCAGGGGCCGCTCCGGAAACCTGGCCGCCACCGGCGCCCGGCGCAGTGGCGGTGCGGATACCAAGGTCTCTCCCCGCGGACGGCCCCGATTTGATGAAGGCGTACGGACCCGGGGCAATGCGGGCCTGCGCATCAGGGATGGCGGCAGCACCACCTCCCGCTCACGTACCAACAGTGGTGTCAATGGTCGCACTGGTGGCCGGCAGACCGAACCCGATTTCCGGCACCGGGCCGGCGGGGGCGGCATCCGGTCGGGCCTGGTTCCGGTGAGCCGGGGCTCCGGGAGCTCCACCACCGTGCGCGGTTCCGGGACGAGCCGCACCGGCGGGTCGGTCCAGGACCGCAAGGCCGGGAACCAAACCGGCCAAAGGTCGACGCAGAGGACCATCAAACCGGTCGAACCGCGGAAAAGGGGCACCCGGGTCTGGAATTCCGGCCGCAGCGGCCAGTCCAGTGACCGTAACGACCGCACGCGCCAGGTACGGCCGGGCAGCAATCGCCCCAGCCGTTCGACCCAGGGAACTCGTTCGGGGTCGTCAAGCAGAGTGAAACCCGATTCCCGCAGCAAGAAATCCAGTGGCACCAAGGAGCGGGGCAGCAAGGTGAAGCCCAAGTCGGGATCTTCCCGAAGCAAGGGGAACACCACTCGCAGCTCCGGCTCGGTGGGTAACAAGTCGAATTCGAACTCCGGTGGCAGCCGCAGTTCCGGCAGCAGCAGTGGCGGCAGTCGCAGTTCGGGCGGCCGCAGTGGCGGTAGCCGCAGCAGCGGCGGCGGATCCAGCAAGGGCGGCAGCCGCGGCGGCGGCACCTCCCACAGGAGGTAGGATCCCGCCTTGAAAATTCAGTGTTGTGTTGGTGGTTTCCCCCCATCACCCGTCGGCCGGTGAGAAGCCGGATTCTCGAAGAGGTTGGCAGCCATACGGGAAAGGTAGCGAACCGACCGGACGGGGACACCGACACATGACGGAGAGCCCGGCGAGGGAATGTCGA
>JBDLKA010000047.1:0-25390 GCA_039714075.1 Candidatus Krumholzibacteriota bacterium | reverse complement strand
TGACCATGCTCACGATGTCGTTGGCCGTGGTGATGAATGGTCCGGTCGCCACGGCGGGGTCGATGCCCACCCGGTGCAGCAGCAGGGGAATGCCCGACCCGGCCATGGCCGCGAAAAGAACCACCAGCAGCATGGCCAGGCTGAGGACCGCCGACAGATTGGGGTCGCTGCTGATCATCCAGGAGATCAGGTAGATGAACGCGGCCACCGCCGCACCGGTCAGGATGGCGGTGCCCAATTCACGTCCCAGGTGGCGGCCGAGGTGATAGAAATCCACCTCGCCGGTGGCCAGGCCGCGCACGACCACCGAAGAGGTCTGGATTCCGATATTGCCCGCCGTCCCCATGATCATGGGGATGTACAACGCCAGGGCCACCATGGTTTCGATACTCTGCTCGTAGTGGGACATGACCAGGACGGCTCCGAACTGGCCCAGCATGGCCCCCAGCAGCCAGGGCAACCGGGACCGGGCCACGCGGAAGCTGGATTGTTCCCCGAATTCCTCCTTGCTCACCCCCGCCAGGCGGGCCATGTCCTCGGTGGCCTCATCCTCCATGACATCCATCACGTCGTCGGCGGTGATCAGGCCCACCATTTCCCGGCCGCGGTCGACCACCGGCAGGGAGACCAGATCGTGGGTCTGGAAAAAACCGGCCACTTCCTCCTGGTCCAGGTCCACTTCTACATAAAGGGGATCCGCCTCCATGATATCGCCGACCGCCGTTTCCGGGGCCGTGATCAGGAGGCGGAACAGCGGCAGACGGCCCACCAGGATCCCGCTTGAATCCAACACATAAATGAAATGAGTCTCCTCGAGGTCGTCCTCGTCCAGTTCGCGCAGGACCGCCACGGCCTGGCCTGCGGTCTGTTCTACGGAACAGGCCGCGAATTCCTTGCCCATGATGCCGCCCGCGGACTCGGGCGGATACCGGAGCAGATCCGCGACTTCACTGCGCTCCTCTTCCTCCATGGCGGCCAGGATTTCGGCCGCCTGTTCGGTATCGAGCTCGCCGATGACGTCCGCCGCCTCGTCGGAAGGCATTTCCTCGATGATGTCGGCGATCTCGTCGATATCCAGCAGGGTGAACAGGGCGCTCAGGCTGCGGTTGTCGATTTCGCTGAGAACCTCGGCCAACGGATCGGGCGGCAGCATGCGCAGGATGCGCGCGGTGTCCTCGACATTCATCGGCCGCAGGACCTCGGAAAGGTCGCCGGGGTTCAGCCCCATGGCCAGTTCACGCAGGGATCCGGTGTCGTCCGCGACCAGAAGATCCCCGAACTTCAATTCCAGCGCGTGCCGCTCGGCATCCAGGTTCGCGGGATTCAGGACCAGGTCGTCCGGCTTGGCCGGATCAGGGCTGTCGGGAAATCTGTCCGTCACTGTTCCGGATCCTTTTCTGTTGCGGCGCCCGTTCCCTCCGCTCCGGTCTGGGTCGCCAGCCGCAGGGAGCTGCCCCCGACCAGAGCGGCCTGTTCCGGAGTCATGATGGCGCCCCCGGACACGATGAGCTTGATCGCCTCTTCCACGGGAATGGGCAACTCCACCAATTCATCGCGGGGCACCAGGAGCATGAAGCCGGAGGTCGGATTGGGAGTCGTGGGCAGAAACACGTTGACCAGAAGCTGATCCGGTTCGTCCCGCGTCACGAAACCCATGGAATAGAGTCCCTGCCGGGGATAGGCGAACATGACCACCTTCTGGAAGGCCGTGCGGCGGTCCTGCAGGAATACCTCGGCGATCTGCTTGACGGCGGAGAAAACACTTTTGACCACCGGAATCTGTTCGAAAAACCTTTCCAGGACCCGGAAAAACGCGATGCCGATGAGGTTGCGCGTGAACAACCCCACCAGGGTGATCACGAGCACGAACACGACGACTCCGATAAGGGTCAGCAGAAATTCCGGGTAGGTTTCGGTTACCGCGGGGATCCGCTGCAGCCAGGGGCGCATGGTCGCGCTGATCAGCACGTAGAACCGCCACAGGATCCACGACGTGATGACCAGTGGGGTGATTGACAACAACCCCGTAAAGAAATGTCTTTGCATGAACCTGTACACGGTATCAGCTCCCGCCGGCGGTGAGTCGGTTCCCGGTCCGTCCGCTCATTCCTCGTCCCGCTTGTGGTATCCGGGCAGCGGTTCGGACGACTGCAGCAGGACCCGCAGGATCCGCTGGTCGGCCACGTCCTCCACCTGGATGACGAATCCCGCCACTTCCACCCGGTCGCCTTTTTCCGGAACATTCCCGGCGGCCTCGTAGATCAGGCCGCCCAGGGTCTCGCTGGTCTCGATGCCGTCGGCGGCGCCGAAGGTGACACCCAGCATTTCCTCCAGATCCTCGAGGTTGATCTTGGGATCCAACCGGACGGTGGCTTCGTCCACCCAGGTCAGCAGGTCCTCATCGGCGTCGAATTCATCCTGGATCTCACCCACGATCTCCTCGATCACATCCTCGAGGGTCACCAGGCCCGCGGTTCCACCGTACTCGTCGATGACCACCGCCATGTGAATGCGCTTGGCCCGGAACTCGTCGAGGACCTCGTCGATCTTCTTGCTTTCGGGAACGTAGTAGGCCGGGTGCACCAGGCTTTTCAGATTGAATTCCCCACCCGGGAAATCGCCTTCCCGAAAGAGTTTCAACAGGTCCTTCGAATAGAGGATGCCCATCACCTTGTCCACGTTCCCCTCGAACACCGGCACCCGGGAATGACCGCTGGCGATGACCGCGGCCAGGGTGCCCGCCAGTTCGGAATCCCCGTCCAGGGCCACCATGTCGATGCGCGGGATCATGATTTCCCGCACCGCGGTGTCGTGGAAGTCGAAGATGCTCTGGATCATCTCCCTTTCATCTTCATCGAGGGTGACGTTTTCCCCGTCTTCGGTGATGAGGCTGCGGATCTCGCCGGCCGAAAGATGCGGTTGCATATCGGTCGTCCACAGGGTGTCGTCCAGCTTGTCCATGACCAGCAGCATCAGGGCCGTCCAGGGCCGCAACAACCAGGTCAGGGGATAGACCAGCGCGCCGACGATCCGGGCATACGTCAGGGCGGTCCCGGCGGCCAGCATCTTGAAAACCAGCCCCCCCAGGCTCCAGGCGAGAAAGGCCGTCACGACGAACAGCAGGTGGAAAGACGTGTCCAGGGGCATCCTCCACATAACCATCAGCAGATGCCCCCAGGCGAAAGCGCCCACCAGGGTGAAGACCAGGTACAGGGTCCCGATGGTCACCTGGAAACGGCGGTCGTTCTCCAGGTAGTCCCGCAGAACCGGCCCCAGGGAATCCTGGTCCAGAAGACCGTTGCGGAACAGCCCGCTGATGCGGTAATGGGCGGTCATCAATCCGCCCATGAGCATGGCGCCCAACCAGGCGGCTGCCGTCAGGACAACCGTTCCCGTCGCCGCGGACAAACCGGCACCAGAACCATCCATCGACCGCTCAACTCCTTCCCAGCAGAGGATGGGGCAATCCTTCTGCAGCCAGAATTTCCGCTTCGACGTTTCTCATGGCCGTCGTCTCCCGTTCATCCTGATGATCCCAGCCCAGGACATGCAGGATGCCGTGAACGACCAGCAGGGGAATCTCCTGGTCTTCGGACCAGTTCTTCTCCCGGCAGCGGGCGACGATAAAACCGGGCGCCAGTACGACCTCCCCCACCACCTGCGTCGGACCATCCCCGGTTGCGGCAGCCAGTGAATCCAGCCACAGATCCGCAGCGGCCCGCCCCTGCCCACGCCGCAACACGGCTTCGCCCTCGCCCGCCCCCTGGAGATAGGAGAACGAAAGCACGTCGGTCACCCCGGGCACATTCCTGAATTCCAGGTTCAGGCCGGCCATGATGTCGTCATCGACCAACACCACGTCGCAGCCCCAGTCGGCGCGGCCCAGGGCCGCCGCCAGCCGGGCCGGAAGCCCGCTTTGGAACCCTTCCGCCGCCCAGGCGGCGCCAAGGGGAGCCGGATGTTTTCGGCGCTCGACCAGACGCAGGATCACGGGCCGGCCTTCCTTTCGCCCCGACGTTCGGGAATCCGGTCGCCGTCCCGGTCCTTCTGGCCGGGGTACACGATGCGCGAGTGGTGGATCCCGGTCAACAGCGGGATGAACGCCTCGCGGATTCCGGCCAGATCGCTGAGGGTCAGGCCGGACTCGTCCATTTCCCCGCTGAGCATCCTTTTGTCGATGATCTGTTTGGTGATTTCCCTGATCCGGCTCGGAGTGGGTTTGGCCAGGGAGCGGGTGGCGGCCTCCACCGCGTCGGCCAGCATCAGGATCGCTGTTTCCCGGGACCGGGGCTTGGGTCCGGGATAGCGGAAATCATCCACCTTCACCGTTTCGTTGCCCTCGCCTTCAAGAGCCTTGTGATAGAAATATTCCATCACCATGGTGCCGTGATGTTCGGGAATGAAATCGATCACCATCTGGGGCAGGCGCCACTTGCGTCCCAACTCCATCCCGTCCTTGACGTGGGCTGAAATCACCAGGGCGCTCATGCTGGGGCTCAACTCGTCGTGCTTGTTGTACTCCGGCCTCTGGTTCTCCACGTAGTATTCGGACTTCTGCATCTTGCCGATATCGTGGAAGAGGGCGCCGACCCTGGTCAGCAGCGCGTTGGCGTCGATGGCCCGGGCGGCGTGTTCGGCCAACTGCCCCACCACCTGGCTGTGGTGATAGGTCCCCTGGGCCTCGAGGGCCATCCGCTTCAGCAGCGGATGGTTCAAATCGGAAAGCTCGAGCAGGGTAAGGTCCGAGCAGACACCCACCAGGGGCTCGATGACCGGCAGCAGAAACAGGCCGAAAGCGACCAGAAGCACCGGGGTGAACAGCCCCACCAGGTAGATGTGCCCGTTCCGGCCTTCGGGTCCGAAAGCCTCCGGTCCCAGCAGGAAGATAAGGGCCGCCGCCAGAAAAGTGAGCAGCAGGATGGTCTGATAGAACTGGCTGCGTTTCTGAATCCGGCGCACCGAGACCACCGTGACCATCCCCAGGATGTACCAGGCGAAAATGCTCCCTGGACCGACCCCCGGCAGAAAGGCCAGCATCGTCACCCCCAGAAGGGTCGAGACGTAACCCACCCTGGCCTTGAAAAGAACCGTGGCGAACAGGGACAAAAGAATGATCGGCACCGCCAGCGGACCCAGGGCGGGCCGGCTCAGGGCGAACCAGGCGCCCGCCAGATAGACCGCCAGAACCGCGGTCAGGGCCAGCAGGAATCTCAGGCTGCGCAGCCGTTCGGGAAAATGAATGACGGCCAGCCACCCGAACAACCCCAGGGCCACGGCCACCAGCAACCCCCGCACGATGAAACGGGACAACCGCCCGGGCCCGTCGTCCCCGCCACCGCGGTCCAGCAGCAGGGATTTCAACTGTTCCAGGTACAGGGCCTGCTGTTCGGTGACCCGCACCCCCTGGTCGACGATGCGCTCTTCCGGCAGGAATCCCTTGGTTGCCGCAACCGATTCCCTGGCGGCGTCCTGCCGGAGGCGTGTCTCGGCCGGATCGTAGGTCAGATTGGGCGAGATGAAGGGCCGCATCACGCTGGCCCCGACACCGGCTTCACGGGATTTCATGCCCGCGGCCAGCAATTCGGTGGACAGGCGCTTCTCCAGGGTGGACGGGACGGTGATCTTGTCCAGGCCGTGAAGCGTCTCGGACGATGAGGTCAGAATGACGATCCGATCGTATTTACCGACCGGCAGCATATCGGCCACGCCGTCGCGCATCACACGCGACCAGGCCCGTTCCATCCGGCCGACCAGGGAGTCCGGCTCCTGCGTCGCCAGCAGTGCGGGGATTTCGCCCGGACGGGCGGAAGGATACTGAAGGGCCAACAGGCCGATCTTCTCCTCGGCACTGACCGTGGTATCGGCGAGGACCGCGGCCAGGTCGTCGAGGAAGAGTTCCATCCGGGCATTGAGCGGCCGACCGGCTCCCGCTTCATAACGGATCAGGACCGGCGGCTCGACCACGACTCTCTGGAGTCTCTCCATCTGGACATCGCGATCCAGCTTGGGGGCTTCGAAGGAAAAGGGCGCCCGGATCTCGGCTTCCGCGATCTGGCCGGCTTCGGGAAAATCCGTGGACAACCGGGGAACGGGCAAAAAGAGAACCAGGTGCAGAACGAGCAGGCCCAGGGCCAGGCCCAGGGCCCAGATCAGGGAACGGTCAGGAACCGGGGACTCCCCCTTGACGGCGCCCTTGGCCGTTGCCTTGCCGGCGGTTTT
The DNA here is from genome assembly GCA_039714075.1 of Candidatus Krumholzibacteriota bacterium. Classification (GTDB taxonomy): domain Bacteria; phylum Krumholzibacteriota; class Krumholzibacteriia; order LZORAL124-64-63; family LZORAL124-64-63; genus JAGLCY01. The sequence continues at coordinate 19,171 of JBDLKA010000047.1, read as the reverse complement.
TCCGGAAGACTTGCCCGCCGACCTGACGGCGCTGCGGCCCTCGCGGGTCGCACTGTCGCGGGACATCCATTCCCGCAGGTCAAGCCACCATTTGGCCATGATCCATCCTTCCGTCCTGTCAAACCCCGTCTTCGGTCACACCGGCGGCATCGAAGGCATCCACTATCCTGCGGACCAGGGGATGCCGCACGATATCCCGTCCATCCAGTTCCACGAAGGCCACCCCGTCGGTACCGCGGAGAATATCCCGCACCTTCACCAATCCGGATTGCCGCTTGTCGGGCAGGTCGATCTGCGTGATGTCGCCGGTCACCACGGCCTTGGACTGGACACCCAGTCGGGTCAGAAACATTTTCATCTGGCCCAGGGTCGTGTTCTGGGCTTCGTCCAGAATGACGAAAGAATTGTTCAGGGTGCGGCCACGCATGTAGGCCAGCGGCGAGGCTTCGATGACACCGCTGGACATGAAACGGGCGATCTTGGCCGCGCCGGTGATGTCGGACAGGGCGTCGAACAAGGGCCTCAGATAGGGGTTGATCTTTTCCTGCAGATCCCCGGGCAGAAAGCCCAGTTGCTCGCCGGCTTCCACCGCGGGCCGGACCAGGACGATGCGATCCACCAACTGCCGCTTCAGATAGTCCATGGCCATGACCACGGCCAGGAAGGTCTTGCCGGTTCCCGCCGGGCCCACGGAAAACACGACATCGTGATCGTGCACCGCCTTGACATAGGCCTGCTGACCGCTGGTCTTGACGCGAACCGCCTGACGGCTGCCGCTGGCGAACAGCAGGGGGTCCTCGGCCTGGACGATACCGGGTTCGGGTTCCTGTTTCCCGGCGCGGCTCTCCCACAGGTAGCGCAGGCTGACGCTGTCCACCAACTGCCCGTGGCGGACCCTCTGCACGAGATCCTCCAGCACCTCGCGGACCACCGGGAGCCTGTCCTTCGGTCCGCGAACGACCAGGCGGTCTCCCCGCGCGATCAGCGTGCCGCCGAATTTCTTTTCCAGAAAATGGAGGTTGGCGTCACGCGGACCGAACAATCCCAGCTGGTCCACACCGTCGAGGTCCAGGATCTCCTCGACCACGGCTTCGAAATCGCCTTCACTCCGCTCGGTGGTCATGAACCTTCCTTTGCCTCTCCCTCGGGCCGGGGAATGATCTGCAGGTTGAGCTCCCGGAGCTGGGCCTCGCTGATCGGACCCGGGCTGCGGTCCAGGGGACCGGCGGCGAGGGTCGTCTTGGGGAAGGGAATGACTTCCCGCAACGAAGGGCTGCCCGTCAGCAGCATGATGATCCGGTCCAGCCCCAGGGCGATGCCGCCGTGGGGCGGTGCCCCGTATCCGAGTGCGTCCAGGAAAAACCCGAACTTGGCCTGATACTCCTCTTCAGACATGCCGACTATGCGGAAAACGCGTTCCTGCAACTCGCGCTGATGGATCCGGATGCTGCCCGAACCCAGTTCCACCCCGTTGCACACCAGGTCGTAAAGTTGCGCCCGTCCCGCCCCCGGGTCATCCTCGAGACCGTCCAGGTCCTCGGGTCGCGGCTGGGTGAACATGTGGTGGCAGGCGTCCCAGCCGCCTTCCTTGTTTTTCTCGAAGAGGGGGAAGTTGCGCACCCAGGCCAGGGCCCAGGTATTCTCCGGCACCCATCCCGCCAGGGCGGCCATTTCCAGCCTCAGGGCTCCGAGGGCCTCCCGGACCATGGCGGTATCTCCGGCCACGAAAAGCAGAAGGTCTCCCTCCTGGCAGCCAATCCGGTCCCGCAACCCCTGTTGGAAATCATCACCCAGGAATTTCGCGATGCCCGTTTCCAGACCCGCGGCGGTCACCTTGGCGCGGGCCAGCCCGAAGGCCCCCTTCTTCTTGACCAGTTCCTCCAGTTCGTCGACCTGCTTCCGGCTCCAGCCCGCCAGGCCGTGGCCGTTGAGGCACCGCACGGTCCCGCCGGCTTCCAGGGCCTTTTCGAAGACACCGAAACCGCACCCGGGAACCAGGTCGTCCAGGCCGTGGATCGGGCAGCCGAACCTCAGGTCCGGCTTGTCCGAGCCGTACATGTCCATGGCGTCGTCGTAGGAAATTCGCGGGAAGGGAACCGGCAGATCGATACCCGCGGCCTCGGCGAAAATGGTGGCCATCATCTGTTCGACGACGTCAAAGATCTCGTTCTCCTGCACGAAGCTCATCTCGAGGTCGATCTGGGTGTGCTCCGGCTGCCGGTCCGACCGCAGATCCTCGTCCCGCAGGCAACGGGCCAGCTGGAAATAACGGTCCACCCCGCTGGCCATCAGGATCTGCTTGTAGAGCTGGGGCGACTGGGGCAGGGCGTAGAACTGGCCGTGATGGATCCGGCTGGGCACCACGTAGTCCCGGGCGCCTTCGGGGGTGGTCTTGATCAGCAGGGGCGTTTCGACTTCGAGGAAATCCCGGTCCGACAGGAAACGCCGCGCCGCCTGGGCGGCCAGATGCCGGACCCGCATGTTGTTCGCCATCACCGGATGCCGCAGATGGATGTACCGGTGTTTGAGCCGCAATTCCTCGGTGGCGTCCTGAGCCTGGTCGATCTGAAAGGGCAGCGGCGCGCAGCCGTTGAGGATTTCCACCTGGCGGGCCACGACCTCGATCGCGCCGGTGGCCTTGTTCGGATTGACCATGTCCGCGGGCCGGGGCCGCACCAGCCCCGTGATCCCCAGGACCGATTCGAGCTTGAAATCCTTGGCGATTTCCAGGGGGCGGCCGTCCTCGAACACGACCTGCACGATGCCGTAGCGGTCCCGCAAATCGACAAAAACCACGCCGCCCAGATCGCGGATCCTGCCGGCCCAACCGGCCAGCTTAATTTCGGTGCCGACGAGGCTCTCGGTGACCTCACCGCAGCGGTGGGTTCTCATGCTTTCGCCGTTTGATGCCTTGCTGTTCTCATTCACCCTTCAAGAACCTCCCGCACGGCGGCCAGGAGCCTGGTCCTGGGCACCGGCTTCTGTTCACCGGTTTCAAGATTCTTCATCTGCAATGTTCCGTTGCGGATCTCTTCCTCGCCGACGGCCAGCAGAAAACGGGCGTGGCGCAGGTTGGCCGACTTGGCCTGGGCCTTCAGGGACCGGTCCGAGGTATCGACCTCGACCCGGCAATAGCCCCGCAGGATATCCGCGCTCACGAAACCGTACCGCTGGGCCTCGAGCCCCTTGCATGCCACATAGATGTCGACCACCGACTGGCGGCTCCGCTGGGGATCCACCGGGTCGTCGTTCAGATGGAGCAACGTCCTTTCGATGCCGATGGAAAAGCCGATGGCCGGCGTGGGCGGCCCGCCGCACTGCTCCACCAGATAATCATAACGGCCGCCGCCGGCGAGGCTGCTCTGCTTGCGCCCGGCCGTGGCCGTGATCTCGAAGGTCGTGCGGCAATAGTAGTCAAGCCCCCGCACCAGGGCCGGATCCTCCTCGAAGGGGACTTCCAGGTCCCTGAGCGTGTCCAGTACGACCTGGTGATGGCCCCGGCACGGCTCGCAGATGGACTCGGTGATGGGCCGGAACCGGCCCAGCAGTTCCTGGACCCCGTCGTCCTTGGCGTCGTACAGGCGCAAGGGATTGACCTCGATCCGGGACCGCATGTTGGCGGGGATCAGATCGATGTTCTCCATCAGAAAAGACTTCAGATCAGCCACGTAACCCGGCTTGCAATCGGGACAACCGATACTGTTGATCTTGACCATGAGACCGCGCGCGTCCACGGATTCGAACAGGGCCATGGCGGTCTGGATCACCTCCGCGTCCAAAACCGGGCTGGCCGAGCCGATGGCCTCGAGACCGACCTGATGGAATTGCCGGTACCGGCCGGCCTGGGGCCGGTCGTGCCGGAACATGGGCCCCATGTAGTAGAACTTGACCGTCCCCGGTTGGCGGTTCAGGCCGTTCTCCAGGTAGGCCCTGACCACCGAGGCGGTCATTTCCGGCCGCAGGGTCAGACTGTCCCCGCCCTTGGTGGCAAAGGTGTACATTTCCTTGTCGACGATGTCGGTGCCTTCGCCCACCGAACGCAGGAACAGATCGGTGGGCTCGATCACCGGGGTCCGGATCTCCCCGTACCCGTACCGGGCCAGGACTTCGCTCCAACGCCCCTCACACCAGTGCCACCGCTCGATTTCCTCGAGCATGACGTCACGGGTTCCCTTGAGGCGGCGATACTTGATGTTCATGGTGTCCTTTCCAGGTCTCGATCATTCCGAACAAACCGGCGGCCAGGGCGGTGGCGGATCCACGGGAGCCGCTAATATGGGTCAATCCCCGGCGGGAGGCCAATTCCGGACGAAATTCCGCCGTACGAGATCGAAATCGGGATCGACCAGAAGGTTGAACCCCACCAGATTCAATCCGGCGATGCCCTGTTGCAGATCGCCGGCCGCGGGAGGCAGTTCGTCGCCGCCCCGTCCCAGCGCGGCCAGACCATCGCCGGCACCCAGACGAACCCGGCCCGGCACATCACGCGAAGCAAACAAAACAATATCGGGCACCGGAATCGACAGGATTTCGATCCCCCACTCCAGCGGGGACAGCAATCCCGCGGCAAAAAACCGGTCGGCATCCCACTGGCGCACCAGGGCGTAGTCGAAGCCCCCCAGGCGGGCGGCGTGGAGAACCGGAGCGTGGTCATAGGGATCCGGTCCCCAGGCACAGGCATACGGTGGCGTTGGGCCCGCAAAGGATTCCGCACGGGAGCGGCGCCAGGCCCCGGTGGCCGTCAAGGACACGGAATCCCCACAGACGGTGGCGGCCGGACGGGAAAGCCAGGGTGCTTCGATCAGTCCCGCCGACTTTCGAAACACAAGAACACTGCGGGGCCGGAGGTTCCGGGGGGCGGCCCGGCGTCCCACCGCCACGGGCACGAATTCGGAGGCCTCGAGGGCCAGGGCCAGGCCGTCTGCGCACAGGACGAAATCCACCCCCGCGGACAGCTTTTCCCGGAAGGCGCCCACCGTGGAGACGACCTCAAGATCCAGGGGATGATCAGTGAACTCGTTCAGGAAGTTCACCAGCGGTTCGTAGACCGTCGCGGCCCGGGCCGCGTCACCCGAGGAATCGAAAACCAGCAACACCCCCTGACCGCGGGAGGAATCCGACCCCGGCCACAGCAGCGCCCCACAGGCCAGGGCCAAGACGATGATCCCGGCCACGATCGCCCGCGTCCGGCCACCGCCACCGCCCAGAAAGCCCGCGTTGCCGCCGTCATTCACCCTGGCCCTCCTCTGGGGTCCCGGTCCGGGGTCTATCCGGCGATGGGGAGGGATTCCCGACCAGCACCTGGAACTGGGAAGGTTCCAACCGGATGAGGGTCAGCCAGTCCGGATGCACAACCTGGCCCGACAGCAGAAAGGTCCCCTCGGCCAGGTTGTCGACCGGAACGATGACCGAAACCCTGTCCTTGGTCAGGACCCGCAACGAATCGGCGATGCCGCGCACCATGACATCCGCCACCGGAGGCGAAATGCCCACGTCCGGACGACCCGCATCCACCAGGGGGATGACGGGAATATTGGCCAGAGTGCGGTCCTCCAGCTGCCCCACCTTGATGGAGACCTGGACCTCCGCATCCGACAATTCCAGGAATTCCACGGGGGACAACAGGCCGGCGGTCATCTCCGTATCCTGGGAAATGCGTTCCAGGTTCACGGACGCGGTGTGGACCACCAGATCGTCGCTGAAGAAGCGAGCCGGCCCGGTGACCAGCACCGAGTCGGGCTGGAGTCGCGGTGCAGTCACGAAGTCCAGGCCGCTGGGCAGGGCTTCCAGCATGTCCAGGCGGACCGCCACCAGGCGCGAGATTTCCCGGTCGATGGTCACGGTCAGGATGCGCGACCGCTGAATATCGGCGTCCTTCAAATCCGTAAAGAGATCCGCCCGGTTCAGCTGGTAGGAAAAGGTCGTGTCCGAGAATCCCGCCAGGTTGGCCCTGGCTTCCCCTATGTAGCGGTTGAAAAACTGGTGGGTCAGCAGTTTCAGCTTGCTGCCCGTCACCCTTACCCGAACCTCGGCGGGCAGGTCCTCGCTCCCGGCCACGGTCAGACCCTCGGCCAGACCCGTCACCCGCAGGGGCAGATAGGTGCTCTGCTCGATATCGGAAGTGGACGCCACCTGGATCCAGATGAGCACCGAAACCAGGACACAGCTGATTTTCAGTCCAAGTCGATTCATGGGTCCGGCTGAACCTCCGGTAGTTTCAACATCTGCCCGACCAGGATGGATCGGTCCTCCAAATGGTTACGCTGCGTGATCTCGTTTACGGTGGTACCATGGCGCTGCGCCAGACGCCACAGATTATCACCGCGGCGCACCTTGTATTCCCGGGTCCAGGACGAAAAATCGTCGTCCGGGACCTTTTTCGCGGGTGCCGTGGCCAGTTGCAACCGGTCCTGCTGGCCCCGCCGCCAATCGAGGATTCCCTCCACCATGACCATCGCGATTTTCCGCCGGGCAGATCTGTCCGCCAGGAGTTTCCGGTCCCCCGCGTTCGACAGATAGGCCACCTCGACCAGGGCCGAAGGCATGGCCAGCGATTTCAGGACGTGGAAACCGGCCTGCTTCACCTTGCGGCCATTGATCACCCCGCTGGTTTTGGCCGCCGTCACCATTCGTTCCGAAAGGCTGGCCGACTGGTGAAGAACCTGGCTCATGCGCAGGTCCATCAGGATGTCCATGACCAGATCGTCGGGCCGGTCGGCCGGATCCAGGCCCACCAGCTGGGCGGCATTCTCCTTGTCCGCCAATTCACGGGCCTCACGGTCGGTCGCGCCCTGCAAAGACAGAAAATAGACTTCCATTCCCGATACCGCCGCACGGGGATGGGTATTGCAGTGGACGGAAATGAAAAGGTCCCCTTCCTTGCGGCGCGCGAAATCCACGCGCTGCCACAGTTCCAGACCGTAGTCGGCGTTACGCGTGAGCACGGCCCGATACCCGGGCAGGGCGTTGATCAGCCGCGCCATTTCCCGCGAGATATCCAGAACCACATCCTTTTCCCGCAACCCTTTCCGCGAAGCGCCGGGATCCAGACCGCCGTGGCCCGGGTCGATGATCACCATAAAGGGAGCCGGAACCGGAGCCAGGGCAATGGCCGGCTTGCTGACGGGTTGGGGCAGGGCGTCGGCCAGGGCGGCGGAGTCGTTTTCGGGCTCCGCGCGCAGGACATCCAGGACGATGCGGTGGGGCCGGCCGTCGCCCGCCGGCAGGGAGAAATTGCGAAACTCGGCCTTGTGGTCCAGGTCCAACACGACCTGGGCCCGCCGGTCGCCGGGATTCCGCCTGATCAGCCGCACCAGACCGTCGCCAACGGCAATGGGACCGGTCTGCCGGAAAGACGCACCGAAGACGTTGACGACCAGGCGCTCCGGGTTGCCGATGCGGCGCACCTCGAAGGAGGCCGGACCGGTCAGGTCCAGGACCACGCGCGTGTGGTCCGGAGCCGTAAAATGGCGCACTCCGGCGATTCCGGGCCCGGCAACGGCGGAGCCCGCGTCCACCATGGATCCGCAGACAATCAGCAGCAGAAAAACCAGGGTGGGTAAGGGAGCCCCGGCCCTATCAACGATCAGGAAATAATATCGGCTGGAATTGCATCCCGCATGCCGCATGGGAGGTCCGCTCCTTCGGTCGTGCAAATCGTAAAAGGGGTATATCCAAGCGCCGAATCCGTTCGAAAACGCGAACATACCCATCCAGACTCAAACTACCATACGGGTCCGCCGGATGCCAAGGAGTTATTGGTCGAAAAGAGGGCCTATTGGCGGGCGGCGTAGGAATCCAGGATATAGGACAGGGGATTGACCGGACGGTCTCCGATCCTGATCTCATAGTGCAAGTGGGGCGCCGAAGACCGGCCGGTATTCCCGGAACGGGCGATGATATCCCCCCGGGAGACTTTGTCCCCCTTCTTGACCAGTTGCTGGTCCAGGTGGGCGTAGACCGTCACCACGCCGTTGCCGTGGTCAACCTTGACCACCCGACCGAATCCCCGCTGCTGCTGGACGGCCAGAACGACGCCGTTACCGGTCACGCGGACGGGTGTCCCGACGGGCAGGGAAAAGTCGAGGCCGCGATGGAAGGTCTGCTTCGCGGTGAAAGGATCATTGCGGAATCCGAACCGACTGCTTATCCAACCGGTGTCCGCGGGGCGTATGGAGGGAATCCTGCTCCGGACGACCGCGCGGGCGTCCAGGGTGTCGAGCATGGCCAGATAGCCCTGTTTCTGGATCCTGGCCTGGCGGAGCATCAGCTCCAGATCGTCACCCACCCCGGCGGCGGGGATCCCGGCCTCGAAACCGAGCTGGGGCATTTCCTTTTCCGCAAATCCCGAATGGCTCCGGCCGCCCACGCCCGCGGCAAAGGTTTCGGCATCGATGGCCGGCAGGTCGATGGCGGCGGCCATCATGCTTTGCACCTCGAGGACGCTGTCGATCTCTTCCCGCAGCACGACGACCTGGCCTTCCAACTCGTGGATCGTCCCTCTCAGGGTCCGGTTCTCCTGCTGCAACCGCGAACCGCCCGGCAGCCAGCTGTTGCCCGTCCCGATTCCGGTCCCGTACAGGACCGCCACCACGATCAGCACCCCGAGCACACCAATGGGCAGCAGGATGCCCCAGCGGGGCACCTGAAATTGCCGCGAGGCGCCATGGTCCTCCGGCATATACAAAAGGCTGTAGCTTTTCTTAAGCTTCATCGATCAACCGCAATTGTCTGGGAACTGGCCCCCGGGCAGGGAAGTTGATCCGTCAACAGACCGGACACCCGGAGGTGGAAGCGAAAAAATTGTGTGCGCAAAAGATGCCCCCCGGCTCAAAGCTTGTCAACAAACAACCCAAATCGGCTTCAAACAGTCGTTTGGAGCCACGGAGAGACATCATCGCAAGGAACGGGCCATTTTCAGGAACGAGCGGGAGGCGAGAGGCCCGACAGGTAATCCCGGGTGAAAAAGGAGGGCCCGGACCACCCCTGGACGGGGAATCCGGGCCGATGGCAAAGGGACGGACCGAGGCGGCGGTCCTCCCTCCCTAGTAATAATCGAAAAGAAGCACCTTGCCCTTGGAATTACGCAGCTTGGCCAGCGCCTTTTCCTTGATCTGGCGAATGCGTTCCCTGGTCAGCCCCAGGCGCTGACCGATCACTTCCAGCGTCTGCGCCTCTTCGAAGCTCAGGCCGAAGTACTGGATGATGATCTGGGCCTCCCTTTCGGTGAGAACCGCCAGGCATTTCCGCACGTCCTCCCTCAGACCCCGCTGCAGGACCGCGAAATCGGGAGATTCCTGACTGGTGTCCTCGATCACTTCGGACAGCGGCCGGTCGCCGCCTTCGGCCCCGGCATCTTCGAGAGCCAGTTCGGTCCGGTCCGACTTCAGGGCGTGAACGACATCGGCCACGTCAAGATCGAGCCGCTGCGCGATCTGGTCGGGCGTGGGCTGCGGGTTGCCCTCGTTCTGCAGAATGGACCGGGTCCGGCTGATCTTGATCAGCAGGGCCGTCTGGTTCTGGGGCAGACGGATGGTCCGCGACTTGTCCAGCAGGGACTGCATGATGGACTGGCGGATCCACCACACGGCATAGGAAATGAACCGGTAGCCGCGCTTCTCGTCGAAGCGGTGGGCCGCCTTCAAAAGTCCCAGGTTGCCTTCGTTGATCAGGTCCGACAGCATCAGTCCCTGGTTGATGTAGCGCTTGGCCACCGACACCACGAACCGCAGATTGGCCCTGACCAGGCACTGCAGCGCCTCTTCTTCACCGTCCTTGATCCTCCGGGCGAGGGCGACCTCCTGTTCCCGGGTGATCAGGTCATAACGGTTGATGTCACGGAAATAGACCTCGAGGCCTTTCTCGTGCATCGCAGGTAGTATATTTCTCCGGCCAGCCATTAGGATTCCTTCCTGCCAGCGTGGGGGTACACTGTCAGTTTTCCAGCCCGCCGTGGCGGGGTTGGACCGAAACATAATTTTCCATGTTTCCCGTTCTCACGAGAACGGACAGGAGATCACGGCTGGGCGCCAGAAGCGTCCGGACCTGGTCGTATGACTCCAGGTCGATGATCTCGTGTCCGGCAATGGAAACCACAAGGTCGCCCGGGCGGATACCGGCTTCCGCGGCGGGTTGACCATCCTGTACCGCGACAACCAGGACACCGGTCGTGGCGGTAACACCCAATGCTTCCCTGAGGCGAACGACCCGCGGGTCGGTTCCCTCGACGGAAGCCACCTCCATGCCGAGCCAGAGGGCCGCCATGTCGGCCGACGCCTCGGACTCCTCCTGTATCCATTCAACGGGACGCACCAGGAATCCATTCCTTTCGCCGTCCCGGACGATGACTATTTCCACATCCCGGCCCGGGGACGACCCCGCGATCAGGAACAGGAGCTGCCGGCGGGATTCCACCTTCTGGCCCGCATACTCCACCACGACATCTCCGCCCTGCAGCCCGCCGGCCGCGGCGGGCGACTGCTCCATGATACTGATGATCCGGGCCCCGCTTTGCGGCTGGCCGGGAACCTCTTCCCCGACCACCTGAACGATGTCCTCGGTCACGATGCCGAGATAACCCCGAATCACCCGGCCATGCTCGCCCAACTGCCGGTAGATATTGGTCACCAGGTTGCTGGGAACCGCAAAACCGATCCCCTGCCCCCGCTGATTGATGGCGGTGTTGACGCCGATCAGCCGGCCCCGGACATCCACCAGCGGCCCGCCGCTGTTGCCGAAGTTGATGGAGGCGTCGGTCTGGATGAAATCCTGGTATCGCGGCGTCAGCCCGCCGATCTTCAGATCGCCCCTGCCCTTGGCGCTGACCACCCCGACGGTCAGGGTGCTCTCCAGGTTGCCGAAGGGATTCCCGATGGCGATGGCCCAGGATCCCACCTCGACGAGATCGGAATCCCCGAACTTGAGGACCGGCAATTCCCGGCCGGCCGGGTCGATGCGCAACAGGGCCAGGTCGGTATTCGGGTCGGTGCCGATCAGATCCGCCCGGTACTCCTGCTTTTCCCCGCTGAAGCGAACGAAAATGGCGTCCGCACCATCGATGACGTGGTGATTGGTGAGGATGTCGCCGGCCGGATCCACCACGAACCCCGACCCGGTCGAAGGCGATTCGAACCGGCCGCCCTTCCCCTCTTCATCGGGAAAGAACCTGCGATACATTTCCTGCAGGGAACCGGTGCCGATGCCCGACGAAGTGGTCGACCGCGTAATCCGGATGTTGACCACGGCCGGCCGCACGGCCCTGCTGACGGCGACGAAGGGGGAGTCGGATATCTGGTCGTTGACCTGTCCCCGGGCGGGGCCAGGCATGAGAACGCCCATCAAGACAACCAGAATCGATAATCCCAGACCAAACAAAAAAGGCCCCACTAATCCGTAGCTCCGACTCCGTTGAGCCGAAGCGACAGGTTGGTGTGACCCATAAAATTTGCTCGATCCGGACAGCATCACGTTTTCACCGTTCGTTTTAATCGCAAACCGGTGAAGGAGCGATGCTTCCCGGGGATTCCGAGGGGAGGAAGACCCGGGCGTTACAGGGAACAATAAAAATCGTATTCGATACCCCTGTAAATGTCAACCCTGTTTTTCAGGATTTAATTACGCGCCATTTCCTTCCTTGGGAGATTCATCAAGGCCGGGATCCTCCACGTCCACCACCACCGGTTCCACCAGGATAGCGGATTCCTCGCCACCTTCGTCCAGAACAGGTTGACTGAGAATGGGTTCCGGCGTTACGACAGTATCCTCGGCCGCTCCTCCGGCAGCGGCGGATTCGGCGGTTCGGGTACGCCGTTCCGTGTATTCCCGCTGGATTTCCTCTATTTCCTCGCTTTTGGCCCGCAATTCATCCTCGAGGCCCTTGATCCGCTCGGCAAGGGCGAGAACCGCGGGATCGGCCTGCAGATCCTGCCGGCCTTCCTTCAGCCCATTGTAGACCAGACTGCCCAATTCACTGAATTGACGTTCAATGTCCCGGCTGATGCCGAACTTGTCGTACCGGCGAGTCGTGACCCGGGCCACTTCGGCCGTCTTTTCCGAGGAAATGCCGTACCATTCCACCAGGTTCTTTTTGACATCGTCGAAGAGTGACATGATCTACTCCTTGTCCGGCCCTCCAGCCGAAGGCGATTCTGGACCAAATTCTGGACCATATCGGGACCTTATCTGTGACCCAAAAAAGCGCAGGCCCCGATTCATGTTGCCACAGCCGCAATGATCCTGCAGATTATGCGGCATGAATGATTTAAAACAACCCACAGCCATTTTCGTGGCTGATTCCCATTTTCATCTGAAACCCGATCAGGCCGAACAGGTCCGGGTCGATCGTTTCCTGGAGCTCCTCGAACTGGCCGCCAGGGCCGATCATCTGATCCTGCTGGGCGATATCTTCGATTTCTGGTTCGATTACCCCCACTTCCGGCTCCGCGGATACGAATCCATCCTGCAGGCCCTGGACCGGGTCCGGGACGCCGGAACCATAATCCATTTCATCGGGGGCAACCATGACATCTGGGCTTCAGGCTACCTGCACCAAAGGTACGGCTGCAGCCCCGCGGGCGAAACAGAAATCGTACCCTTCGGCGATCGGCGCCTTCTGCTGATCCATGGCGACGGCCTGTTGAAATTCGACTGGGCCTACAACTCTTTCCGGGCCGTGGTACGCACCCGGGCAGGAATTGTTCTCGCCAAATCCCTCCACCCGGAAATCCTGTTCGCCTTCAGCTCCTGGCTCAGCGGAAAAAGCAGATCCGCCACCCGTGACGAAGCCTCCAAGATCGAAGCCAGGGCCCGCAGGTGGCTCCTTCGCCAGGGCCGGGTCGACTGGGACCTGGTCGTCAGCGGGCACGTGCACCATGGTTTCCTGATCGAAGCGGACGGCCTGGAGATGGCCTCCCTGGCCGGCTGGTTCGACATCCTGGGATACGGCCTGCTGCAGGGCGGCCGCTTCCGGCTGTTGGATTTCGCCCGCGATCCGCTTCCCGACCTCTAGACTCCGCCCCCGCCGGCCCGGCTACCAGACGAGGTTGAGCGAGAACTTGTGCCCGTCGTCGAAGCCCTCGACCGTCGATTCCTCATAGGCGTAATCAACACCCAGCGCACCGGCCCGGAAGCCCGCCCCTGCAGTCAGGCCCTGGTTGGTGTAGTTGATCCGCGTCCCCGCTCTCAGGGAAAACTCGGGGATGATCCGGAACTCGGCCCCGACGTGGGCCTTTTCCCTGGTGTCGTTGGGAAAAACGACATCGCCGGCGAGCGTCAGCTTTTCCTGGAAGAAATCATCCACCGGAGTCCAGGCCGCCCCCACCCTGACCGCCGTGGGAAGCTGGAAGGGCTCGGCATTGAGGTTCAGCTTGCCGCCCAGGTTGGTGGCGCTGAAGCCGAAAACCAGACCGTCGATCATGGCCTTGTGGGTGAGGAAAAAATCAAAGGCGAACCCCGTGTCCGAATAGATGTCGATCTTCTCGTAAAGGAGTTTGGCCGTCACCGCCGCGGCGAAACTTTCACCCAGGGGATGGGCATAGGACACACCCAGGGCGACGTCATAAGGCTTGAACGTGCCCTCGGGAATCCCCACCGGTTCGGCCCCGTACCGGTTCAGGTCATCGGAATAGAATCCCATGAAGATGACACCCAGCACCCCATCGCCCATCCGGTGGGCCACGGCGGCGGACTCGTGGTTGAACAGGCCCAGGTAGCGGTGATGCTGGAGAACGAGACCCGTTTCGAATTCGGCAAAAACATTGTTGGCCGGATTCCAGAAAACGGCCGCCGCCCCCTCGCTGGAGGCAACTCCCGTCTCTCCCATGGCCGCCTCGCGTGCCCCGATGCCCATACGCAGCGACAAAAGCCCGGCGTCGCCCGGGTTGCCCGCCCAGGCGCCGGAGGTCACCGCGAGCGCCAGCAGGCACACTGCCGGCAGGATCATCATTTTCGAATTGATGTTGCCAACCATGGAAAACCTTTCCTTGTTCAACAGGGGCCCCTTGATCCGGCGGGCCCGGTTAATTCACATCCTGTCAACGCACGACCGCAAACTGCACCACGCTGTTGTCGGTCGTGCCACCGTCCGACTCGACCACGAGTCGGCAAAGATAAAGACCCGTCGTCACTCCGTCCAAGGGGACTTCGACCGCAAACGGTTCCACGGCCGCCACCTGCCGCCACACGGTGGACAGGATCTGCTCTCCCTCGAGGTTGTAGATGAAGGCCCGCGCCCGGCCCGGCGCCCTGACCTGGCCGCTGACATATAGCGGCCCGGAAAGGAGCGGGCTGGGATAACAATAATGACTGCCGGGCACCAGACCGGAACCCTGCCCCACGACCGGAAGAGATGTCCAGCCTGACGCGTCGTAGAAACCGTTCCGCCAGGGAGATCCACCCGCCATGGGCCAGACGGCGCCGGTGTGGGTCACATCCCGCCACACGGCCACCGTGGAAACGAATTCCAGAGCAAGGCCCGTACTGTCGGTCTCCACACCCTGAATACGCTCAAAAGATCCGATCGCCGCCAGATCCAGGAGGGAATCCCCGGTCAAACGACCCAGAGCGGGGCTGCCGGCCCCCTGGGCGGGTCCGGCCGCCGGCCAACCGGCCTCCCATTCCCCTTTGGTACCCAACCCGAACAGCCGGCCGTCCCGGGTCGGGAAGATATACTGGTCCAGGGCATGGGACGCGTCCACGAATTCGGCCACCAGCGGCGAGCCCGCCGCCGGTATTTCCGCAGGGGCAATACCCGTCAGGGGCCTCCGGGGCCAACCGCTCAGCCACTGGCCGCCGGAACCGGCACGCCCCAGGCTTTCGGGCCCCACAAAGGCGCCGCCCACCGCCAGGGGGGACCGAATCTCCAGGTCCTCGCTCCAGACGATGTTGTCCCGTGTCCGGCGCAATTCGCCGTCAAAGAAAACCGTTTCCCCGTGACCGGACGGATCGACGACAATTGCGTAGAATACAGGCTCTTCACCGGTGGATTCGGGAGTCAGACCCCAGGAAACCGGAAAGGAACCCGGCCGGCGGGCCAAGGGAAGATCCAGGCGCAACGGATCTTCAGGGATGGCCGTCGGATGCAGGTTCAGGACCACCAGACGGTGATCACCACCGATGGTGTCCGCCACGGCAACGGCCAGGAATCCACCGACCACCACCGGAACCGACGGCACCACCACCGGGCCCAGTTGGAAAACCGGACCGGGAACCGCGTCGGGGCCCCCGAAAACCCTTATTTCGGTTTCACCGGCCTGTTGAACCACGACACAGGCCGAAACGTGAAGGGAATCCGCAGAAGGAATCTGGAGGGTCGCCGGCAACAGGACCGGCGGCAGAGTGCACCCGGGCAGGTCCTGATACAAACCGGTCGCCCCGGCCTCGACATTCCGCACCGGTTGGCCGTCCGCCTTGAAAGCGTAGATTCCCCGGGGCCCGGTCAGGATGATTTCCGTTTCCCCGTCATGATCAAGGTCGCCGGCGGCGGGCGGCAGGTTCCAGTTCACAGCGGACCCCGACCGTATTCCCGTCGCGAACGGTTCCAGGGTCGCGGGGTCGCCGTCATGATCCAGGAATTCGTCCAGCTCGCCGTCCAGCACGAAGATTTCGCCCTGGTGGCCCGCCAGGATGATCTGGTCCTGGGACCCCGCCGGATCCAGGGGAGCGATCAGGACATGCGACCCGGTCAGGTCCGTGCCGGGCGGCAGGTCGCGCCGCGCCGACAGCACCGGTCCGGTACCGGGATCGATAGCGACCGCCAGGGTAAAGGTCATCGTGTCGGCGTATTCGTAACCCCAGAAGGTATCGGTTTCCACCACCGCCATCACGAAACTCTGGGAATCCAGAACCACCTTGCTGAATTCGCTGAAGGCGATCCCCGTTCTCGCCCCGCCCGCGGTGTCGGTCGGCGGCAGGGTCCGGGGGCCGAACCGGTCCGCGTCCTCGGCCCGGAAACTGTCATCATCGCCGCCGAGCATGTAGGCCGACGGTTCCCTGGAATCCAGATCCTGGATCTGATCGGCCTCTTCGAGGTCCACCGATTTCCGGGCGGGGTCGGCGTTGAACAGGTTTCCCGGGGCGTCGTAGACATCCTGAATGACGCCCTCGTCGATATGCCAGACATACACACCGCTGCCGGCCGCCAACTCGCCGAACAGGCGCGCGCTGTTCTCGCTCATGGCAAAGTCCCACTCGGCGTCGGTCACCCGTTCCCTGGTATCGGTATCGGGATCGAACTTGCCGGTCGGGGTGCCGTCGTTGTTTTCCGAATCCGCATCCCAGAAATCAGGCAACCCGTTACCGTTCAGGTCTCCGGAAAAAGTGAAATGGCGGTCGCCGTTGGGATCCTGCAACCGGTACTCCAGCAGCCAGTATTCCTGTCCGGTGATGTTGACGCGGGCGCAGGCCGCAACGTCGGAGGGCCTTTCGCTCGGGGTCAGGGCAAAACTGCCGCCGGTCATGATTTCCGGTTCGTAGGGATCCAGCCAGCCCATCAGGTATTTGTTGTAGGCGCAAGGATGCGGAGGAATGAACCCCAACCCCACGAACAGCCCGTAGCCCATCAGGCCGAACTCGCCGATGCCCTGACTGTCGGGGCGGCCCGCGGGAGTGAAGTCGCTGAGGGAAAGCATCCCCAGGTGCAGACCGACTTCGAAGCAATAGACGCCGAGGCTGCCGAAGCCGCCGTTGAAAGTCCCGACCGGGTCCTGCTGTTCGGTCTCCGGGAGTACGAGCACCCTGTCGATCCCCATCCCCTCGGGGTATCCGGCCGCCGGAATGAAGGGCGTGTCCAGGACACTGTCTTCCATGGCACCGAAAAAATCGTCGGGATCCAGGTAGGTACTGAAGATCTGCTCGGGGCTGTTGCCCAGGATGTCGGTCTCTTCTCCGGCCCCGGCATGGACCAGGACGACCGTGTCGTAGTCGGGGAAATGGATTTCCTCATCCAGGCTGTCCACCACCGTGGCCGCCAGCATGACCTGCTGTTCCCCCAGGTCGGGATGATTCCCGTAATGCCACATCGGGTCCGGGAGGTTCACGGTGCGGGGATGGACGGTGGTATGGACCGTCAAGCGCCCTCCGCTGACTTCGGTAAAATAGTCAGCCACATCCCCCAGCAGATGTTGGAAAAAAACCGAATCGTGGGCGGCGTAATACCGGTCCGTCTGCATGGGCGGGGGAAAATCGCCGGGCACCTGGCCATGCCGGCCCAGCATGAGACTGTCCGAGAAATCACACATCAGGACGATGGCGTTCAAAGTGGCGGGAGCCTTTTCCCCGGCCAGACGACGGCCCTGAAGGCCTTTCGCTCCATCATCACAAACCGGGCGGATTCTGGAATTGAGCAGGTTCTTGACCCGGGCCTCGTCGGACCCCGCGCTTTGGGGGAACGGGAGCGCACGAGCAGGTGCCGACGTCTCCCCCGCCAAAGCAGCCCCACCCGGCCGAAGCCAGACAAATATCACCAGCACCATCAAAACGGCTAGGGACTTGATGCGCATGGAGTCAACGAACCTTTCGAGGATGCCACCGGTCGAAAAACGCTCACCGCGGGTGAGCAGGAGAGATCCGCGGGGCATTATATAGAGGACCCGTTCAACGGTCAATTGCCGGCTCGCCAGCGGAAGATCCGCCTATTCGACAACGAGCCTCAAAAAAATCGGGAGAGCCCAAACGCGGTACCTGTCACCCCTGATCGACATTCCCTCGCCGGGCTCTCCGTCATGTGTCGGTGTCCCCGTCCGGTCGGTTCGCTACCTTTCCCGTATGGCTGCCAACCTCTTCGAGAATCCGGTTTCTCACCGGCCGACGGGTGATGGGGGGAAACCACCAACACAACAAACTGAATTTTCCGACCGGACCCTATCTCCTGCCGGAGGTGCCGCCCCCGCGGCTGCCTCCCTTGGATCCGCCCCCGCTGCTGCGGCTTTTGCCGGAACTGCGGCTGCCGCCACTGCTGCTGCCTGAACTGCGGCTGCCGCCGGAGTTCGATTTCGATTTGTTGCCCACGGAACTGGAGCTGCGCTTGGTGGTCCCCTCACTGCGGGAGGACCCCGACTTGGGTTTCACCGTGCTGCCCCGGGACTTGGAACTGCTGGATTTCTGATTCCGTGAACTGGGCTTGACCTTGCCGGAAGACCTGGAACGATTGACCTTGCCCGAATCACGGGACCGGCTGCTCCCCGGACGCACCTGGCGGGTCCGGTCGTTACGGTCACTGCTCTGGCCGGAGCGGCCGGAATTCCAGACCCGGGTTCCCTTTTTCCTGGGTTCGACGGGCTTGATGGTCCGCTGACTGGTCGCCTGACCGGAGCGGGATTGGGATTGGACCTTGCGGTCCTGGACCGATCCGCCGGTTCTGCTCGACGAGCCCCCACGAACGGTGGAGGTGCCGCCGGAGCCGCGGTTCACCGGAACCAGCCCCGACCTGGTGCTGCCCCCGCCGGCCCGGTGCCTGAATTCGGACTCGGTGGACCGGTTGCGGGCAGCGCCGCCGGTGGTTCGTGAACGGGATGCGGTGGTGCCGCCATCCCTGATTCGCAGACCCGAATTACCCCTCACCCGGGCGCCATCATCAAACCGGGTACGTTCACGGGGATTGACCTTGGTGTCCGCACGGCTGGAACCCCTGGCGCCGGTGGTGGTCAGATTCCTGGACCGACCCTTGATGTCGTCCAGATCGGACATCCTCGTCCGGTTGTTCATGGCATCCCGCTGGCGGGAATCGGGTGTATCGGAACTGACCATCCGGCTGACCGAGGCATATTCCCTGGTCTTGGTCACGGCTCCGCCCCGGCCGCCCCCTTGTGTCAGGGGTTTGTAGCGGCGGTTCCCGTAGCTGCCGTTGTCGTAGTAGGTGTAGCAATTGCCCGCGTAATAGGGGGAGTAGCCCCATGAGTAGCATCCGCGGCCGTACCATCCGTAGCCGTAATACGGGGCGCAGACATAGGAAGGCCAGTACCAGAAGTTGACCCAGGGCCTCCAGGTCCACGGGTCCACGTAGACATAGACCGGGTTGGCGTAGACGGGATAATAGCCGTAATCCGTGTACCAGGAGTTGACCCACCCGTAATCGTATTTGATTTCGAGGGTGCAAGTGTCCCGGTAGGGCTCATAGGCAACCTCGTCCTCGAAGTGGCACTGGTTGCACAGGTAACGAGGATGCTCCACTTCACGA
>JBDLKA010000046.1:0-25537 GCA_039714075.1 Candidatus Krumholzibacteriota bacterium | reverse complement strand
GCCGGTGCAGATCCACGTTCACGAAAATGCGGAAACCGGCCGCATGACGGTCCAGACCGACGCGGGCGAACGTGAGTTGAACAGGGCCGAATCAGAACGAATCCGCTGCGACGCAGCGGTGTGCAAACACAAAGGCCGCAACACGACGACAATTCCGCCCCGGGTGCGCCGTGAGGTTTTTGCCAGGGACAATCACCGCTGCCGGGCCCCGGGTTGCGGACGCACAAGGTTCCTTGAAGTGCACCACCTCAAACCGCGAAGCCAATGGGGAAACAACAAACCCGAAAACCTGATGACCCTTTGCGCGTCCTGCCATCGGTTGTGGCATGAACGAGGTGCCGGGATCGAAGTTGACACATCGAATGAGTCGTGGGGTTCCGCGCCGTGATTTCAGCTTGGTGTTGTCCTATTCCCACTTGCTGGCTATGCTGGCCGCACTAGGAAACGATCCCATTTCCATTCCACGAGGAGCCGCCCATGAATTCGATGGATGCCACCCACAACAATCTCTCCCACAGATACCAGGGCTGGATCTACAGCATTCTCGTGGTCCTGTCCGTGGGCGGGGTCGCGATCATGGATTATTCCGACAAGTACGGATTCTGGTACTGGCTGGCCATGGCGGTCATCTTCGGGGTGGTCAGCATCGGCCTGGCCTGGAAATCCGATCAGGACACTCCCGGGGACCAGAGCGGCCGGGTCATGAAACAGGCGCTGCATTGGGGAATCCTGCTCGTGGGCATCCTGCTGATCTTTCTCATGCACAGCGCCCACCTCTTCGACCGGCCGTCCACGCCCGGTCTTCTGGCCCTGCTCATGCTCGCGTTGACCGCCGCCCTGGCGGGGGTTCATTTCAACTGGCGCATGGCGGTGGTGGGCTTGATCCTGGCCGCCACCTTCGTGGCCGCGGTGCTGGTCGAGGAATTTTTCTGGATCCTGCTCGTCATCGCCCTGGTGGCGGTCGTCGTGATCCTGACGTCACGGCGCAAATCGGCCTGATCAGGCGGGCCCGGGCCGGCTAGTCGAAGGCTTTTTCGTTCCGGGCCTCGAAATCGGTCAGATCCTTTTCGTGGTCCGGTTCTATATCCACGATGATCGAGGGGCTGCCGTCGGCGAACATGACCTTGCGGAAGCCCGCGGCCACTTCCTCGAGATCGGCGATGTCCTTGCCGATCCGCGCCGTTCCCTCCAGCACGCACACGCAGGTGAAACCGTCGCCCTTGTTCACGGCGATGGTGGTGCCGGTCAGTTCGATCCGACCCTCGCTGGTCAGGATCAACAGGTTCTCGCCCGCAAAGGCGGGGCCGGTTTTCACCAGCAGTTCCCCGTGGGTGACCGTCGAGGTGAACGTTTGGTTGTCCTGGCCGGGGTCGGCGGGAATGGTGACGTCCGAATCGCGGATGATCCCGAAGACCATGATCTCGCCCAGGATGAGTTCCATCTCCGCGGTCGCCGGCA
Organism: Candidatus Krumholzibacteriota bacterium; assembly: GCA_039714075.1. Lineage (GTDB taxonomy): Bacteria > Krumholzibacteriota > Krumholzibacteriia > LZORAL124-64-63 > LZORAL124-64-63 > JAGLCY01. Next base: position 24,079 of record JBDLKA010000046.1, on the reverse strand, counting down.
CGACGAACCGCGCGCCCGGTGCGACCAGGTCTTCGAGGCGGTCGAATTCCGCGGCGTCCACCGGTTTGCCGTCCACCTGGATGGTTCCGGTTCCGGTCACCGATTTCAAGGTCCAGGTCGGATCGCCCCCGGACAGCAGCAGGAAGGCGAAAATGGCCGCCAGGACGGGCACGGCCGCGCCCCACAGCCGGCGGCGGTTCCCGCCCCGGTCCAGCGGCACGATGTTGTCGGAAGATCCATCTTCTGTCTGCGCGTCGATGTCGCCCGAAATGAACTCCCGGCGCAGACGCTCGGCGAAGGCGTCGTCCGGACGCACCTCGCCGAGACCACGGATGGCTTCCTGGAGCCGCCGCTCTTCCGGTGTCAGGTTCATGTCGTTACGCTCGCTCATACCAATCCGTCCGGTAACAGTTCGCGCAGCTTCCGCAGCGCCCGGGAATAACGTTTGCGGACCGCCGCGGCCTCATCGCCCGTGATGCCGCTGATTTCCTCGTGGGTCAGGCCCTGCAGATCATGAAGGACGACCACCAGGCGCATGGCCTCGGGCAATTCCGCGATCGCCCCGGTCAGCAGCCGGTTCCGGTCGGCGTCCAGGACCTTGCGGTCGGTGCCGGTGCCGCCGTCGGCGATTCCGGCGGCCACCGCGGGCTTTTCATCCAGCGAAATGGTCTGTTTCGCCTGCCGGCCCGCCCGGGAGCGCCATTTTTCCCGGCAAAGGTTGGCCGTTATGGTCATCAGCCAGGGTCCGGGATCCCTCGTTGTGTCGAGTTGGTGCGCGGCCCGGTGCACCCGCAGGAAAACCTCCTGAGTCACGTCTTCGGCCACGGTTTTTTCGCCGAGCAGGCGGAAGGCCAGACCAAAGATCCGGCTGAAGTGATGATCGAAAAGAACAGCCAGGGCCTGGGGATCCCTTTGGCGGACCTTTTCAAGAACCGCGGCGGTCAGGGGCGAGCCGGGGCGGGATCGTGACGGGTCGCCGGACACACCGTCATCGCGGTGCGGCTTCTTTGAATCGCCCATGCTCACCTCCCAACTCTATTAGTTCGGCGGGCCGGCCGGTGTGACCACAGCCACCGTTGAAAAAATTATCAAAAAATTGGTCACACACATCGAGCCAACCTCATAGAACCGGGTGAAATACCTCCCCGGAGGGATTAGGTCGAACCCGGCCCGATAAATCTAGCTCAAACCAAGGAGACCTTACAATGTTGAAAAAAAGAATTTCCGTTTCGATCTTTGCTCTCGCCCTGGCCCTGACCGCATCCGGCCTGTTCACCCCCGCGGCCGCGCAGATCGGACCTCCCGGCGGCACCATCTACGCCCATGACATGATGTACAAGACCGTCGCCACCCCGACCGACCTGCCCAACCACGGGAAATTCGATGCCCTCTACGTTCTCGGCGACGGCCTGGCCCCCGTGTCCGAAAGCGCCCCCGGAGACAGGGATTACAACGGAGGGCGCTGGGAAGTCCGCCTGGTGACCTTCACCGGATCCTCTCCCATGCAGTACACCAACGCCGAAGACATCCAGGCCGCCGCCGCCCGCGGGGACATCGAGATCAGCGACGTGGTCAAGCGTTTCGTCTGCCCCTTGATCAGGAACTGAACCAGCTTCACGGCTGTTTAATTATAGATGAGCCGGGCCGCCTTTTCGGGGCAGCCCGGCTCCGCGTTTTCACCGGTGATTGATCAGGACTGACCGGCAGTCATCACCTCGACCTCGCCCAGATCCAGGGCCTTTACGTCTTCCTCGATCACCGCCCAGTCCCCGACGATGACCCAGACCACGCGGTCGGGATCGATCGTATCGGCAATGACATCGGCCATCGCGGCGGCGTCCATGCCGTTCACCCTTTCGGCGAAAGTCCGCCAATCGTCCAGCGGAAGATCGTTCAGCAACAGGGCGCCGAGACTGCCCGCCACCCCGCCGAAGGTCTGGAATTGCTGGGGGAATCCCATGATCAACCGGTTGCGGCTGTCGACCAGTTCGGTGTCGGACAGGGGCCGGGGCCCGCGGATATCGGTCATCTCCCTGATGAGTTCCTCCACCGCGGGGCGGGTGGCCGGGGTTTCCACCGGCGCCCTCATCATGAACATCCCGCCGTCGCGGAAACTGATCATCATCGAACGTACGCCGTAGGTGTAGCCCTTGTCCTCGCGCAGATTCAGGTTGATCCGCGAAGCGAACTGCCCGCCGAAGGCCGTATTGGCCACCTGGAACGCCTGGTAGTCCGGATCCTTTCGCGACATGCCGGCATATCCGCCCACGACGTAGCTCTGCTCGGCGCCCGGCTTGTCGATCACGATGATCCGGGGACCATCATAGGCACCGATCTCCGCCACCACGGGCGCCGGCGACGTTCCCGCCGTCCAGCCTCCGAAGGCCTTGGACACCGCGGCGACGGCCTGGTCCAGATCCAGGTCCCCGACCACGACCACGGCGGCGTTGCCCGGGTGAAAATGCGTGTCATGGAACGCCACCAGGTCCTCCCTGGTCAGGGCGGCCAGGGACTCCTTCGTGCCCGAGCCCGAGAAGGGCTGGGCGTAGGGATGGCCGTCACCGAAGATCCGCTTCTGGAACTCCCGGGTGGCCTGCTGCCGTGGCTGCCGTGATTCCTGCTGCTGGCGGCCCAGGTAGTTTTTCCTGAGGCGTTCGAAGTCCGCCTCGGGGAAGGAGGGTTTCAGGGCGACCTTGCCCATCAGATCAAGGCCGGGTTCAAGTTGGCTTTTCAGGACGTTGAGCGAAACGAAGGACCCGTCGAAGAAACTCCCGGTTCTCAGACGGGCGCCGAGGGATTCCTCGATTTCGGAAATCTCCAGGGCATCCATGCCGGACGCGCCTTCATCCAGCAGATCGGCCGTGAGGGCGGCCGTGCCGGGTTTGTCCGCGGGATCCGAAGCCCAGCCCCTCATGATGTTCAGCCGCACCTCCACCAGCGGCAATTCGTGCTTTTCCACCAGATACAGCTTGAGGCCGTTGTCCAGGACGGCGGTCTGGATTTCCGGCGGCGTGAAGGACATCTCCCCCGCGCTGCCGGGAAGCACGCTGCGGTCGACAGCGACATCCGCTTCGGCAAGGGTTCCCTGGGGAACGATGTGCAGGACGGCCCGGTTCTTCAGGCCGATGAACCGGCGCGTCCATTCGTTGACCGATTTGGCCGTGGCCGCGCGGAACCGTTCGAGGTCCTGATCCAGGTAGCCCGGATCACCGGTGAAAAAGTTGTACCGGTTCAGGCGATCCGCCTTGCCCCCGAAGCCGCCGACCCGTTGCAGACCACGCACGAAGCCCGCCTCGAAACGGGTCCGGGCCAGGTCGACCTCCTTTTTGGTGACGCCGTTCTTCAACAACTTCGCCAACTCGTGGTCGATGACCTCTTCCAGCTCGGCCAGATCGTGCCCCGGCGCCGCGGTGGCGGTGATCCCGAACACGCCGCTGAGTTCGCGCGAGGACTGGCCCACCCTGACGTCCTGGGCGATCTGCAGGTCGTAGACCAGGGTCTGGTACAGCCGGGAGGTCTTGCCCGAACCCAGCACGCCGGCCAGCAGGTCGAATTCCGCGTCACCGGGATGGTACCAGCCCGGGGAGTGCCACTGCATGTACAGACGCGGCAGTTCGACGGCATCCTCGGCCAGGGCGCGGCGTTCGCCGTCCAGGGTGGGCGTCCAGCCGGTCAGGCGGTCCACCGGCCGGCCCGGCGGAATCGTGCCGAAGTATTCCTCGATCCACTGCTTCACCTGGACCGGATCGAAATCCCCGGCCACGCACAGCGAGGCGTTGTTGGGCGCGTAGTACAGTTGGAAAAATTCGGACACATCCTCTTTCGACGCGGCCGACAGGTCGTCCATGCTTCCGATCACGGTCCAGCGGTAGGGATGGCCTGCGGGATACATCAGTTCCAGCAGCATCTGCCGGCTCTTGGCGTAGGGCCGGTTCTCGCCCTGGCGTTTTTCGTTCTTCACCACGTCGCGCTGGTTGTCCAGCTTCTCCTGGGTCATGGCCGGCAGCAGGAAGCCCATGCGGTCCGCTTCCATGAACAGCGCCATCTTCAACTGGTCCGACGGAACGTTTTCCCAGTAGTTGGTGCGGTCCTTGTTCGTCGAGCCGTTGACCTGGGCGCCGATTTTCTGCAGCGGCAGGAAGTAGTCCTTGTCGTGGTTTTCCGAACCCTGGAACATCATGTGTTCGAAAAGATGGGCGAATCCCGTGCGGCCCGGTTTCTCGTTCTTGCTGCCCACGTGGTACCACACGTTCACCGCCGCCATGGGGATGGTGTGGTCCTCGTGCAGGATGACCTGCAGGCCGTTGTCGAGGGTGTACTTCTCGAAATTCAGCTCCGGGGCGTCCTGGGTGAAGGCGGGCCCGGCCAACAGGACGAAGATCGCGAACAGAAACAGGATTCTTGAACCAGACATGAAGGGCCTCCTGGAAAAACGGCAAGGGCATCGCGTGCGGGAGGAGTCGAATGGGATTTCTACGCTCCAACCTATCATACGGTTTCCCTGACCGGGCAACAAATGGATTAAAGTGCATCAATTGCTTTCCAGGCTGTTTATTTGCATTGGGATATCTGATATGATCGCCGCCCATCATATTCGCGGAGGCAACCCGATGGTGCGATACGCTCTGCTCAGAACGGTCCTCGACCCCATGCTGGCCATCTCAGGCCCCGGCGGCCTGGCCCGCCTCGAGTTCCTGCCCAAGGCCTGGGAATACCACACCCGGGCCCATGCGTTCGCCCGTGAGATCTATCCCGAGGAAAAGAAGATCAAGGAAGCCCCCCGCTTCTTCGAAGAGCTGCACGGCCAGCTGGCCGAGTACTTCGTCGGCCGCCGCACCACCTTCACCATCGACCTGCACCTGGTGGGATCCGATTTCCAGGTCAAGGTCTGGACCCAGCTCCTGAAAATCCCCTACGGCAAACTGCGCACCTACGGCCAGGTGGCGCGCTCGATGCGCAAGCCCACGGCCTTCCGTGCGGTCGGCCAGGCGGCGGGCCACAACCCCCTGCCCATCCTGGTACCCTGCCACCGGGTGGTCGGCAAAGGTGGTTCCCTGGTCGGTTTCGCCGGCGGCATTACCACCAAGGCCCGGCTGCTGCGGCTCGAGGGCCACACCCTCGACGCCGAACACATCGAGGAGCCGCGCCTGTTCTGATGACCACCCTCGACTGGACCATCGTCTTCGCCATGTACGCGATCATCGTGGGCACGGTGATCATGACCAAACGCTACATGCGCGGCGTGACCGACTACCTGGCGGCCGGCCGTTCGGCGGGACGCTATCTGCTGACCATCTCGGCGGGCATCGCGGGGCTGGGCGCCATTACCGTGGTGGCCAATCTGGAAATGGGTTACCAGGCGGGATTCGCCCTGAGCTGGTGGGGTCTGAGCATGGCCCTGGTCCAGATGATCGTGACCATCAGCGGCTGGGTGAACTACCGTTTCCGACGCACCCGCGCCCTGACTTTGGCCGAGTTCTTCGAGCTCCGCTACAGCCGCCGCTTTCGGATCTTCGCCGGCACCGTGGCTTTCGGCGCGGGGCTGATCAACTTCGGCATTTTTCCCTCTGTGGGCGCACGTTTTTTCATCCATTACCTGGGGCTGCCCGAAACCTGGCAGCTGGGCTCCCTGGCACTGCCGGTTTTTCCTTCCCTGATGGCTGTCCTGCTGGTCACCGCGGTCTACTTCGTTTTTTCCGGCGGGCAGGTCGCCGTGATGATCACCGACTTCATCCAGGGGGCCTTCGCCAATCTGGTGTTCCTGATTCTGGCCATCTACCTGCTGCTGTTGGTGGGTTGGGGCGATGTCGGCGAGGTGCTTTCCCAAACCGCGGCGGGCCACTCCAAGATCAATCCCTTCGACACCGGCTACGTGGCCGATTTCAACTTCACGTATTTTCTGATCGGCGTGGTCGGCCTGATGTACGGCGCCATGTCCTGGCAGGGCACCCAGGCCTACAACAGCTCGGCCCGCACCGCCCACGAGGGTAAGATGGGCGGCGTGCTGGGCCTGTGGCGCGGCCGTTCCCAGGATGTTTTCATGACCCTGGTGCCCATCCTGGTTTTCACCGTGATGCACCATCCGGACTGGACGGGATTCGCCGCCAGGATCACGCCGCAGCTGGACGGCATCGAAAACGAGGCCGTGCGCAACCAGATGCGAGCGCCCCTGGTGTTGGCGGCCCTGCTGCCCGCGGGCCTGATGGGCGCCTTCGCCGCCCTGATGGTCGGCGCCTTCATCAGTACCCACAACACCTACCTGCATTCGTGGAGCAGCATCTTCATCCAGGACGTGGTCATGCCGTTCCGCCGCACACCCCTGTCGCCGCGGGCCCATCTGCGACTCCTGCGCGGCGGTGTGGTGGCCGTCGCTATATTCATCTTCATCTTCAGCCTGTTCTACAAACAGAGCCAGGCCATCCTGCTGTTCTTCGCCCTGACCGGAGCCATTTTCGCAGGCTGGTCGGGCGCGGTCATCATCGGCGGGCTCTACACCCGCTGGGGCACGACGGCGGCGGCCTGGTCGGCGGGAATCGCCGGGGTGACCCTGACCCTGACGGGGTTTGTCCTGGAACAATCCCAAAGGTCCTGGAAGGAAGCCGGCGTGGCCTTTTGGGGCCTGTTCGATTTCCTGGGTCCGGAAAACGCGGCTCGCGGCGCCGCCTGGGTCAGCGAAAACCTGCCCAACGGACAGGAGCTGTGGGGGTGGGCCATGTGGTCCTGCTCGGGAGTCTATCTGGCCGTTTCCCTGACCCAGAAAGCGCTCGGCCATCCTTCCTTCGACCTTGACCGCCTGCTTCATTGGGGAATACATGAATTGCCGGGGGAAACCGAAAAGAGCGCCGGCAAGACCAGCCGCAACTGGCGCGCCCTGGGCATTACCGGGGAGTTCGGCCGACGGGACAAGGTCCTCTACCTGCTGACCTGGGGCTGGAACGTGGCCTGGGTGCTACTCTTTGCCGCGGCCACCGTTTTTTTCCTCACCCGCGAGATCCGGAACGGCGATTGGTCCGCCTACGATTCCTGGTGGCTGGGATTCTGGCACACCAAGATCTGGATCGAACTGGCGATCGCCGCCGTGGTGATCGTCTGGTTCACCGCCGGGGGCGTGCGCGACGTGAAAGCCCTGCTGAAAGCCCTGGGCGAAAAGGACCGGGATGACGCGGACGACGGTTTCGTCGCCCGCGACACTCCGGATCAGCCTCGCGAATAAGGTCAGCCCCTGCTCAGATTCCCCACAGGCTCATGGTGTCGACCGGCCGGTCCATCAGCTTCAGATAGTAGAACAGCTGGGCCTTGTGAACGGCCAGGTGATGCACCATCTCCAGCATGTGCTTGCCGAGCAGCTTTTCGGAATCCGGTTCCCACGGCGCGGACACCATTTTCGAGCCGAGTTCGTCCTCGCCCGCCTTCGCGACCATGGCCAGGCCGACCTTTTTATCCTCGGCCAGGGCTTCCCTGGCCTGGGCCACCGAATCGACGGTGGGCAGTTTTTCGGCCTTGGGCAACATGTCTTCATGGGGCATGTCCTCGAAGCTGGCGCCGTCGGGCAGGCCCCAGTCGCCGGTGACGAACCCCTTGCAACACATGCCGCAGGCCGAGGTCAGATGCATCAACAGTTGGCCCGCGGTCATCCAGTTGGCCCCGGTGGCGGGTTTCCAGGCAAGTTCCTCGTCCTTGAGCATGGCCATCAGATTATCGGTAACGGCATAGGTCGCTTCCATTTCGGAAGTAATCATTTCGGTCCAGTTCATTATTCCCTCCCGGAAAAAAGTGGGGTAATTGTCATGTCAGGGTTCGGAAAGACAACCTACCATACACTATGGCGAATAAAAAGCGAAAATTTGGAAAATTGGTCCACTCGGCTCGTAATCTGTCCAAGCGGTTGATCGGGTGCTGGCCGCAAGGTGGCCTGACTTGACTCCAATCCCGCAAAAGGGTAATTTTTTATGGTTGCACGCCAATTCCGACCAGGTAAACCGGATGGAGTATTTGATGTGGTCTAACAGGGGTCCCTTGAGCACGTTTTTAACCGCCGCCGTCATTGTATTTGTTCTCCTTGCCTTTTTCGGATGCAGCAGCGACGACCCGTCCGCTCCCGAAGCGGGAGTCGGCACCATCGAGATCAGGATGCCCGCGGGTGCCGACGGGGCTTCGTGGCATCTGTACGGACCGGGTGATTCGTTCCGCCACGGCGACACCGACGTGGTCCTGGGCGAAATGCCTTCCGGCCGGTACACGATCATCTGGACCGCGGTCAAGGACTGGACGGGTCCCATGCCCGCCAAACACACCCTCGCGGCCAACGGCACCCTGACCCTGTTCGGGGAATACCTGGACAAGGCGCCCCTCACGAGTTTCGTCCGCATCGAGGGTGCGGATTTCATCATGGGCAGTGATAACGGAAACCGGAAATACTGGGAATACCGGGACACCACCATCACCCGCATTATCGAGGGCAACGAAGTGGAGATCGACACTACGGTGATCGACACCTTGTCCTATCCGTCGGAAATCGGACGGGATATCGACGAGTTGCGGCACCGGGTGCAGCTTACCTACACTCATTTCATGAGTAAGACCGAAATCACCAACCAGGAATTCGTCGAACTCGGCAACTGGGCCATCGAAGAAGGCCACGCCACGACCACGGAATCCTCCATGCTCGACGCCCTCGACGGATCCACCGTCGAATTGATCAACTTCGACTTCGAGGACACGCCCATCGACGTCCAGGAAGGTGTCCTGCGCCTGAAGAAACCCGGGGACGCCCTCCGTCCACTGATCGAGGTGACCTGGTACGGAGCCGCTTCCTATTGCGATTGGCTCAGCCTGAAGGAGGGCTTGCCCAAGGCCTACGATCATAACGATTGGACCCTGGTGTCTTCCAAATACCGTCTGCCGACCGAAGCGGAGTGGGAAAACGCCTGCCGCGCGGGCACCCAGACGGCTTTCTACAGTGGAGACATCGAGAACGGCAACTGCAAGGAGCCCAGCCTCGACGGTGCCGGCTGGTACTGCGGCAATGCGGGCAATTCTTCCCATGATGTCGGCACCAAGGCCGCCAACGACCTCGGCCTGTTCGATATGCACGGAAACGTGTGGGAATGGTGCCACTCCTTCTATGGACCGTACGAGGTGCCCGAGCTTCCCGAGGACATTTTCTACGAGGACGAGGACCTGACGCCCGTGGTGGACCCCGTAGGTCCCGAAGTAGGTGAAAACAGGGTCATCCGCAGCGGGCGGTGGCTGCTTGCCTCGGGCATGTGCCGCTCGGCCGCCCGCATGATGGGCGCTCCCGATTACCGGGGATTCCATATCGGATTCAGGGTCGCTTCCGGGGGAATTCCCACGCCATAGGTTTTCAGTCGGTGGGGATAAAGGATCAGGGCCGCCATCATCATGGCGGCCCTGGTCTTTTTGCGGGAGGTTGAGCGGGAGGTTGAGCGGCAGGCTCAATCCTTCAACTGATCCCCGAATTTCTTGCGGAACTTGGCCAGTTTGGGGTTGATCACCACCTGGCAGTAGCCCTCGGTCTTGTTGTTCCGGTAGTAGTCCTGATGGCGATCCTCGGCCTTGAAGAACCTGTCGAAGGCGGTCACTTCCGTCACCACCGGGTTTGGCCAGACCTTTTCCTCCGTCAGCACGGCGATGGCTTTTTTCGCGGCCGCTTTCTGCTTGTCGCCATGATGGAAAACCGCCGACCGGTATTGCGTGCCCACATCGGCGCCCTGGCGGTTCAGGGTCGTGGGGTCGTGCACGGAAAAGAAGACGGCCAGGATTTCCGCATAGGAAACGACCCCGGGATCAAAGGTGATCTGGACAACTTCCGCGTGCCCCGTCAAACCCGTGCACACATCCTCGTAGCTGGCGTCGTCGTCGCCTCCGGCAAATCCGGATTCGACCTTGGACACCCCCTTCAGCTCCTCGAAAACGGCCTCCAGGCACCAGAAACATCCTCCGCCCAGCGTGGCGATTTCCCTGTTTTCTTCGTCGGCCATGGCGTCGATCCTTCCCAAAACTCCCGCCAGCAACAAAACGGCGAGAAGGGTTGATTTCACTGGTATCATGTCGCGACCTCCTTGCGGCGCGGCTGAACCTCGACTAATCTCAAGCTAGTCGGGGTGATCATGGTCATTTGTCTGCAAATCGTTGTCGGTCTGATGATGGCTTCAATGGCTGAAAACTCCATTGGTTCCGGTGAACGGGATTGGTCCGGACCGCATCAGGCCATGATGCGCGCCATCCATGCCGACGTGGCCCGGAACGTCCAGGTCCTCGGCAGGGACCACCTCTCCCAGCCCGTCGCCCTGGCCCTGGCCCGGGTTCCGCGGCACGAATTCGTGCCGCCCGAACTCCGGGGCAGCGCCTACGCGAACAATCCCCTACCCATCGGCCACGGCCAGACCATCAGCCAGCCCACCATCGTCGCGATGATGACCGACATTCTCGCGCTCGGCCCCGAAGACAAGGTGCTCGAAGTCGGCACCGGCTCGGGCTACCAGGCCGCGGTCCTCAGCGAAGTCGTTTCCCGGGGTCGGGTGTTCACGATCGAGATCGTGCCCGAACTGGCGCGGACCGCCCGCAAGAGACTGGCGGACCTGGGTTACGAGAATGTAGTCGTGCACACCGGGGACGGCTACCTGGGTCTGCCCGAGGACGGCCCCTTCGACGGCATCATGGTCACCGCCGCGGCCGAGAAGATCCCCGCGCCCCTTCTGGAACAGCTCAAGCCCGGAGGACGCCTGGTGATGCCCGTCGGCGGCCAGGGTGAAGTCCAGTGGTTGACCCTGGTCAGCAAGGACTCCGACGGCGAGATCGACCGGCGGGTCGTGCTGCCGGTCCGGTTCGTGCCCCTCACAGGAGATCATACGGAGGAATAGGGCCGGGTAGGACTTCTGCGGGGAATAATCCGGGTTGTGGATCATCGTCCCATTTGTTACTTATTGCCCATCCTTGGACCCTCGAGGACTTTATCGGTCCTTTTTCCGCCCCCAACCTTCACGGGAAGGTTCCATGAGCCACGATATCCAGCACGATCGCATCGCCGTCATCGATTTCGGCGGCCAGTACGCCCATCTCATCGCCACCAAAGTCAGGCGTAGCAAGGTGTTGGCGGAAATCCGCCAGCCCGAGGACGACATCGAGGTCTTCCGCGGCTACCAGGGCATCATCCTGTCCGGCAGCCCGGCGCTGTCGTCCTTCGGCGAGGATTCGGCCTACAACAAGGAAATCTACGAGTTGGACATCCCCATTCTGGGGTTCTGCTTCGGCCACCAGGAAATCGCCAAGCACTACGGCGGCACGGTGGTCAACGGCAAGCAGGAATGGGGGCACGCCGATTTGCACATCAACCGCGACCATCCGTTGTTCGCCGGGCTGGAAAAAGTCGAGCAGGTCTGGATGAGCCACTTCGATTCGGTCACCGCCGTGGGGCCCGATTTCGAGGAACTGGGCCACACCATCCTGGGCGAAGGAAGCCCCCCGCACCACTTCGCGGCCATCGGCAGCGACAAGCTGCGCCGCTACGGGTTCCAGTTCCATCCCGAGGTGGACGACACCCTGCACGGCGACCGGATGATCGCCAACTTCGTGCGGAACATCTGCGGCTGTCGGCCCACCTGGACCATGGACAGCTACGTGACCGAGCAGGTCGAGAAGATCCGCGCCCAGGTGGGGGATAATTCGGTGTTTCTGCTGGCCAGCGGCGGGGTCGACTCCACCGTGGCGGCCCGTCTGTTCGGAGAGGCGCTCGGACCCGACCGCCTGAACCTGCTCCACGTGGACAACGGACTGATGCGCAAGGACGAGTCGGCCGGCGTGGTCGAGATGTTCCGCGACCTCGGCCTGGACCGGAATTTTCATTTCATCGACGCCACGGACACCTTCCTGACCGCCCTCGAGGGCAGGATCGAGCCCGAGGACAAGCGCCGCGCCATCGGCGACACCTTCATAACCGTGTTCGAGAGCGAGGCCAAGCGCCTGGACATCGAGCATCACCTGCTGGGCCAGGGAACCATCTATCCCGACACCATCGAAACCGGCGGCACCAAGCGCGCCGACACCATCAAGACCCACCACAACCGGGTTCCGGTCATCGAGGAAATGATCGCCGCCGGCAAGGTTGTCGAGCCCCTGGCCGACCTGTACAAGGTCGAAGTCCGCGAGCTGGGCGAGATGCTGGGCATCCCCCACGACATGATCTGGCGCCACCCCTTCCCCGGCCCCGGCCTGGGCGTGCGGCTGCTCTGTTCGGACGGCGAGGTTGCGGACGCCGACTCCCTGGGAACGATCGCCCCCGCGGTGACCGACGCCCTGGCGCGGTACGGCTTGACCGGTGCGCCGCTGCCGATCAAATCGGTGGGCGTGAAGGCCGACCTGCGCTCCTACGAACACCCCGTCCTGATCCACGGCGAAGCCGGCTGGGACACCCTGGCCGAGGCGTCGGGCACCATCTTCAAGACGGTCGACGGCATCAACCGCACCCTGTGGAACCTGACCGACACCATGCCGGCAAACTTCAAACCCTTGGCCGCGACCATGACACGGGACCGGTTGGACCTGCTGCGGGAATGCGATCATCTGATGATGGAGGGATTGCGGCGCCACGATTTGTACGGAGAGATATGGCAGTGCCCGACCGTGCTGGTGCCGGTGGAAATCGACGGCGCCGGCCGGGAACTGTGCATCCTGCGGCCCATCCACAGCGAGCGCGCCATGACCGCGACGGCGGCGCGGTTGCCCCTGGCATTGCTCGCGGAATTGCGGGAGGCGATCACGGCCCTGCCCGGCATCAGCGGCCTGGCCTACGACCTGACCAGCAAGCCGCCGGGGACCATCGAGTGGGAATAGCGGGTTTCCGAACCCTCAGGGGCAGGTTATTCCCACGGCCCCGGCAACGACGGCCAGGTCGGACAGGTTGACCGCTCCGTCGTGATGCAGATCCGATCGGAAGACATACGGCCCGAAAAAATCCATCGCGAAAAGGGTCACGTCGGAGAGATTCACCACCAGGTTGCCGTCGATGTCCGGACTGCTGAAGTTGACGGTCAGGCCCGCGGGGTCCCCCAACTCCACGCCGTTGACCACGACCCGGCTATTCCCGTCATCCCAGCCGCCGGCTTTCAAGGGCAGGGACCACTGGGTATGTCCATCCACATCGGTATTGGAATCGGCGATCGTCCCTCCTTGACACATTGCCAAACCCCCTCCGAGGCTGACGAGCCACATATCCTCCCGGGGAAAGTTCGGTACGGGCTCTGCCTCAATGCAAGTCGAAATGAGGGTCAGGTGGATGGTGGCGTCGACGACCGTGCCGTCGGCCGTGTGGGCCTCGGTCAACGGCGGGCCGGAACCGTCGGGCATGACCAGCAGCGTGGCCAGACCTTCGAAGGTCTGCTGGACAATGGACAGGTTCAGGTCGGGGATTCCCGTGCAGGCCATCGCCGTGGAGCCGGTCATGGTCATCAACAGGGTGGATACGAGTAAAAAAAGTGTGGAAATCTTCATGGCATCTCCTTTGTCACATATCCCTGATTCCAACATTGATAATACCAAATCAAGAGCTTCCGTGCAATCGATCCGGCCGGATACGAAAAGGGCCCCGGGAAAATCCGGGGCCCTTTTCTCGACAACCGATGATGTCGCGTGCTAGCCGTCGGTCCGGACCAATTCGACCCGCCGGTTGGCCGCGCGGCCTTCGGCGGTGGCGTTGTCGCCGATAGGCAGGTCCTCACCGAAACCGATCGCGGTCATACGGGCCGGATCGATGCCCTTGGAAATGAGGTATTCCCGCACGGCTTCGGCCCGCAGCATGGAAATGGCCCGGTTCAAATCGGCCGAGCCCGTGCTGTCGGTGTGGCCCTGGATCTCGACGGTCGCGTCGGGCCAGGCGTGCAGCGAAGCGGCCACCTTGTCCAGGACGTTCAGCGAGTCGTGGGTGAGTTCGGCCTTGCCCACGGTGAACGTGACACCCTGGAGAACCATTTCCGGCTTGATCTCCGCAATGACGGGGCAGCCGGTCTCGTCCACCTCGACACCTTCCGGAGTGTTGCCGCACTGGTCGTCGGCATCGAGCACCCCGTCGCCGTCGTTGTCCGGGTCCGGGCAGCCGTCGTCATCCTGGAAGCCGTCGACGTCTTCCATTTCCTCGGGACACTTGTCCTTGGCGTCGATCACGCCGTCACCGTCGTTGTCCGGGTCCGGGCAGCCGTCCTCGTCCTTGAAACCGTCCATGTCCTCGACGTCGTCGGGACAATTGTCGTTGATGTCCAGGATGCCGTCGTCGTCATTGTCCGGATCCGGGCAACCGTCTTCGTCCAGGTATCCGTCCAGGTCCTCGGCCTCGTCCGGGCAGCGGTCGTACTTGTTCTCGAAACCGTCGCCGTCGCGATCCTTGTTGCCGCCGAAGTAGACGGTCATGCCCACGAAACCGTCAAGCATGGCCTGGTTGGCATCAACCTCTCCGGGTCCGTAAATGGTCCCCGAACCGATGTTGTCGATGGTATTGTCGATGATGAAAGTGTACCGGCCCGAGACTTCCATGGACACCGATTCGCTGAAGAAGAACTCCAACCCCAGGCCCAGGCCGGCGGTCAGGTTCATGCTTTCGAGCTTCTTCGGATCCCAGGAATTGGTGTAACCGTCCGTCACCGGACCGCCCGGAATCAGGCCGACGCTTTCGGTGGCGGTTTCGTCACGCACCTTCCAGTCGATGAATCCCACATGGACCGACCCGAAGGGCTTGATGCCGCCCTCAGGCGAAAAGTAGTACCGGGCGCCCGCCATCCCCTGGAGCATGGTGGTGTAAAAGGGATAAACCGACGAGAAAGTGAACCCGGCATCCTCACCCAGGTGCGAGCCCGGGCGAGCGGTGCCGTACTTCATCTGTGCGTCGAGGGACCAGCGGTTGGTCAGGCCGTAGCGAAAATGAAGACCGCCGAACTGATCGACGTTCGAATAATCGTGATTTCCCCCCAGGAGTTTGGCGGCTCCGAAATCCAGCCCCAATCCCCACCGACCTTCATTTTCAACGGCCTGGGCAGAGGCGCCGACCAGGCAAACCAGCACCAGGAAAGAAAGGACCAATCTCTTCATGGGTTTCTCCATTGTTTCTATTATCGGGAATCGTTTCGATTGGAATTCTGGTGCAATATTCGGAAAGTATCCAGACAAACTTGAATTAAATCGGGAGATTTTCTGCAGGCAAGGCATGTGTTTATTATCATTTGGGAAATTATCCACCTTTTGGGAGAGAACCGCATGAAACACTTCGGGAATGACCGCCCCTTTGCCCGGGAAATGAACCTGGCCGCGGACGCCGTACGTCAGGCCGGCCTGCTGTGCCGCGCCGTCCAGGCCGAAATCGATCCGGGAGCCCTGGCCAAACAGGATCGCAGCCCGGTTACGGTGGCGGATTTCGGCAGTCAGGCGCTGATCTGCCGGGCCATCAGGGAGGCTTTTCCCGACGACCCCATCATCGGCGAGGAGGACGCGGCGGTCCTTCGCGAACCGGAGCAGGCGGACATGCTGGGACGGGTTGTCTCACATGTCGGGAAACTCCTGCCGGATTCCGGTCCCGAACAGGTTTGCGCTTGGATCGATCTGGGAGGAGCCAAGGAGTACTCCCCCAGGTTCTGGACCCTCGACCCCATCGACGGCACCAAGGGGTTCCTGCGCGGAGGCCAGTACGCCATCGCCCTGGCTCTGGTCATCGAGGGTGAAGTTTCCGCGGCGGTGCTGGGATGCCCCAACCTGGGACCGGCCCTGGACGCCGATCGTGGACCGGGATCTCTTTTCATCGCCATCAAGGGCCAGGGCGCCTGGCAAATGCCGCTGCTGGGCGAAGGTGATCCTGCTGCCCTGGCGGTCAGCCCCCAGGCCGACCCTTCCTTCATCCGGTTCTGCGAATCGGTGGAAGCGGCGCACTCATCCCACGGGGATACCGCCCGTATCGCCGAACGATTGGACATTCAAGCCCCGCCTGCCCGACTGGACAGCCAGGCCAAATACGCGATCGTGGCCCGCGGCGAGGCCGAGGCCTACCTGCGTCTGCCCCGGGACGCTGAATACCGCGAAAAAATCTGGGATCACGCCGCCGGTTTGCTGGTGGTGACGGAAGCCGGGGGCCGCGTGACGGACATAGCGGGGCGGGACCTGGATTTCGGTCTGGGTTACAGGCTGGAAAAGAACCGGGGCGTGGTCGCGACCAACACCCCGGTTCACGATGAAATACTGGACACGGTCAAATCCCTGGGGATCGGACAATTCTGACCCGGCCACCGGATGGGTTCAGGAAGGGGTTGAAGCAGCGGCATGATCATCGTCATCGGCGGGGGCCCCGCAGGGTTCTTCGGCGCCATCACGGCGCGCCGGGCCAACCCTTCCCAAAAGGTGGTCCTCCTGGAAAAAAACGCCTCGGCGCTGGCCAAGGTCAAAGTCAGCGGCGGAGGGCGCTGCAATGTGACCCACGCCTGCTTCGCGCCGCGGGATCTGGCCGGCCACTACCCGCGGGGGCGGAAGGAATTGATAGGCCCCTTCACCAAATGGGGTCCGGCCGAGACGGTGGCCTGGTTTGCCGGGCGCGGCGTGGAATTGAAGACCGAACCCGACGGCCGCATGTTTCCCGTGACCGACTCCTCCGGAACCATTGTCGACTGCCTGACGCGGGCGGCCCGGGAAGCCGGCGTGGAAATACGGACCAACTGCATGGTGGAGGGCGTCGGCCCCGCGGCATCCGGCACCGGTTTCACCGTCCGGCTGGCCGGAGGCGAAAGCCTGACCTGCGACAAGCTCCTGCTGGCGACCGGCGGGCGAACTTCGGGGAAAAGCTCCCCCGGGGACACTAAAACAGCCGACGGCTATTCCCTCGCCCAGGAATTGGGCCACACCATCGCCGAACCGGTCCCTTCGCTTTTCACCTTGCGGATCGACGATCCCCTGCTGGCCGGACTGGCCGGCGTTTCGGTTCCGGAAGCGGGAATCCGTCTCGCCGACGAAACCGGCGGCGGCAAGGCCTTGCGGCAAACCGGCCCGGTCCTGGTGACACATCGCGGCCTGAGCGGCCCTGCGGTTCTCCGGATGTCCGCCTGGGGCGCCCGGCACCTTCACGACCTGTCCTACCGGTTCGGAATCGCCGTCAACTGGTGTCCGCACCTCTCCACCAATGATCTGGACTCCGCGCTGCAGGACTTCAGCCGCCGGAACGGCAAGCAGCAGGTCTCCACCGGAGGCCCGGTGGAACTTCCCCGCCGGTTGTGGGCAGCCCTGGTCGCCCGCGCCGGAATAGACGAGGCCACCAGATGGGGCGATCTTGACCGGGGCGGGCGCACCCGCCTGGTGGCGGCCGTCGTTGCGACCGAGCTCGAAGTAACCGGAAAAGACACCTTCAAGGAAGAGTTCGTCACCTGCGGCGGGGTGCCCTTGCGTCAGGTCGATTTCAAGACCATGTCCAGCCGCCTGCAACCCGGTCTTTTCTTCGCCGGCGAACTGCTGGACATCGACGGCCTGACCGGCGGGTTCAATTTCCAGTCCTGCTGGACGACCGGTTACCTGGCCGGCCGCGGCCTGGCCAAGCTGAAGGTCCTGTTCCTGTGCACCGGAAATTCGTGCCGCAGCCAGATGGCCGAAGGCTGGGCCCGAACCCTGCTCGCCGATTCGGTCGAGGCCTGGTCCGCGGGGGTGGAAACGCATGGTCTCAACCAGCGGGCCGTCCAGGTCATGGCCGAGGCCGGGGTGGACATTTCCGCCCATCGTTCCCAGTTGGTCGACGACCTGCGGCACATTCCCTTCGATTTCGTGGTCACCGTCTGCGACAACGCCCGCGAAAGCTGTCCGGTTTTCCCGGGAGGGGGCAAAGTCGTTCACCACGGCTTCGAAGACCCGCCGCTGCTGGCCGAATCTGCGCGCAGTGAAGAGGAGATTTTGGCCCCCTACCGGCGCGTCAGGGACGAAATCCGGGATTTCGTGGCCGATTTCCACCAATTCATTCCCAAATAGCGGCCTCGTGAGACCGTTGTGATACTTGTCGGCCCATGGGGATACGGAAATTCATCCATTGACATTTTTCCTCAAATCCAGTTCAATTATGAGCATAATGATTTTATGCTTCTTGGCTTGAAAGCTTTTGCACCATGCGAGTTTCCTTCCCAGGCCGATTTCCGCTGAATGCCCGATTGGGTTTCCCGATTTGGGTTTTATTGATTTGGTGTGTTGCAGGGGTTGGTATGGCACAGGAACTCACCTTCCAATTCGAAGTCACCTTGGACGGCGTCACTTCCGCCCCTCATGTTTTCGGCTTGCG
The DNA here is from genome assembly GCA_039714075.1 of Candidatus Krumholzibacteriota bacterium. GTDB lineage: Bacteria > Krumholzibacteriota > Krumholzibacteriia > LZORAL124-64-63 > LZORAL124-64-63 > JAGLCY01. Next base: position 5,778 of record JBDLKA010000046.1, on the reverse strand, counting down.
CGATGACGCTCTGGGCGGTCTGGACCACCATGACCTCCCCACGCCGCCGCCCGTACCCGATGCTCCCTTTGCCACCTACCTGGCCATGTTCGATCCGCCGGCCGACCTGCCCAACCAGTGGCTGCACGATTTCCGTCCCGTCGTGAACCTGCTCAACGACCGGGTCGAAATGTGGCAGATGGACCTGGCCGCCGCCGCCGTCGGCGGGAATTGCACCATAACCGTCACCGAAACCCAGCCGGGCCTGGCGCCCTACCAACTCAATTTTTTCGGCCCCGGCGCCGATTTTCCCGACATCACCCTTCCAGGAAGCCTTTCATTTCCAGTATCATCTCCATTCCTGGTTTTCTTCTGGGAGCTTCGCCTCTCCGACGAGGTGGATGCCGTCAACGCATCCTGGGGAGGTGTCAAGAGCCTGTATCATTGATCGGTGGGATACTGGAGATTCGATAAATATCAAACCGGCTTCGAGCCGCACTTTTCAGGGGGAATCATAATGCGTAATACAATGTTCCTTGTCCTTTTCGCCGGTCTGGTTCTGGCCGCTTTCAACCCCGGCCCCGCCGGTGCGCAGCTGGCCTGTACCGACCCCGACCTTGTCGCCGTTATCTTCGACAACGAGGACATCAACTTCAATCCCCCCGTGGCGACGCCCTACAACATGCAGGTCAGGTTGCTCAATCCATCGGGGGATTTCGGCATCAACGCCTTCGAATTCAATCTGGTTGTTCCCCCCAACACCCTTATTCTCAGCTCCGTCCTGCCTCCCGGATCCGTCAATGTCGGTGACCCCCCGAGCGAATTCATCGTGGGTTTTCCCGGCTGTGAACCCACGGTCGACGGGCAGATCCTGTTGGTGGACTTCACCCTCATCTCACTGGATGCAAGTCAGGGTGATTTTTTCATCAACTTGACCCGGGCGCCTTCCATCCCCGGCAATCTGGCCTACCAGGAATGCTCGGGCCCGCCCCTGATTCCCATGTATCCCATTTCCGGGGATTTCCTGCTTCCGGTGGCCCGGATCAACGGGCCGGCCCTGGTCTACTGTGATTCGGTTCCCGGGCTGGACATGATCGTCGACATCGCCTTCAAGGGCGACACCGACAACCGGGCGGCGACTTCCCCTGGCGCCACCGACGGTTTCGACGTCGATTACGACCTGCTCGACTCCGACGGCACCGTGACCTTCCCCCATCCGGAGTGGGGCAATCCCGCCGGGGATTATTACAAGCAGGACGTCATGGCCTCCTACGATCCCACCCTGGAAATGAAGCAGTGGACCTTTACGGCCACCGCCAGTTCCTCCCAGTCCGGAGGCGAAACCGTTTCCATGGACTTCGGTCCCAACTTCGCCGTTCCGGCGACCTTCGACTTCCGGCTGAGGGACAACACCACCGGAGTCATCACCGATCTCAACACCACCCTCACCTATTCGTTCTGGATCCCCGAAGGGACGTCCACTCGCTCGCTCGATCTCTTCATCGGGAACGATTTCACCGGCCCCGGGGAATTCTACGTGGATGTGGGCGCTTCGGTGAACGGCTACTTCGACCAGGGCAACCGTGCCGGAACCCTGGTTTCGGCCACCGACGGCTTCGACTCGGCCTTCGACACTCCGGAGCCCGGTCCGCCACCCGCCAATTACGTTGTCGCCAGCTACAATCATCCCGACTGGCCTTTGGGCCCCCGGTTCCGGAACGATCTGCGAGCAGTCTACGACCCCCTGGCCGACGCCAAGGTCTGGCCCCTTATGGTGGAGACCGACCAGTCCGGCTCGGTGACCCTGGTCTTCGACCCCAGCTTCACCGACGCGGACAACTTCGGCCTTCAGCTGAAGGACCTGCAGACCGGGCAGAGTTTCGACCTGTTCCCGAACCTGTCGTACGTGTTCACTCCCGGTGCGGCCACTACCCACTATTTCGAACTCACCGTCGGCCTTGTTTCCGCACCCGACCTGGACCCGACCTACAGGTATCTGTATCCGGGCTGGTCGATGATCGGCATGCCCCTGCTTCCCGCACCCGGGCTGGACACCTTCGACCAGGTGATCCTGAACCAGGCGCCGGGTTACGTCTACGCCTTCGAGTACCTGGGTCCCTCCGGTTACGGGATCCGCGGCGGCAGCGACCCCGCGAATTACGGCCAGGGTTATTGGATCGCCACCGACACGGGGTTCAACTGGACCATGACGGGCGACCGCGTTTTGAACCCGACCGCCATCCCGCTGACCGAAGGCTGGAACCTGATCGGCAACCCCCTGTGGTTCCCCGCCCCCTTCGAAGGCATTCATGTGCAGTACGGCGGTATGACCTATCCCTGGCAGGACGCCATCAACCTGGGTCTGGTTTCCACGGGCGTGCTTTCCTATGACAACCAGACCGGAGATTATTTCAACGCCGTCGACCTGCGTCCCTGGAACGGGTATTGGGTCAACTCGCTGGTCACCGGCGCCATGCTCTGGTTCGACTGGCCCAACTTCCAGGTCCTGCCCGCCAGGCTGGCGGCCCAGAAGTCGGGGCTGCCCATCACCGACTTCCTCTGGGAAACCGAGCTGACCATGGTGGACGCCGATCGCGTCCGGAAATCCATCGTCTTCGGGGTGCATCCCGAATCCACACCCGGATTCGACCCCAGGTTCGACATGCCGCAGCCGCCGTCCAGCCCCAACGGGGGTTCGCGCCTGGCCTTCGCCCGACCGGAATGGGACTTGGCCGCCGGTGACTATTTCACCCGCGACATCCGGCCCGAGGGCAAGGATCCCCTCACCTGGAAAGCCGTCGTTTCGACGAACGCGCCGGGCAAGGTGGTTCTCAGCTGGAACAGCGTGAACTGGCCCGAGGGCATGGACTATCAGGTCTATCTGCCCGAGGAGAACCGGGTGGTCGTGATGTCCATGCGCGAACAGCGCAGCATCCATCTCGAGGTCGGGAACGATCCGGTGCCCATCGTTATCCGCACGCCGAACATGCTCTCGGGCGTGGAGGATATGCAGGGCATGAACTACGCCGTCGGGGTGCATCCGAACCCCTTCAACCCGATGGCCACGATCCACTTCGATCTGCCCCGGGCCGCGGACGCGGAAATCAGGATCTACTCGGTCAGGGGTGAGCTGTTCAGCATCCTGGGCGGCCAGCACTACCAGGCCGGCCGGCAGGAAGTGGTCTGGAACGGCCGTGACCGGCACGGACGCAACGCGCCCAGCGGGTCCTACTTCGCCAGGCTCTACGTGGACGGTCAAGGCATGGGTTCGGTGACGAAGATGAGCCTTGTTAGATGAGGTTTGACCGCCTCGTATTGATCGTTCTTCTCCTTGTGCTGCCCGTCGCCTTCTGGCCGGGCAGCACTTCTTATGATGCCGTAAAATTCACTCTTTGGGCCCTGGCCGGAGCAGCCTGGCTGGGTGGTCTTGCCTGGCGGATGGCAAAGGGCCGGCCCGTTCCGCGGCCGCCGACGCTGTTGGCAGCCGCGGGAATCACCCTGCTGGCGGTGCTCGCGATCAGCGCCACACGCGCCCACCACACGGGCCTGGTCCTGCGGACGGTGGGCCTGACGGCCCTGTGGCTGGCGGTCGTCCGGCAGGTCGCCGTCACCACCACCGAAGCAAGCCGATTGCACGCCCTGGTCGCCTGCGCGGTCACCACCGGGGTTGCCGTCTGTCTCTACACATTGGCCCAGATCACCGGGTTGGTGCCCGGGGCGCCCGTGTCCTCCGGTTATCCGGCCGGCATCAGCACCCTGGGCAACCAGAACTACGTGAGCGGTCTGGCCGCGGTGCTACTGTGGCCTTCGGTCATTCTCTGGACGCAACCCTCCGTTTTTCGCCGCGCCGCAGCAGTGGCCGCCACCGTTGTTCTGGTCATCACTCTCTTGTTTGCCAGGGCCGCAGGTCCGTTGGCCGCGGTCGTCGGGTCGGTTTTCCTGGCGGGACCGTCCCTTGTCCTGACGCGCCGGGGTCTTGGCCGGCTGGTTCCCCGGGTCCTGGGCCTTTCCCTGCTGTTTGCGATCCTTGTCGGTGGCTTCCTGTTTATCGAGGCCATGCGGCCGCCCCCGTCAACGGTGGAGCCGGTGTCGATCCACCGGAAAATGTTTTTCGACAATCACGGCGCCGTTCGGCGCACGAACTGGCTGGTCGCCCGCGAAATGTTCCGCTCCCGGCCCTGGACCGGGCAGGGGGCCGGCAACTACGCGGCCCTGTGGCCGGAAACCCGGGCGCGCCTGCACGCCGATTCCTCCGTCACCGGTATGGCGAAACACGAACCGCCGGCAGCCCAGGCACACAATGAAGTTTTTCAGTTCCTGGGAGAAACCGGTCTGGCGGGTGGCCTGTGGCTGGTCTTTTTCTGCGGAACCACGGTTGTTTTTTGGCGGCGAAAGTGGCCAACGTTGCCCACAAGTCATACCAAAACACAATTCCTGTTGCTGACCGCAGGACTGTTGGTGGCCGGCCTTCACGCCATGGTCAGCTTCCCGTTCCATCTGCCGGCGACGGCCTTGATGATCGCCTTGATCGCCGGATTGACGGCCTCGCCCGTGTTTGCTGAAGGAACCGACCCCCATCCGACCTGGACACCGAAACGCGTCCTGGCCTTTCTGCCCGCCATCCTGGCACTTCTTCTGGCCTTCGGTGCGGTACGGGAATTCGCAGGAGATATTTCCACCGCCACCGGTCAGCGGTATTTTGCCGCCGGACGGATGAACCAGGCATTGGTCCATCTGACCAAAGGTGTCACGTGGCGGCAGTGGCCCGACGAGGGATCCCTGTACCTTGGTCTGGCAAATGTGGCCGCCGGCAATCCCGCCGAGGCGCGCACCTGGCTGGAAAAAGGCGTGGTCGAAAAACCCACCTTCGAGGGATACCTGGCCCTGGCCGAACTTTCGCTCGACCAGAAGCGCTTCACCGAGGCCGACGCGTTGCTGACCGTCGTCGAGCAATGCGAACCCTACCAGGCCTTCCTGTTCCAGGCCGCCTATCTGCGCGGCCTGGCCGATTTGCGGCAGGGGAAACTGGAAAATTCGCGTCGCCGGTTCGAGGCTCTGCTCAAGGATGATCCCTACAACCAGCGCGCCTGGCTGGCCCTGGGGTATCAGGAGGCTTTGAAAGGGAATGTCGGGCAGGCGCGGGTTCACTATCAAAAAGCGCTGGAGATCATCGAATGGAAGATTCGGGATACAAATTCCGGAAGGGGGCCTGATTCAGCTGCCCTGGTTGTTCGTTTAAACAAGCACCGCGAGACGGCTGTCAGAGCCTTGGAATCCATAACTCCAAATTAACCAAAAAAGGCCCCCGGGGGACCTTTCACCTCATAAAAATTCAAGCGGGCGGCCCATCCGGGCCGCCCGCTGTCGTCGGTCTCCCAATCCCCACACAACCCATCTATCCGCCAAAAACGAATTCAATTTCAGGATCCGAACAGGCGAACCGATAATAAAACATATATAATGGAGAAAATCAATCTGATTTTTCGAGTTCAGGAGGCCCAACCCTTGGAATCGCAACCTGATGTGACACGATTGCTGATCGAACTCCAGGGAGGACGACGAGAAGCTTTCGAGTCACTGGTGTCCCTCATGTACGACGATCTGCGCCTGCTCGCGCGACGTCACCTGCGCTTTCAGGGCAACATGATCACCCTGCATACCAACGGACTGGTCCACGAAGCCTACCTCAAACTGGCCGACCGCACGCGCCTGTCCTGGGAAAATCGCGGACATTTCCTGGCCGTTTATACCAAGGTAATGCGTAATATCCTGATAGACATGGCACGCAGCAAGCTGGCC
>JBDLKA010000045.1:0-25888 GCA_039714075.1 Candidatus Krumholzibacteriota bacterium | reverse complement strand
CCGGGTGACAATGCCTTGAATCATTCCCTTCCCGGCATGTTGAGACAACCAACCAGTCAGGCGGACTAGGCCCATGTACCTCGAACATTTCGGTCTGGGTGTCAACCCCTTCAGCCTTTCCCCGAAGCTGGACTTCCTCTACAAGTCCGGAACCTTCGAAGAAAGCATGGCCCACCTGGTCTATGGCCTGGACAACCACGAGGCCATCGTATTGATCACCGGCCCCATCGGCACCGGCAAGACCATGGCCCTGCAGTCTTTCCTGACCAATCTCGGACCCCGGTTCGAGTTCGCGCTGATCACCAACACGCGTGTTTCCGCCATCGAACTGCTCAAGCTGATCCTCGAGGACCTGGACGTGAAGTGGCCTCTCGGGGCGGACAAATCCGATCTCCTGATCCTGTTCAAGGAATTCCTGCAGGCGGCCAACCGTGACGGGAAGATGGTCCTCATCGTGGTGGACGAGGCCCAGAACCTGCCGCCCGAGGTGCTCGAGGAAATCCGGCTGTTGACCAACCTGGGGCAGGGAGAAGCCCAGCCGGTGCAGATCATCCTGGTCGGTCAGCCCGAACTCGAGGAAACGGTCAACCGGCCGGATCTGGCCCAGATACGGCAACGGATCAGGGTCCACTACAACCTGGATCCCCTTTCCCGGCAGGAGACCGAGGAGTATCTCAACCACCGCATGGCCGTGGCGGGCTGTGGACGCCAGGTGTTCACCTCGGGGGCCATCGACAGGATCTTCAGGGGAAGCCATGGGGTGCCCCGGTTGGTCAATACCATGGCAGGCGAAGCTCTTCTGTCCGCCTTTGTAGCGGGACATGAAATGGTGCAGCCCGGTGACGTTGAGGAAGACCAGGAACTGCGGTTCGCCACCGGTCCCGCGCCCGCCCCGGTGATGGCTCAATCAGCTCCGGTGCCGCCCCAGCCGGTTGCCCCAATACCAACTCCACCGGTACCTGAACCCGAGCCGATGCCCCAGACCCCGGCCCCGCCCCGGCCCATTCAGGAACCTCAAATCCAGACGCCCCCGCCGCCGCAACCGGCTCCCCCTGTGCCCCACAGGCGGAGATCCGGGAATGGTCTGGGGCGTCTCATACGACCCTGGGTCTACGTAGCCTTCGTGGTTCTGGTTCTGGGGGTGCTCTACAACTTTGGCGCCCTGGATGGTTTGGTGGAGAAGGTCTACCCCGATTCACCGCAGGGTGTGGAGCCCCCACGGGCGGGTGAATCCGTTGCCGCCGTTCAAGAACCCGTCGCGGAACCAGTCCGGAAACCGGATGTGGAAGCTCAGACTCCAGCCGTGAAGGAATTAGGCGAGCAAGAGATCCAGCAGGCGGAAATTAAGGATATTGTCTCTGAAGAAAAGCCCCAGGATCTACCGGTGGAACCGGTGGTCCAGGAAACAGCACCCCAGGAAACAGTGGCCAGGGAAACCGCTCCCCGGGAAACAGGCGAACAGGCATCTACCGCTCCGGAACAGGATGCGGCCGTCGCGGGTGCGGATGCGGATGCCTTCTTCGTCCACATCTATTCCTTCAGGACCCAGGCACGGGCCGATTCCTATGTCCGCCGCTGGGACCATCCGGGGCACGACATCACGGTCCGAACCCAGCTGGTACGCGGGGTGGACTGGCACCGGATCTATCTGGGGCCCTACGCAAACCGTGACACGGCATTGCTGGAGGCTCTCCGCCTCCAGCAGGACGGGGCCATCGAATACTACAAGGTGATTCGACTTCCCGAAGTTCAGGGGTCCTGACCGGATCCATCTTCCAGCCGATCGAGGTATCCATGGCCTGCAGGAGAAACGTATGACGGGGACAGCGAATGAGTCTGCTCGCGCCTGCAACATGGTGGTGGGTCACCTGCTGGCCCACGCCGGCATGGGCGGCGCGGAAACCTACCTCGCCTTGATCGCCAATGCCCACGCAAGGCGGGGCCTGGGCTCCAAAATCATCGTCCTTTCGGAACCCGGACCCGTTTCCGAACGCTTCGATCCCGAAGTGTCTGTTGAGTACCTGGGTTATCAACGGGAGTCCATCAGGAACCCATTCCGCTTTGCCGCCTCGATCATCAGGGGTTATGGGCTGATTTCCAGGGCGGTGAAAAACCAGGGTATCCAGGTGTTGCAGACTCATCTTCCGGATACGAACCTTTGGGGCCTGGCGCTCTCGCTGACGGGGAAGTGCAAGGTCGTGGTCACCATCCACAACAACAGGTTTCTGCGGGGGACCGAAAAAAAGAGCTTCAGCAGTTTCGTCAAGCTGAAGGCCTACCGGATGATGTTCCGCCATTGCGGAGCGATTGTGGCGGTATCGGGTGAAGTCAAAAAATCCCTGCTGGCGACCTTGGGCGTGTCGGACGATGACGCCGACCGGGTGGTGGTGGTGGACAACGGGGTTCCGGTGCCCGACCCGCTTCCGGAAGAGACTCAACTCGAAGTGCGCACCAGGTATAGCGTAGGCGTGGATGATTTCTGGATCGTGGCGGCGGGACGGCTGACCGAAGCCAAGAATTTTCAGTGCCTGGTTGACGCCGCGTCGCTGTTGAAGGAGAAGGGGCTGCCGGTTCGCATCCTGATTGGAGGGGAGGGCCATTTGCGGCCGGATCTGGAGCAACAGATAGCCGAACTCGGAGTGGGAGACACCGTATCCCTGCCGGGCAATCTTCAGGATCTGGGGGATGTCATGCGGGCGGCCGACCTGCTGGCCATGCCGTCACGCTGGGAGGGCCTGCCCATGGTGCTGCTCGAGGCCATGGCGCGCGGTGTGCCGGTGGTCGGCACGCGGATCAACGGGCTGGTGGACATCATCGAGGAAGGTCGCCACGGCCTTTTGGTGGATGTCGACGACAGCGAAGGGCTGGCCGCGGCGATCGAAAAAATGGTCCGGGATCCCGAATCCCGGTTGGAGATGGGACGGGCGGCGATTGAACTAGTGAGAGAAAAATTCGATTTCAGACGGGTTTACGACGATCTTTGCCGGGTCTACGACCAAGCGATGAGCCGGTAGGAACCATTACCAGGAAAGAGTGGAACAGTGGCCAAGTACTACGTGACCGGGGGCGCCCAGCGCAAGAAGGTCAAGGACTACATCGAATGGTTCAGCTACGGCGAAGCCTCCATCTTCGTGTTCGACGATGCCGACGGCTCGATGACCAAATGCGCGTCGTACATCACCCCCGACGAAATACGGCCCGAGGACAAGAGCGCCAACATCGTCTTCAAGGCCGGCTCGCTGAACGGAAACCGCCTGTTGGTCTGCACCCAGACCGAGATCCTGGCCTACTCGCTGCCTGACTTCAAGCAGGTGGGCTACACCACCCATCCCTGGCTCAACGACGTTCACCATGTGGTGGTGAACGAGGCGGGAAACTACCTGATCGCCAACACCGGCCTGGACATGGTCCTGGAACTGACCCCCGACGGCGAGGTGGTCCGGGAAATCAGCGTCCTGCCGGGCAAGGACATCTGGGACCGTTTCGACAAGGATATCGACTACCGCAAGGTGACCACCACCAAGCCGCATCACGCCCATCCGAACTATGTGTTCGAGATCAATGGCGAACTCTGGGTGTCCCGCTTCGTCCAGAAGGACGTCATCTGCCTGAGCAATCCGGAGAAAATCATCGATATCGGGATCGAAAAGGTCCACGACGGGAACGTGTACGACGGCAAGGTCTACTTCACGGCCGTCGACGGGCACGTGGTCATCGCCGACCCGGTGACCTGCGAGGTGCTGGCCGTCCACGACCTGAACGCCATGACCGACACCAACAAGACCCTCGGCTGGTGCCGCGGCCTGCACATCCTGGACGACGACCGCATTCTGGTGGGCTTTTCGCGGCTGCGCCCGAGCAAATTCCGGGAAAACGTGCAGTGGGTGAAATTCCAGGTCGGCAAGCGGGAAAGCGCGGGGAAGCTGCCCACCCGGGTAGCCCTTTACGACTTGAAGGCCGGACGCATGGAGTGGGACATCAACCTGGAGAAACACCAGCTCAACGCAGTATTCTCCATCCTGCCCGCGGACTGATCCCTTTGGTTCAGGAACGCCTGGCCAGGGCCCTGGCGGTGGCGCGAACGGGGTCCGGCAGGTGGAAGGGCATGACGGTGTTGACGACCTCGTAGTAGGCCCTGCTGTTGAACAGGCTGACCAGGATCAGGAAGACGCCGATTCCCGCCACCGCGTAGGCCGGGGCGAGCAACAGGTTGTTGTTCCAGCTCTGCAATGCCAGCATGACTCCCGCCATGATCGCCGCGAACAGGGCCGAGAGGGCCGCCTGGCCCCAGGGTAGGCCCAGGCCGATCGACTTTCTCATCACCAGAAGCGACATCAAAAGTGCTCCCGCCGCCGCCACGAAGCGGCTCAAGGCGATGCCGTTTTCCTCCAGCAGGGGGGTAAGAATAAACAAGGAGATGATCAGGACAGCGGACTCGATCATTGTCATGATCACCCGCACCTTGGGCTGGTGAATCACGAAAATGCCACGGGCAAGCGGCAGCTGAAGGGCTTGAAGAGGCAAAACCGCACACAGGATCACGCTGGGAACGATGGCGCCCAGGTAGGCCTTGCCGGCCACCACCAGGATGAACAGCGGCGCCAGACCCATGACGAAAACGGTGCCCGGAAGAGTCATGTGCGCGTTGACCAGGAACAAACTGCGCAGGTAGGGCTTCATCTCGTCGGGCTTGTTCTGGCGTTTGGAGATCTCCGAAGTCACGATTTTGTCGAGGGATTCAATGAACATCAGCATCATCGTGGGCAAGCGCTTGGCAACGAAGTAGACGGCCATGGCCGCGGGTCCCAGCAGGGTGGCGATGATCCAGTTGTCGCCTTGGGAGCGGAAATAGATGAGAAAACCCTCGAAATAGAAGGCCCAGGATTTTTTCAAAAGGGCCCTGAGGGGATAGAACGGCACCCGGGGGCCGACGAGAATATCCCTGATGAAATACAACGACAGGGAGGCGCACAGAATCTCGTTCATGACCAGGCCGAAGGTCAATCCCTCGATGTCCCATAACAACAGGAATCCCCCCAGGAAAACCGCGCGGCCGATCGCGGCGGTCACCTGGACCACGGATATCCGGTCGAAGCGTGAGCTTGACCACAGGACAACGTGGGAAAAATTCTTTATGGACACGAACATGAAACCCAGCGAGGCGATCCGGATGAGATGGGCGAAGTCCTGTCCCTTGAACACGATAGGATTAATCCGGTCCGCCAGGAGGAAAATCCCCAGGGAAAAAACGACAGACGCGGAAACCATCAGCGCTCCCCCCGTGAACACCATTCCCCGTGCCTCATCGATATCCTCGGAAAACCTGGCCGGCAGGGTGCGCAGGAAGGTGGGTTGGATGCCGAAATTGGTGACGATTCCCGACAGGGCGGCCAGCATTTCGTACACCGGCAGGATCGCCAATTCCTCCTTGGTGAGGTAGCGGGCGAAAAAAGCGATCATCAGGATGCCGAGAAACTTGACCGCGACATTGGCCGAGGCTAGTTGCATGAGGCTTTTGACCGATTTGCCGAGGCTGAAACCCATGTACTGGTCTTCGTCTTTCTTTGGGAAAAAACCCGGGGGGCCAAGGGACCGGCCGTCGATCCGGGAAACCGGATATCGCACAATTATAGCAACTGATTCGGGAATTTTGTCCAAAAAGGTCCAAAATTTCCCGGACCTGCTGCATAGTCCCTGTCGACAGTAAGTTGTGAAGAAACAGTTTCAGTCTCAAGGGCTGCATGTTATAATCATTACCTTCCACGCTGACCGAACCCAGGTACGGTTTCATCCCTCAATCCAAAAACGGGAAAGCACGATTTCATGGACCTCAGCGGCAAGAAAATCCTGATTACCGGATCCGATGGTTTCATCGGCTCCCACCTGACCGAAGAGCTGGTCCGCCGGGGCCACGATGTCCGCGCCTTCGTCCTGTACAACTCCTTCAATTCGTGGGGTTGGCTGGACCATTCGCCCGCGGATATCAAGAACGGCCTGGATGTCTTCGCCGGCGACGTCCGGGATCCCCATGGGGTCCGGACGGCCATGGAGGGGTGCGATGTGGTGCTCAACCTCGCCGCCCTCATCGGGATTCCGTATTCCTACCATTCGCCACATTCCTACGTGGACACCAACATCAAGGGTGCTCTCAACGTGGTTCAGGCGGCCCGTGACCTGGGTGTCGCCAAGGTCGTCCACACCTCGACCAGCGAGGTCTACGGGACGGCCCAGTTCGTGCCCATCACCGAGGAACATCCCCTGCAGGGGCAGTCGCCCTATTCGGCCACCAAGATCGGCGCCGATCAGGTGGCTCTTTCCTATTACCAGGCTTTCGAGACGCCGGTGGCGGTCATTCGGCCCTTCAATACCTACGGGCCCCGCCAGTCGGCCCGGGCCGTGATCCCGACCATCATGACCCAGATCGCCAACGGGATGAAGGAGATCCGGTTGGGTTCCCTCGAACCCACCCGCGACTTCAGTTTCGTCATGGACACCGTACGCGGGTTCATCGCCGTAGCGGAAGCGGACCGCAGCGTGGGCGAGGTCATCAACGTCGGCAGCAATTTCGAGGTTTCCATTGGGGACACCGCGGCCCACATCGCCGAAGTCATGGGTGCCGAGGTGGAGATCCTGGCCGACGATCAGCGTGTCCGGCCCGAAAAGAGCGAAGTGGAGCGCCTGTTTGCCGGAATTGACAAGGCCCGCGACCTGGCCGGCTGGACGCCGGAATACGGCGGGCTGGAAGGATTCAAACGGGGGCTTGCCGAAACCGCAGCCTGGTTCGCCCAGCCGGAAAACCTCAGTTTCTACAAAGCCGACCAATACAACATCTGACAGGCCCCGGCCCTGCCGGACCTGAAGAATGAAAGGACCAACCCGATGCTGCAAAGCCGGTACCTGACGGAGGACGATCTCAAGGATTTTGGCTTCAAGTCCCTCGGTAAGAATGTGAGGATTTCCCAGGACGCCAGGATTTATGGACCGCAAAACATTTCCATCGCGGACGATGTTCGGATTGATGATTTTTGCACGCTAAATGCGTTTTCCGGTTATATCACCATCGGAAGAAACGTATTGATCGCCCGTGGATGCCATCTCAGCGGCGCGCTTGGCATCGAGTTCAAGGATTTTGCGGGCCTGGCGGCAAACGGGGTCATCTACAGCTCATCCGACGACTATTCCGGGGATTATCTCACCGGCCAGACCATTCCCAAGAAATACCTGAAGATACGGGGTGGGCCGGTGGTATTGGGCCGCCACGTCATTGTGGGTGGTTCCTGCACGATCCTGGGACCGGCGGTCATCGGGGAGGGAACCAGTGTGGGGGCCATGAGTCTGGTTCACAAGGATCTCGATCCCTGGGGGATGTACCTCGGGATTCCAGCCAAGCGCTTCAAGGACAGGTCAAAGGGATTGCTGGCCCTGGAAAAGGAATTCCTGGCGGAAAGGGAAAAGGAATAGATCCGGAAAAAGAGGCCTCTCTACAATTGGCTGCTTGGCAGGTTGACGACTCTGTCCGCAAGGTGAGCGGAATGGTCGAGGGAACCCGCGAAGCAGCCTTTGTACATCGGCAGGCTTGACATGAGTTGCCAGACGGGGCGGGTCATCACGCCGTTGTCGTTGGTGAACGACAGGAATTCGTCCCGCTCTTCCTTCGATGCCAGGATTATCGAGTTCAACCAGAAATTGGAACGGGCATTTGCCGGTTCCCAGAAGAAACGGAACCCGGTGTTTTCGAAAAATTCCCGGTATGAATCGGCCACCCTTCTTTTGCTTTCCAGAACCTGATCCAGCTGCTCCATCTGGGCACATCCCAGCGCCGCGCTCAAATTGGTCAGACGATAGTTGTAGGCGACGATATCGTGGTGGTATTCCCAGGGATGGGGGGTCTTTCCCGTGGTGGTCATATGCTTGGCCAGGGCGGCCAATTCGGGATCGTCGGTCAGGATCATACCCCCGCCGCCGCAGGTGATCGTCTTGTTGCCGTTGAAACTGAGCAGGCCCATGAGGCCGAAAGTTCCGGTGTGACGGTTCTTGTAAAAGGAACCGAGGGACTCGGCCGCATCTTCAATCACGGTGATGTTGTAATGATCACAGATTTCGCATATTTCATCAATGCGGCACGGGTGGCCAAAGGTGTGCATCGGCAGGCAGGCCTTGATGATGTTGCCCGTGGCGGTATTGCGGCACTCATCGCCGGACCGGTCGGCGTATTTTTCCAGGAAGTCCTTGAGGGCCGCGGGTGAAAGCCCCATGGTATCCGGGTCCACGTCAACAAATACAGGCTGGGCGCCGGTATATGAAACGGCATTTGCCGTGGCGACAAATGTCAGGGCCTGGGTCAAGACCTCGTGGCCCCGGGAAACCCCGGCCAACCTCAAGGCGACATGCAGCGCAGCGGTTCCGTTAACCGTCGCAATGGCATGTTCGGCGCCGGTGAAACGGGCGCAATCCTCCTCGAACCGGGAAACGAATTCACCCACGCTGGATACGAACGTGGAGTCGATGCATTCTTCCAGGTATTTCTTTTCATTGCCCTGAAACCGGGGGCTGTGCAGGGGGATGAATTCCTCGGTACCGTACAGACCTCTGACAAACGAAATGAAGAGGTCCCAGTCCGGAGACATTATTCCCCTCCATCCTTCTTGGAGTAGATTTCCTGGGCTTTTTCAAAGTCGTCCATGCGACCGATGTCCAGCCAGTATTCCTCGATCTCGTATTTGGATACCGGGCAGTCCTCGGCCAGCATTTTCTTGATGAGGCTGTCCATGCCGAAATATTCCCCGGAAGGAATGAATTGGAATATCTGGGGATCCATGACGTAGATTCCCGCCAGAATGAAATTGACCAAATCAGGCTTCTCTTCGATGCCGGTGACCCTGTCGCCGTCGAAGAAAATATTTCCGAAAGCGAACGGGGTCAGAATCTTCTTGATGGCAAGAGTCAGATAGGAGTCGTCCTTCACGGCGAAATCATAAAACTTTGTCAGGTCCAACGCGGAAATTACGTCTCCGTTGATCACCACGAAAGGCTCGGTCAACCGGTCCTTGAGAAGGTCCAGGGGACCGGCGGTTCCCAGGGGGATTTCCTCTTTGCTGATGGTCAGGTTGACGCCGTAACGCGATCCGTCACCAAAGAATTTCTTGATGTAGTCTGATTTGTAGTTCGTGGCCAGAAAGATTTCATCGAATCCATGGGCCTTCAGGTGTTCGATCTGGATTTCGAGAACGGCTTTTTCCCCAATGGGCAATAAGGGTTTGGGAATGATCTCCGTAAAGGGTTTCAGCCTTGTGCCCAAACCCCCTGCGAGAATGACAGCCTTCATCTTTGTCACCTTTCCTGACTTGAAATTCGGACATCCGATCGATTCGGAGGACGAGCCAACCCCCGCAACGGGAACTTGATGGTCTCCGGTGTCCCAATGGAATGGTTACCATGGTTGGATCTGAGGGTTGAGAACCCCAATTATAATCGGAAAACCGGGTTTTGTCTTTAGAATTGCCTTGATAAGGGGAATTGAAGTTCAGCATCAGGTTGGCGAATCTAGTCCGATAATCTATCATTGGGCCCTCAATCCGGTGTCCACCGGGTGTAAACCAAAGAGGCAGGCATGCGGGTCGTTCTTGTTTTTTTCGAGAAAATTTCAAAAAACCAGAAGACGGGGTTCGGGTACGTCAGCTACTCCCTGGCCAAACGCCTGCATGAGGCCGGACATCTGGAGGGTGTCATTTGTTTGGCCGCGGATGGGGGTCTGGATATTCCCGAGGAAAAGATCACCGCCCTGTCCGACGGCGGGATATATAAATTCCTGAATTGGGTTCTGGCCAAGATTTCCCAGTTCTTCCCTGTTTTCGATTCCCGACTCATGCGGGAAGTCCTTTTTGACAAGTTCATCTGCGGATGCCTGGATAATACGCGGGGGGATATGGCGTTTTTTTCCCGGCCCCTCTTCCTTAATGCCTCGAAAAAGGCCAAGTCGGCGGGAATGGATGTTTGGATCCAATCGTCCATTCCCCACCCGATGACCAATTACGCGCTGGTCCGGAATGAGGAAATGCGCCTGGGTCTGAAGAAGCATGGTGCCTACACCAATGTCTCCCGGGCCGAAAGGCTGACCAAAACCTTGGCGAGCGCCGACAAGGTCATTTCCCTCGGTCCGGCCATCGGGCGCTATACCTTTGATACCTATACGAAGATGCTGGGCCCCGACAAGGTCCTTCCCCTGGAAAACATTTTCAGTATCAGTGTTGATGAATTTACCGGGTTGGCGGGCAATCGGACCCCCAGGGAGGAAACAGATGAAATCACTTTTCTTCATGTTTCCCATATCAATCTCATCAAGGGCATACCCTACCTCCTGGATGCGTGGAGGTCTTTTCAGGAAAGGAGCATGACCAGTTGCCGGCTGGTTCTTGTCGGAAGCGCGGACAAGAACATTCTGGATCTCCTGGAGCAGGATTATTCCGATCTTGCCGGTTTTGAATACCGAGGGTTCATGCCCAACCTTGTGGAAGCCTATTCCTACGGTGATGTATTCGTCTCGCCCTCGATTTCCGATAATGGACCGGGCACGATTGTCGAGGCAATGGCGGCAGGTATGCCTGTCATTTCCTCCCGGAACTGCGGATTGTCTTCCCTGGTGACGGAGGGGGAAAACGGGTTTACCTATGAATACAATGATACCGAAAAGCTGACGCAGGCCTTGATCTGGTTTGCAAACAACCGCCATATGATCTGTGATATGGGAAGGAATGCGCGCCAAACGGCCGAGAACCTGACCGGCGATCATTATGCCGATGAGATACTAGAGCACGTTGAAAAACTTTCCAAAATGGAACCGGAAGCCAGCGACAGTAAACCGATGGGATAATTTACCGGCCGTGAACCTCCACGAATTGCCGGTCCCCACCCCACACCCCGTCAACGATCTTCCGCATGATGTCGGGCTTGAAATGGAACGGATCGGTGTAGTTGTTCCGGTCCGCAGTGATTTCGTTGGCGAGTTCGAAATTATAGACCGTACCCAGATCGGCAAGGTCGGCCAGCATGCGTTCCTGCTCGGCCTCGAGGCCGAAGGCCGGCACCTGGTCCTGGAGTTCCCGGTGGCTGGGGAAGACCAGGAACCCGAGCTCGACCCCGTTTTCCCGGCAATAGTCGGAAATTTTCTGCAATTCCCCGCGGAATTCCTCCGGGTAACGGTAATTGGTGTACATCTCCCTTGTGATCACCTCGATCTGGGTTTCCCAAAATTGTTCCCGGGATACCTTGGGTTTCCCTATTTGGGCGGGTTTTCCGGTGAGCCCGGTTGTGATCAACTTTACCGAGGCATTCAACACGTTGAGATTGACGAGGTAGAGGAATGGATTATCCAGAAGGGCGTTGACCTCGCTCACCCGGTCCTTGCTGTCGTAGGAACTGAAGTTGTTCAGGTTGATACCGAAACAAACCCGCTCCAGTTTGACCTGTTCACTGGCGAACCAAAAGGTCTTGATGGCTTCATTAAGCGATCCGCCCCCGTAGGCGAAGTTGTAGTAATCCAGGCCCGTGGTTTGCCGGATGGCTTCGGGTTTCATGGATAACATCCGGGAATCGCCCAGCAGAAGGTTGGGGACCGGTTGGTCCCTGTATACCAGCATCTTCCACATTGCGAAGTTCAGGGGGTAACTGATTTTCTTTTTGGCCTCATCCGAATAGGGGCCGGGCGCGCTGAAAAAGTTGTAGGGATCGATGAAGGCGACCACCAGGCCGTAGAGAACGAACGGCAGGAAGAACAGGGTCAGTTTCCTGATCAGCAATTTCAGATCCGCCGGCATTCCTGTCTCCTAGAACTGGAAATAGATGAACTGCTGGGACATGTTGAAGGCGCCGAAAAACAGGATGGCGCCGACGAGCGAATAGTAGACGGCCCAGCGCAGAACGACGGGCTTGGTGGACAGGAAATCACGCAGGCTCTCCTTGCGCTGCATGAAGTGCACCGACTCCAGCAGGATCAGGGAAAGTACGGCGATGATCATTTCCTTCTGCGAAAGTCCGAGGCTCTTGACCACGCCCCGGATTACGGCCATGTCCCGGGCCAGCAGGGCCCCGAAGAAATCCCCGAGGCCGTCGCCCAGGTGGGCCACGATGTAGAAGGCATCACTCAAAGTGTTGGCCCGGAAGAAGATCCATGCCAGGCAGGTCAGGGCGAACGTGGCCCCGACGCTGAGGTACTTGAAGGACCAGCTCGACTCGGTCATCCGCAAAAGGCCCATGACCTTTCGTTTGGGCCGCTCGATCAGGATCTCCATGACCAGGTACAGGCCGTTCAGGCCGCCCCAGATGATGAAGGTCCAGTTGGCCCCGTGCCACAGACCGCTGACCAGGAACGTGATGAAGAGGTTCACGTACCAGCGCCCGATGCCGACCCGGTTGCCGCCCAGCGAGATGTAGAGATAGTCGCGGAACCAGGAGGACAGCGAGATGTGCCATCGCTTCCAGAATTCGGCGATGGTCTTGGAGAAGTAGGGCCGGTTGAAGTTGAGCATCAGCTTGACGCCCAGGATGCGTGCCGACCCGATGGCGATGTCCGAATAGCCGGAAAAATCGCAGTAGATCTGGAAGGCGAAAAAGACCGTTCCGATGATGAACTGGATCCCGTTGTGGTCCCCGGGCGAGTTGAACACGGTGTTGGCGACCACGGCCACCCGGTCGGCGATGACCACCTTCTTGAACATGCCCCACAGGATCAGTTTCAGGCCGTCCACGGTCTGGTCGTAGTTGAACCGCTTGGTCTCGTGGAACTGGGGCAGCAGGTTGGTCGACCGTTCAATGGGGCCGGCCACCAGTTGGGGGAAGAAGGCCACGTAGAGGGCGAAAATCCCCAGATGTCGCTCGGGCTCCCGGTGTCCCCGGTATACGTCGATGGTGTAGCTGAGGGTCTGGAAGGTGTAGAAGGAAATACCCACGGGCAGCAGGACGTCGAAATAGGGAATGTTGTAGGTGATGTCGAAATAGGCGAAGGCCGCCCGGGTCGATTCGTTGAAGAAGTTGAAGTACTTGAAGGCGAACAGCAGGCCAAGGTTTGAAAACAGGCTGAGTATGAGATATTTCCGGCGTTTCCCCTTGTCGTCGGTGGTGCCCATCTTCCGTCCGGCGACGTAATCGACCGCGGTGGAGACCAGAATCAGGACGAGGTACTCCATCTTCCAGCACATATAGAAATAGTAGCTGGCGGCCAGAAGGAAGACCCAGCGGCGGCGCGGGGGGATCAGGAAGTAGAACGCCACCACCAAAGGCAGGAAGAGGACGTAATGAAGCGAGTTGAAAAACATCCGCGAGGGGCCTCCGCAGGGCAACTTCCGAGTAAGGGTTAATTACCGTCAACTAGTCCTTCTGCAGGATAACATGGGGCTCGATATCCCTGTATCCACGATCTTTCAACTCCGCCCTCAATTTCTTCAGATTGGGACTGACATGGAGAAAGCCCTCTTCATGGTCGGCCACGTCGGTCCACAGGAATCCCCCGGGCTGCAATTTTTCATCGAAGCGATGGAAATACTCGATGGGGTTGCTGACATGCTCGAAAAACTCGGTGGCGACAAGCACGTTGCATTCGGGGATTTCGGGGAGCGGATTTTCCTTCGTGCAGGGCAGGAATTCCAGGTCCAGATCGGTATTTTCTCCCATCCAGACCAAAAACGGCTCCGCGATGGAGGGGATGTCCGCCAGATGGATCCGCACCTTCTTGCCCTGCCCCTGAAGGTATTCGGCAAGATAACGGGACCGCTGGGCCATGCCGCAACCGAAGTCGAGGATGCTGACTTCCTGGAGACCATCGAGGCCCTTGACGATGGGATGATCCGGGCCGAATTCCGGTTCGGGGAAGATCATCTGGCGCAAAAGATCGCGGTACCCGTGGAAATTGTAGGTTTCGAACAGCTCGTCATCGCTGTTGCCGAAGAAAACGCTGAAAATTTCCTGGTTCAGGAACATGAAGATTTCGAAACCGGCCCCGCGGTGGCCGCCCGAAACGACATTCCAGGAATGGAGGTAGCGCCGCCGGCTCTGCTCTTCCGTGATCCCCAGACGCTCGGCGTTCCACCGGATAAACAGTTCCTGGGTTCGATTGAAGGGCTCGGCCGGGAGAGCCTGAAGATCCCTGTTTTCCGGACCGACAATGAGCCGCCTCAGCAGTTTCTTTTTGAAGCTGAAGGCGCGAAAGGCGATGGCGCCGGAGACTTTATTGAAGAAGTTCATTCTGGTGACGTCCATCCCGTCCGGATTGACCCATGGAGCCTGTAGCCGAGAAATGACGGCATACTGATTCACCACGGCTTACGGCAACAATTCGGGATACGAAAGGGGGCTTGATCGTGACGATGTGACGGTCTAACTTGGTTGCAATTATACCATGATCCGGTCCGGGATTCCAGATTGATTTTTCCTGGCCGCCGAGGAATCTGTTCTGATTAATAAACTTATGGTCAATGGAAAGAGATCGGACAACCCGCCGGGAGGCATCGCTTGAAGATCTGGTTCGACGCGGACAACGGCCCGCATGTGTTGATCATGCGCCCCTTGCTTGGTGAACTAACCAGGCGGGGCCATGAAGTGGTTTTCACCGCCCGGGACCGGACCAGCACCTGTGAACTGCTGGATCTCTACGGATTTTCATACCGCAAGGTGGGGGCGGAATACGGGAAAGGGATGTCCGGCAAGGTGCGCGGCACACTGGGTCGGGCCTGGGCCCTGACCCGGGCCATGCGCGGGGTTGGTCCGGCCGTCAGTTTCGGCCACGGCTCGCGGGCCCTGCCCATCGCCGCCAGGATCATGGGTGTGCCCACGGTAACGATGTACGACTACGAGTGGGTCGACCCCCGGCTGTTCAACTGGTTTTGCCGAAGCATCCTGATGCCCGAAGCCATCACCCCGGACCGGTGTTCCGCCGCCGGCATCTCGTCGGACAAGGTGGTCAGCTACCCCGGATTCAAGGAAGAGCTCTATCTTGGTGGTCGTGATTTAGACACCACCATCGCGGCCGACCTGGGATTGCGCCAGGACGCGGTAAAGGTGCTCCTGCGGCCCCCGGCCACCACGGCCCACTACCACAACCCCGAAGCGGAAATCATCCTGGACGCCATCCTGGAAAAACTGGCGTCGGTGGACGACGTTCAACTGGTCTTCCTGCCCCGCACCCCGGATCAGCTGGCATTGCCGAAGAAGGCGGGCGTTTCGGAAATCATTGTGCCGCAAAAGGTTTACGATGGTCCCAGCCTGGTCGCGACCATGGACATGGTGATCAGCGGCGGGGGCACCATGACCCGGGAAGCGGCCATCATGGGGGTCCCGTCCTACAGTTTCTTCCGGGGAAAAAGCGGCATGGTCGACGAAGCCCTGGCCGCCGCGGGCAAGTTGACCCTGGTGGGGGACGCGGACCAGGTGGCGGACCGCCTGGCGGTGGAAACCAAAAAAGGGACCGCGATCCAGCCGGATCCCGGTCCCCTCGTGCAATTCATCTGCAATGCGGTCGAGGCTGCCGCCAGGACCTAGCGAACAGGATTACCTGTCCGCCAGGAACTTCTCCACTTCATCGACGATGCGCGGCGCCGTGGCGCCGTCCCAAAGTTCGGGAGTGCGGCCCTTTTTCCATTTTCCTTCCAGAATCGCGGCGATCTGACCGGGCATCGATTCGATGGTGGCCAGTTCGTTGGTGCCCTGCGTGATGGTGATGGGCCGCTCGGTGTTGGGCCGCAGGGTCAGGCAAGGGATGTCCAGGAAGGTGGTTTCCTCCTGCAGGCCGCCCGAATCGGTGAGCATCATCCGCGAGTGGATCACCAGGTTCATGAATTCGTAGTAACCCAGGGGATCGGCCAGGATCAGGCGCGAGTCCACCAGACCGCAACGCGCGCCCAGATCGTTTTCCACCATGACCGCGCGGGTCCGGGGGTGGACCGGAAAGACCAGGGGCAGGTCCACGGCGGTCAGAATATCGAAGATCCGGGCCAGATTCCCGGGATCGTCCACGTTGGCCGGGCGGTGCAGGGTGACGACACCGTATTTGCCCTGTTCCAGGCCCAGTTTTTCGTAGGCTTTCAGATCACGGGCCTTGGCCACCGACCGCACCAGAGTGTCGATCATGATGTTGCCGACCAGTTTGATTCTTTCTTCTGCAACACCTTCGTTGCGGAGATTATCGTCGGCGTCGGGCGAAGGAGTGAACAGGAGGTCGGCGATGGCGTCTGTCATCAGCCGGTTGATCTCCTCGGGCATGGTCATGTCGCGGCTACGCAGGCCGGCCTCGACGTGGGCTACGGGAATGTGCAGTTTGGCTGCGGTGACACTGGTGGCCATGGTGGCGTTGACGTCCCCGACGACCATGACCAGGTCGGGCTTTTCCGCCAGGCACAACTGTTCGAACTTGACCATGACCCCGGCGGTCTGCTCGGCGTGGGAACCGCCGCCGACGCCCAGGTGGACGTCCGGAGCGGGCAGTCCCAGGTCCTCGAAAAACACATCGGACATGTTCTTGTCGTAGTGCTGTCCGGTGTGGATGAGAACGGGCTTCAGTGTTTCCGGCCGCGCGGCCATGGCCCGCCACAGGGGAGCCACTTTCATGAAATTCGGCCGGGCGGCGGCGATGAGGAAGATCTTTCTGGGCACGGGAGTCCTTCCGGGGTTGGGGACGATTGCGCAGGAAACTTATTTTTTGAGGGGGTGTGTTGTCAACTTATTATGGAATCGACCGATAATGGCAGGTCTGTTAAAATTCCCTCAAAGTAAGGAGAGGAAGCCGGAACGGCCCTCTGGAGATCCGGATTCCCGAAACTGGTGACGTGCATGAACGGCTTGACAAACCTCTACAACAATTCTCCTCGCTTCCTGCAGAGTCTATACGTAAATGCCTTTGGAATCAGGAACTTACCCAGATTCAACAAATGGGATGGGCTGATCCGGGACATTGAATTCACCGAAAGGCTGGACCGGCCGGGCCAGATCACCTACGTCGAAACGAAATTGAAGGAAATCCTCGCCCACGCGTTTACGCATGTGCCTTTCTACCAGCAGTATTCAGGTCTGATGGCCGATCTCGACGAGGGTAATATCTTCGATATCCTCGATGAATTGCCGATCACCAACAAGGCCATGATCAACGAGGACCCCGGGGCTTTTCTGGGGGGAGATCCGGAACGCGGCGTCGTCTCGAAGACCTCGGGCACGACGGGCATTCCGTTCACCATCCACATGGACAAATACTCGTTCCTGCTGGGCGACGCCCTGTGGTGGCGCCGGACCAGGTGGGCCGGGTACGAAAAAGGGGATTGGATCGCCCGTCTCGTGGGCGACCCGGTCATTCCCCTGAAGGTGAAGGATCCGGCCGAACCCTGGATGGTTTCGCGGTTCGACCGGCGGATCTACTTTTCAACCTTCCACCTGACGGAAAAAACCGCCGCCCGGATCGGAGAATTCCTGAACCGTCGGAAACCCGCGTACATCATGGGTTATCCCTCGTCGCTGGAGATTCTGTGCAACTATCTGAAGCAGACCGGGTTCCGCAGGGACTGGGATCTCAAGAACGTGTTGTTCTCCAGCGAGCCGATGCATGCCCATCAGGAAATCGTGATCAGCGAAGTGCTGCAGGCCGAGATCCGGGGACTTTACGGGTCCGGCGAAAAGGTGGTGTCGGCGGCCCAGTGCAGCGAGGGCAATTACCACCTGTCGCTGGTGGACGGATACGTT
Organism: Candidatus Krumholzibacteriota bacterium; assembly: GCA_039714075.1. Classification (GTDB taxonomy): domain Bacteria; phylum Krumholzibacteriota; class Krumholzibacteriia; order LZORAL124-64-63; family LZORAL124-64-63; genus JAGLCY01. Next base: position 8,173 of record JBDLKA010000045.1, on the reverse strand, counting down.
GAAGGCCAGTTCGGCATCCGGGAAGCCGTGCAACCGGCAGCCATCACGACGCTGACCAACAGGCTCATGCCGCTGATCCGTTACCAGGTGGGGGACGAAATAGAGATGCAACCGGCCCTGGAGTGCGGCTGCGGCCGGACATTGCCCATCATCTCCCCGGTGATCACCAAGCACGAGGACTACATCGTCACACCATCGGGCCGGAAGATCTCTCCCAGTGCCGTGGTCTGGGCCTTCATCCACCAGGAGATCAAGGACATCAACAAGGGCCAGGTCGTTCAGGAAGACGAACGAACGGTCAAGGTCTACCTCAACACCGACCAGGAGAGTTTCCTGAAATACCGTGACGTGTTGAAGAAATCCATGGTAGAGGTGTTCTTCGGTGAGATGGATGTGGAAGTCATAAAGACCGATAAAATCGATGTGCAGAAGTCCGGCAAGTCCCGCTTCATCGTCAACAAGCTGAGGCACAGGTTCCATGACGTTGCCACCGGCGCCGATTCCGAGTAGACGCGTGAAAGAACAGGACGGCAAATGAAGAAGAAAATCCTGTTTATCGGCGGGACCACCGGCGGCGGCGTGGCCACCATCAACAACGAGGTCATCAGGATTTTCCACGATGCCGGGCACGATTACCGCCTGGTGGACACCGAAAAGATGAAATCGCGTTGGCCCGCCCCGTTGGCCTACCTGTTCTGCTACCTGCTGGCCCTGGCCAAAATGGTTTCCTTTCGACCACATGTGGTCTACCTCCAGCTTGCCCAGACCGGCTACTTCCATCAGAGCCTGTTTCTGCTGTTCGCCAAGCTGTTGTTCCGGGAAACCGTGGCTCATTTCCACGCCAAGTCGAACCTGAAGGAAGCCTGCACGTCCCTGCAGTTCAGGAAAATCCTGTTTTCGGAAAAGTACATCGACCAGATGATTCTTCTGACCGAACCCTGCCGCCAATGTCTGGTGGACCACGGATGGAACAAGGCGACCCACGTGGTTCCCAATTTCATCAGCACGGAAAACCTGCCCACGGAATTCGAACCCGTGGGCGAACGGAAAAAGCACCTCTATATCGGGCGGATGGACTGGGAAAAGGGCATCTTCGAAATTCTGGAGGTTGCGCGGATTCTCCTGGATGAAGAGTTTGTCTTTGTCGGGAATTTTGCCGATAAAGCGCAGGAAGAAAAGTTCTCCCGCGAACTTGAGGCCATCCCCAACGCGGAATGGCTGGGACCGATCTACGATGACGGGAAGTACAAGATCATCGCCGAGTCGAAGGTCCTCGTCTTTCCCACCAAAAGGGACGAGTTCCCGATGACCCTTATCGAAGCGACCATCCTGGGCTGTGTTCCCCTGGTCAGTCCGGTGGGATCGGTGGGGGAGATCGTCAAGGACGGCTTCAACGGCGTGCACATCGCTCCCGAAGACGTGGACGGCATTGTCGACAGGATCCGGGAACTCAAGCAGGGCGGGGCTCTGGAACGGATGTCGTTGAATGGAATCGAATACGCCCGGACCCACTTCACAAGCGATGCCGTGCGGGATCAGATCCTGGGAATTGTAGGCTGACATGGTGACCATCAATTTCATGGGCGACGTGATGTTCGGGGAGCTTCTGGAAACCTACGGGCGGGGTTTGATCGCCACGGTGGACCGGGAGGGAGTCGACCCCTTCGAATTTGTTCGTCCGGTCCTGGAGGAAGGCGACCTCAACGTCATCAACCTCGAAGCCGTTCTGAGCGACGGGTCAACTCATAAGAAGCCGTTTTCCCAAATTCTTATTGCCCCCGAGCGGTATCTGCGCTTCCTGACCGACAACCGGGTCAACGTTGTGACCACCGCGAACAACCACGCCCTCGACCACGGGGCCGAGGCCCTGGATCGTTCGGTCGATCTTCTGGAATCCAGCGGCATCGCAGTGATGGGTTACCGTAGGGGCCGGTATTTCCAGACGGAACCGACGGTCGTGGAGGTGAAAGGGCGCAAGGTAGGATTCCTGGGCTACAATATTTCCAATTTTCCGGATGAGGACAAAAGGTTGGTCATCGACAGGGTCAAAACCGTGGTCGCGGAATCGAAGGACGACGTGGACACCCTGGTCGTCTCGATGCACTGGGGCGAGGAATACGCCAATGTTCCTCCGCCTTACGTCATCCGCTTCGGCAGGGAGATTCTGGAAGCCGGCTGCGACATCCTGCACGGGCACCATTCGCACCAGATCCAGGGAGTGCTGCAGGACGGGAACCGGATTTTCGCCCCCAGCCTCGGCAACTTCATTTTCGATCAGATGGTCAACGCCAACAGGATCACCGCGGTCCTGAGCGTCGCGTTCGAAGAGGGCGGCCTGTCCCATACCTACCGGCCGTATTTCATGAATGATTGCTTCCAGCCTGAACCGGCCCCGGCGTACAGGGGATACCTCGACAGGATCAACGCCTATCTGGCCGACAGCTATGAAGCGGGTGCGGAAGACCGTTACCTCGCGGCCACCATGGCCCGGGTGGCTGCCGGACACCGCCGCAACCGGATCAGGATGCGCCTGAAGATGCTGGCCCACTTTTGGGATTATTTGCCTTATCGGGGTGAGATCCAGGAATACCGGCACAGCAGCGTCAAGATGTTTTCGGTGATCGACTGCCTGGAAAGCCTCCCCAAGGGCACCTCCGAATAGACCTCAGGAATTCCACAATTCATGGAAAGTCGGATACTGGATGTTCGGCGCGCTTTCCGCTCTCTCGATCAAAAGATCCAGAGCCTGGCGTAGGGTCTGCCCACTTTTCAGACGGGACTCAAACGCGTGGTAATGGATGGCTGCCACGAAAACTCCATCGGCCTTCTGGCAATTAACGAATGCCTCGAGCAGGGACTCGATATCCTGGGATGGAGTGATGGAGTGGTAGGCGATTTCCTTGTGGTCTTTAAAAGAGAGAACGTGGGGGTACTTTCTCCCCTTCATCTTCTGGTGGAATTTGATCTGCAGATATTTGGGCAGGTTTTCCGGCCGGAGGGGCCGGAAGCTCGACCTCAACAGGGATGGTATGGCGACCAGGTTCAAACCGCAGGCAACGATGGCATCGAGGCCCTCCCGCATGATGCCGTTGTTGGGAGGGACGAACGTGTCCAGCCGGCAATCAAGCAGTGACTCGAGGTATTCCTTGCCCTTGCGGGTTTTCTCCAGCAGGTCTGTTCCGCCGATATATTCGGGCAGGCCCCGGGGCAGGGTGTGTTCGTACCCGTGAAGTGTGATTTCGACTTTCCGTTCCGCATGTTTCTCTTTGAGGAATGCGACGATGGCGGGGTTGGATTCCAGGGGAAGGGGTTCGGTTACCGACCGGAAGGATTCCGGACCCGTATGATAATCCCCGGGCACCCGGAATGGGGTAACGGATAGCGCTACGGGGATCTTGTCCCAGATGCCCTCGTAGCAACTGGTCAATTCCTCGGGCGAGGTGAACGCGCAGGTGTCATCGTCTCTGATCAGGAATTTCACCGCGACTCCTGTTTCCGGTCATGGTTCATGGCCTCAGTGTAGATCTCCGTGGCCCGGTTGATCATTCTAGAAATTGAAAATTCAGACCCGATTCTCTCGCGGCCGGCGGCGCCCATGGCCCGGGCCTCATCCCGGTGGGCTTCCAGCCAGCGCAGTTTCTCCACCAGGGCTCCAGAGTCGGAGACCGGGACCAGGAATCCGGTGACCCCATCGATGACAAGTTCCCGGTTTCCACCCTGGTCCGTGCACACCACCGGGAGGCTGCTGGCCATGTATTCCATGATGCTGTTGGACAGGCCCTCACCGTGTATCGGTGTCGAGAGCATGACACCCACATCGGCGGATTCATAAAAATCCATGACTTCCGGCACCCGTCCGGGAAAGGAAATCTGGCCTTCTTCGATCAGATCCGTCGCCGATTCCACGAGGGCATCGAGGTCGGATCCCCCGCCAAGGGCGATAAAACTCGCTCGGGAACTGTCATCACCGAGGATTTGGCGGGCGGCATCCAGATAAAGGGGGAAATCCTTGCGGTTGTCCATGGTGGCGGCCATGACCACCTGGAATTTGCCTGCGGGATCCGTGGGTTTAAGGTCCCGGTCAAAACGAGCGCGCTCAAATCGTTCCGGGGCAAAACCGTTGTAAAGAACCCGCCCGCGACTTGGCTGGACCCCGAAGGCGTCCAAACCCGCCTGGCTGTTGGCGACAACGACGGTTCCCAGGGAACTGGCTTGTTTCAGGACCCAACCCCGGCGGTGAGGGAACATGCCGCGGCGAATGACCCCGGAAACGTGGGGGATATTCCATCGCCGGCAGCAGATTTCGGATGCGAAGGAGGCCATCCAACCCCAGGAGTGCACCACGTCTGGGCGGCTGCGGCCCATCTCTTTCCAAAGGGTGGCAAGGGGGGAAGGGTCGAGCCGGAATTTCCGCGGGGAAATGGTCAGGGGGATGCCCGCATCCCGCATTTCTTCTGCAAACAGTCCACCTTCTAGAGCAAAAACGGACACCTGCCAAGGATCGACAACGGAGGTGGCTGTCAGGGTCAACTGCCGCTCCGCGCCACCGCCGCCAAGACTGTCACAAACCATCAGGATTTTTTTTGTCACGGTCGACCTGATCCTTGGGGAAATCGTCTAAAGGACATGGGCGTTCGGCCTCGATGATAGGCCAGTCGAAAAGTAACCCGAAGTCCTTGTCGAGGCAATGAATTCGGATTTGGGGCGGTACGGCTTTTATTTATCATCAATAATTTGCTGGGCAAAAGGGTTTGTCTACGGGTACGCTAAACCAGTTGATGGGGGGGGGTGTTGCAAATAATACTTGGTCCTTCGCCCGCCAAAGAGTTTTTTTGCCCTTAGCACAGGCCGGGTCTGAATAATCGGCAAAAATCCGTCCCTTTTAATGAGAAGATTCCTGGGCGAAATGAATAGAAAATGACAGGTCCCAAACAGCTTTCGTCAGAAGGCGGGAAACCAGAAAAAGAAACCCATACCTTGCTGGACTCGTTAAAGGTCCATTTCCCTGTTTTCCTGCTGTTGCTGGCTTTGGTGTTTGCTTCCTTCGGCAGGCTGCTGTCGACCCCGCTGTGGAACCCCACCGATTTCCAGATCCTGACCGATGCTCATGTCCTGGTCCAGAATCCGGTGGCCATGTTCCACCATGTCGGCTTTTATTTCAGCCAGCCCGTCTTGCAGTTGGCGTTTCTGGTGGAGTACCATTTTTTCGGCATCGATCCCACCGGGTATTTTGCCGTCAATCTGTTCATCCACACCATCAGCTCATTCCTGGTCTACATGCTGGTCAACCTGCTGTTTCCCCGGCGGAACATGGCGATTCTGGCGGCAGTGCTGTTCGCCTTCGGTGTGGGCAGTTACGGCAAGGTATTCATGGCGGTCCACCAGTTGGAATCGCTGATGCTGGCTGCGCTCCACCTGTTGGTCCTCTACTTCTTCATCCGTAACGACCACCGGAGGGGAGGAGGGCTGCGCTCCCCGTTGTTCATCCTGGGCCTGGTTCTATTTCTGCTTACCGGGCTGACCAGGAACGCTTCCTTCTCTTTGATCGGCAGCCTGATGGCCTACAAGGTTTTCTTTAACCGGGGCCGGGGACTGCGGGCCGTTTTTTCGCCCGATCTCCTGGTCTTCATTGGTGTCGGGATTCTTTACTATTGGGCCCAGGCCCGCTGGGGATATCACCAGGAATCCCTGTTTTCGGCGTCGGCCACCGCCAAGAGCTTCAGTTTTGCGTCGCTCAAAACGATCTTCCGGTACCTGACCCTGATGTTCTTCCCCATGCAGAACACCCGGTTGATTGAGGATGTGCCCTTTTTCGTGAAGTGGGCGTACGAAGCCCGGTCAATCATTCGGATATTCCTGACCCTTGCCATCATCTCCTACAGCTTTTTTGGTTTCGTATTCGGTAGCAAGGCGGTGCGTTTCTTCATCGCCTGGACGTTCATCACTCTGCTACCGTTCACGGGTCTGACCGCGTTGGGTACCTGGCTCAACCTTAACCATCTGTATCTGACGTCCCTTGGGTTTTGCGTAATCCTTTCCGCGGGGGCCAGCGGCACCAGTGGCCTGTTGATGCGCCGCAGGTGGCGTCGATACATTCCGTATCTCATTCCATTGTCCTTCGTGCTCATTTCCCTGGTCCTCACCGCCAAATTCGACGAACGGAACAGGTCCCGTGCGCGGACTCCGAAAGTGGTGGAAATGCAGGAATATTTGGAAAGCTTTACGAAAGATATCGATGGCGCCGGTCAGCTGCCCTGACCGACGGATGCCAATTCCAATCGTGCCAACCCGGCAAATATCCAGGCCACCGACCAGCGCATGTAGAGCAACCGGTTTTCATAACGGGGATGGATCTGGTATTTGAATCCCCCATTATCCAGAGACATGTGGCCCAGGATCCATTGCGCCGTTTTGGTCGCCTGTCCCAATCGGCCGAACCTGGCAAGGGTCAGCAGGGCCTGGCCGCAACAGGTGGCGTCGATGGGGTAGGTGGCCTTGTCGTAATATTTCGGGATGCCCTCAGCGGTGAAGAAGTGGGCGTCGTAATAGGCCAAGCCTTTTTCCAGGGCCCCGGCGAAGGTCCGGTCTCCGGCCAATTCCTCGAACTCGTGCAGGCAATCCAGGTTGTAGCAGGTATGGAAGTGATCCGCCCACGAGCGGGCATCGCCGATGGCATAGGGCCAGCTTCCCGATTCGGTTTGCCGGGAGACGACGTACCTGATGGTGGCGCGGGCTTCGTCCAGCCAGCCGGGATCACCTCCCAGGGAGACGGCCTGGGCCAGAAGGCGGGCGCCCTTCATGGTCGCGTTCAGGACTTCCTGGTGGTCGGTGGGGGAATAGGACCAGCAGAACATGTCTCCATGTTCGGTGCGGTTAAGGTCATTCAGGACGAAGGGGGCCGCATCCAGGATCAGTTCCCGCGCCCTTTCCAGCCCGTAGTGATTCCAGACGGTGAACAGGGCGTGGGTGATGAAGCCGGTAGCCACGACGGTCGGATGTCCGGCGGGAAAGTTGGCGTACCGGGCCTGCCAGTTGAAATCGTATCCCCAGCAGGATCCGCTGAAGCCCGGAGTGCGCAAACGGTCGAGTTCGTTCACCAGACGGGCGACTTCGTCTCGCCGGGCGTTGTCCCCTCCGGCGGCCATGTCGCGCCAGGTCAGGGCCTGGGCACACAGGGCAAGCGTCACGGGGTTGTAGCCCTTGCCGATACCCAGCAGGGTCCGTGTCTGGAAGGGAAGCCTCTTGAGAACCTGCTGAAATCCCCAGCGGGGCAGCTTGGCGCGGTTGAGCACCGGTAGACGGAACAGCGGTGATTCAAGACCGTCGTACGGGTCGTATCCCCGATAGCCCTCGGCCCGGATGTAGGCCTCGGTCCGGTCCAGGGAACGGCTCAGATCAGGCATCGGTCCGGTCCAGCTCGGTCAGATCCACCGGCTCGGTCCGTTGCGAGGCCAGGGCCTCCACGGCCTTGATCGTCGCCAGGGTGGTCGCCAGCTGTGACGCCACCGGTATGGGGCTCTCTCCCTGCTGGATACCGGTCAGGAAGGCCTTCACTTCTTCGCTGTGTCCCTTGCCGGAACACCGTTTGGTGGATTTTCCCCGGCCGGAAAACAGGGTGACCTTCTGGAAGTTGTCCAGCACGGCGCTGCGGCCCGCGCCCAGGACTTCCAGCTGTTCCTTGGGCATGTTCTTGGCGCCCTCGGCAAAGTAGCCGATGCTGCCGACCGAACCGTCGGCGAATTTCAGGGAGATTACCAGGTTGTCGTCCGGACGGACCTCGCTGCTGTCGTTGGTGATGCCCATGGCCGAGACGGCCACCGGGTCGGCGCCGCAGACGAATTGCATCAGGTCGATGAAGTGGCAAACTTCGCCCAGGATGCGCCCGCCGCCCTCGACCGGATCCTGCGTCCAGTGGTCACGGGGGATGTGGCCGGCGCTGATCCGGTACATCATTGTCAGGGGCCCGGAGTTTTCACCGAAATGGCGTTTGACGTGTCCCGCCGCCTGGGAAAATCGGCGGTTGAATCCCACCTGAAGAACCGGCAGGCCGTCGGCATTGGTCAGCTCACGGATCCTGGTGTGGATATCCTTGAGCTGGTCCAGGGTCAGGCAAAGGGGCTTTTCCACGAATACGTGCTTGCCTGCCGACAGGGCGGCCAACGCCAGGGGACCG
>JBDLKA010000044.1:0-26011 GCA_039714075.1 Candidatus Krumholzibacteriota bacterium | reverse complement strand
CATCGGGCGCTTCGTCAACATGCTGCGGGAGTTCAGCCGCAATACCCAGTTCCTGGTCATCACGCACAACAAGCTGACCATGGAGACGGCCAACCACCTGTACGGGGTGACCATGATGGAACCGGGTTGCAGCAGCATCGTGTCGGTCAGTTTCCACGACGTCGCCGCCACGCAAAGCGACCAGGAACTCGGCCGGGCCATCGCGGACCGGCGCAAGAGCGTGGACAAGGTGGAGGTGAACCGGGCCCTGGAACTGGAAGAGGCGGCCGTCGCCGAGGCCGAAGCCGTGACTGAAGTCGAGGTCGAGATCGAGTCCGAGGCCGGGACCATGGAGGCCAGCGAGTGATCAAGGGAGCCATCAACCGGTTTCGGGCGGGGCTGCGCAAGACCCGCGAAGGCATGGTCGGCGGCCTGCAGTCCATGTTCGGCCGCCGGGTCAAGCTGGATGCGGAAACCCTCGAACAGATCGAGGAGTTGCTGATCAGTGCGGACATGGGGGTAAAATCCGCCGTGGCCATTACGCACAACATCGAGAAACGGCTGAAGGAAGAGGGCGGGGAGGCCAACCTGGACAGCGTTCTGGAGGTCATCCGGTCCGACGTGAAGCAGATCCTGGAAACAGCCGTGCCGCGGATCAAGCCGTTGACCTGGGACGCCCAGGACGGTGGGAAAAAGAAGAAGAAAAAGTCGAAAGGCAAGGGGAAGGACGCCGGGAAGAACGCCGGGCCGGCCGCTGAAACCCCCGCCCCGGAGGCGGCGTCTCCCCGCGTCATTTTCGTTGTCGGCGTCAACGGGACCGGAAAAACCACCAGCATCGCCAAGCTGGCCCACCTCCTGAAGAACGAGGGCCGGAAGGTTCTTCTGGCCGCGGGTGACACCTTCAGGGCGGCCGCGGTGGAACAACTGGAAATCTGGGCCGAGCGCGTGGGTGTGGAGTGTGTGCGCCAGGGGACGGGCGCCGACCCCGCCGCGGTCGTGTTCGACGCCCTGAGCGCGGCCCAAGCCCGGGGCATCGACACGGTGATCATCGATACCGCCGGCCGTCTGCACACCAAGACCAACCTCATGGATGAACTGGGGAAGGTGGCCCGGGTCATCCTCAAGAAAACCGGGCGGGATCCCGAAACCCTGCTGGTGGTGGACGGCAACACCGGCCAGAACGGCCTGGCCCAGGCCCGCGTATTCGCCGAGACCATTCCGGTCGAGGGATTGATTCTTACCAAGCTCGACGGCACGGCCAAGGGGGGCATCGTGGTGGCGATCGCCGAGACCCTCGGGCTGCCCGTGCGCTATGTGGGCATGGGAGAGCAGGTGGAAGACCTGGCGGTCTTCGATGCGGACCAGTTCGTGGACGCCCTGTTCGCCGACTGGTCCGATGAAGGTGGGGACTCCGCCCCGGCCGATCCCGCGGCCGCCGACTGACCCCCGCTGTACGACGGGAGCAACCTTGTCAGGTCCATCACGCAGGAGGCGTGGCCGCAAACGCAAAACGGTCGACAGGGTGGAAGCCCTGCTCGACCGGGTCAAGGGCAAAGGCAAAGGCCGGGGCGACCGCCCCGCCGACCAGGCTTCGCGATCCCGTTTCCTGGGCTTCCGGACCCTGGACCTGGTGCGCCACCGCGAAACCTTCGAACGCCTTGTTTCCCTCGACTTCGACTACCTGCTTTCCCAGCGTTTTGCCGCTTCGGTCAGTGTCCTGGCCGATCTGTTGCCCCAGTCGGTTCTGGGCCGGGCCCAGAACGGCCACGGGTGGTTCACCGACGAGTTCGGCACCTCCCTGCGCTTCCCGGACGCCACCTTCGACCGGGTGCTGAGCGTGCTGGAATCGGCCGACGCCAACCTCAAGGGCCATCTGGTCAGGGAACGCCGCGGCGCAAGGCTGACCCGTTTCGGCGAATGGCTTTTCGCCAACCTGGATCGCCCGGAGCTGGAGCTGGTCGTGGACGGCGCCCCGTTGTTCGGGATCGATTTCCTGGCCGACCGGCCGGTGGAGACCCGCGCCTTCGTGACGGGTCTGGTCCTGGCCGGTTTCATGGACGACTGGACGAGCCGGGAAACCGCCATGCTGGAACACCGGCGCACCTTTGGCGGCCTGCCGTTCCATATCGGGGGCGGGGAGATCCTCATCGTCGACCGGGAAAAATTCGAAATGTGCGGACTGGGGGACACCGGGAGCGTCCTGTTCGACAACCAGCAGTTGCGGACCCTGAGCGACATCGGGGTGATATGTCGGGACCGGCACGCGGACTACCGGTATCCGGACCACGACCAGGCCTTTTTCCGCCGCCGGCTCGGCGACGGCATCTGCGACGACCTGGCCCTGATCCATATCGGCGCCCAGCACGGTTACGACGCCATGCTCGGGGCCTTCGTCATGGACGCCATCGACACCTATGACAAATTCCTTCTGCAAATGGCCTGGGGAGGGTTCGATGTCCAGCTGGCCCGCCGCCTCCAGCGTCATTTCATGGACCGGGAGGACCGGCCCCTGGTGGACGACCGGGAAATCTTCGACCTGATCCATTTCGCCGCCAAGCGCAACGACCCGACCATCAATCTCAGCAGCTCCCACCGCCGGCTGATCCAGTACGAGGCCAACGCGAAAGTGCCAACCCTGCTGAACCACTGGCGGTTCCTGCAGGGCGAGATGATATATGACATCAAGCTGGGTTTCAGCCGGATACCCGCCCGCCAGTTCTACGAGGTCGCCCAGCGGCGTTTGGCCGCGGTGGGCCTGCCGGTACTGGATCCCCGGTTTTTCAAGGGATCGAAAAGCGACCGCACCTGAAACGGAGGACCTCCTCATGTCACCGACGGAATTTCCCGCCTTCATCAAAGCCAATCCCGAGGTCGCCTTCCCCTTTGGCGGTGTCCGGGGCTGGATGATCACCAGCGACCGCCAGCAGACCGTATTCGTGGAGTTCACCGAGACCGTGGAGGTTCCCCAACACACCCACGCCGACCAGTGGGAAATGGTGATCAGCGGCCGGGCGGAACTCCACCGGAACGGAGGCACGGAAATTTTCGGACCGGGGGACAATTTCTTTGTGCCGGCCGGCCAGCCGCACGCGGCCACCGTTCATGAGGGATACCGGGCCGTGATCGTGTTCGCCGCGGCGGATCGGTACCGGGCCAGAGAGGAAGTCTGATCATGGCCAAAGTGCTGGGCCTCGGTGGGGTATTTTTTAAATCCAGGGATCCTGAAAAGCTGGGGGCCTGGTACCTGGAATGGCTGGACCTTCCCGTGGAACATCCTTATGGGGCCTGCCTGAAGCACGATGGCCTGCCGGCAAACTCCTACGGTGTCTGGTCCCCCTTCAAGAAGGACACGACCTACTTTGCTCCCTCGGATCAGGTTTTCATGATTAACCTGATCGTGGACGACCTGGACGGATGTCTGGCCAGGGTCCGCGAAGGTGGCGCCGAAGTCATGACCGAAATCGAAGAATCCGAATTCGGACGATTCGGCTGGTTCCTCGATCCTGAGGGGAACAAGGTCGAACTTTGGCAGCCGCCGGCTTGAGGCGGCGCTTGACGAATTCCCTCCAACCGTCTAGTTTTGTTACAGAAAACTCAATATCCTTCGGGTGATCTTCACCCGAAAAACCTCAACTTCGGGGCGGGGTGAAATTCCCCACCGGCGGTTAAAGCCCGCGACCTTTCGCCTTACGGCGGAAGCTGACCCGGTGAAATTCCGGGGCCGACAGTGAAAGTCTGGATGGTAGAAGTTGGCGGTCCGTTGCTGTCCCCTCGGGGGGTGAAACCTCCGGTTCGGGGGCGATCCGTCTATTCCTGCCCTCAATTGATCCCCGCCTGTTACCTCATGGATGCTGTGGACTGCAAGAGCAGGTACCGTGACGACCAAGCCGCCCTGGACAACTGCTTCATGGCCGAGGCCGTGTCCCTGGCCCGCGGGGTCGAGTCTCGCACCTGGCCCAACCCGCCGGTCGGCGCGGTGGTGGTCAGGGACGGAGCCGTCATCGGTCGGGGCGCCCACGAAGGGCCGGGCCGACCCCATGCCGAACCGTTGGCTTTGGCGGAAGCGGGGGAACTGGCACGGGGTGCAACCCTGTACGTCACTCTCGAACCATGCAACCACCAAGGCCGGACCCCACCTTGCGCGCCGGCGGTGGCGACCAGCGGCCTTTCGCGGGTCGTGGTCGCCATGCGGGATCCCAATCCCACCGTCAGCGGGGGAGGCTGCCGTTATCTGCGCGACCGGGGGCTGGATGTCACCTGCGGCGTCCTGGCGGACGAGGCCCTCGAAATGATCTGGCCGTTCGTGGCCACGGACAACTTCACCCACGCCTATGTCGAACTCAAGACCGCCCTCAGTCTGGATGGCCGCTTTGCTCCCCCGCCGGATTCTCGCCGGGAAACCGCTCCGGTATTCCTGACCGGGCAGGCCGCGCGCCGCGACGTGCACCGCCGACGGCGCCGGGTGGACCTCGTTCTGGTCGGCGAAGGGACCGTTCGGGCCGACAACCCACGGCTCGACGGGCGTCTGGCCGCCGCCGACGCGGAAGTCCCGGCAAGCGAGCCCATGGCGGGATACGTGGATACGGACCTCAGCTGGACCGGGGGCTTCAACCGCGACCAATATCTGGTTTTTGCCGGGCACGGGGCCCGGGAGTCGGAGAACCGGGAGAGGATCGAGGCCGATGGGGGCGAGATCGTCTTCTGCCGCGAAACCGCCGGAAAAGTCGATCCGGCAGGCTTGTGTGAAGCCGCGGTCTGCCGTGATCTGCTGACGATCATGGTCGAAGGCGGACCCCGGCTGGCCGCCTCGTTCCTGCGGGCCGGACTGGTCGACCGCTGGGTCCGGTACCTGGCGCCGACGGTGCTGCACGACGGCGTGGGCTGGCCCGGGGGACTGGGAATCGAGGGACCACAAAACAATTTTTCCCTGACCCGGCAACTGCGGGTGGGGGATGATCTGCAGGTCATTCATGACCGGCGCAGCTTCGCCGCTGTGCTGGCAAGAGTCACCGTCTAACGAACCGCGAAAGGGAAGCGACAAGGACACCATGTTCACCGGTCTGATCAGGGAAATCGGCAGGCTCAGGGGAATGGCTCCCCGCCGTGGGGTGGTGCGCCTGGACATCGAGGCCCCCGTGACCGCCCGGCGGGCCGCCGTGGGGGACAGCATCGCCGTCAACGGGATTTGTCTGACGGTGACTTCGCGTTCCGACCGCGGGTTCAGTGTCGAGGCCGCCGCGGAAACCAGTCGCCTGACCACCCTGAGGCATTGGCGCCGCGGCGACCGGTTGCATCTGGAACCCGCCCTGCGGGCCGGGGATCCCCTTGACGGACACCTGGTCCAGGGCCACGTGGACGGGACCGGGACGGTCAAGGCGGTCCGGAAGGCCGGCGGCAGCCTGCTGGTGACCGTGGCGGTGCCGGCGGAACTGGCCGCGAACCTGACGCCCAAGGGATCGGTGGCCGTCGACGGGGTGAGCCTGACGGTGGACCAGGGTCCCTTCGTGCGGGATTTTACCGTCAACCTGATTCCCCACACCCTGGCGGCGACCACCTTCGCCGAGGTCCGGACCGGCCGCCGGGTGAACCTGGAAATGGATGTGCTGGTGAAGGCGGCCCGCGGCGCGGACGGCGTCACCCTGCCCGGGTTGGGGACGGACCCCGCCGGTGCGCCGCAGAAGAAAACATCATGGACCATGGACCGTCTGCTGGCCAAAGGCTTCGGCCGGCGCCGGTCCCAGAGGAATGGATGAAGACATGACCGATGGAAACCCTGTCAACACCATCGCCGAAGCGCTGGAAGCCCTCCGGCAAGGGGAAATCATCATCGTGGTGGACGACGAGGACCGGGAGAACGAGGGTGATTTCATCATCGCCGCCGAGAAGGTGACCCCGCAGGCGGTGAACTTCATCGCCAAGACGGGCCGTGGCCTGATCTGTCTCGCGGCCACCGGGCAGCGGCTGCAGGAGCTGGACATCCATCCCATGGTCGCCCGGAACACGGCCTCCCTCGGTACGAAGTTCACCGTGAGCATCGATGCCGCCACCGGTGTTACGACGGGCATCAGCGCGGCCGACCGTTCCCGCACAGTCGAAGTGTTTATCGATCCTGCCACCAGGCCCGAGGACCTGGCCCGGCCCGGCCACATCTTCCCCCTCGAGGCCCAGTGCGGCGGCGTGTTGAAGCGCGCGGGCCACACCGAGGCGGTGGTGGACCTGTGCGAAGCGGCGGGCTTGTACCCGGCGGGTCTGCTGTGCGAGATCATGGATGACGACGGCGAGATGGCCCGGATGCCGCGCCTGCGGGAAATGGCCACGGAGTTCGACCTGAAGCTGATCACCATCGCCGATCTGATCAAATGGCGCCGGGACAACGAGAAGCTCGTGGTCCGCGAGGCGCAAGTGCCGCTGCCGACGGAGTTCGGGGATTTCGAAATGGTCGCCTATTCGACCAGCGTCGACGGTGCTACACACGTGGCGCTGACCAAGGGGGAGATCGACCACGAAAAGCCCGTCCTGGTCAGGGTCCACAGCGAGTGCATGACCGGCGACCTGTTCCACAGCCGGCGCTGCGACTGCGGCCAGCAGATGGCCGCGGCCCTCGACCTGATCGAAAAGGAAGGCGCCGGGGTTTTCCTGTACATGCGCCAGGAGGGCCGGGGCATCGGTCTGGTCAACAAGATGAAGGCCTACCGCCTGCAGGACGAAGGCGCGGACACGGTCGAGGCCAACGAAAAACTGGGCTTCGCCGCGGACCTGCGCGACTACGGCATCGGCGCCCAGATCCTGCGCGATCTGGGTGTGCGCCGCATGCGCCTGCTGACCAACAACCCCCGCAAGATCGTGGGCCTGGAAAGCTACGGACTGATCATCGAGGGCCGGGTGCCGCTGCAGATCGAGCCCAACCTCGCGAACGCCAAATATCTGCAAACCAAGAAGGCCCGCATGGGCCACCTGTTGGATCACCTCTAAAGGAGAAAAACGATGGGCAGGAAATTCGAGGGTAATTTCGACGCGAAGGGCGCCAAGATCGCGATCGTCGGTAGCCGCTTCAACGACTTCTTCACCTCCGAGTTGATGGAAGGCGCGCTGGACTGCCTGCACCGCCACGGCGTGACCGACGAGCAGATCGACACCGCCTGGGTGCCCGGTGGGTTCGAGATCCCGTTCGCCGCCAAGCGCTTCGTCCAGACGGGCCGCTACGCCGCGGTGATCTGCGTCGGCTGCATCATCCAGGGGGACACGCCCCATTTCCATTTCGTGTCCGGCGAGGTGACCAAGGGCATTGCCCAGGTGTCGCTGGATTCGAACATCCCGGTCGTTTACGGCATCGTGACGGCCGAGACCCTGGACCAGGCCATCGAGCGTTCGGGCACCAAGGCCGGCAACAAGGGTTTCGACGCCGCCCTGACCGCGCTGGAGATGATCGACCTGTGCGCCAACATCGACAAGGGCTGACCGACCGCCGGTGAGGTTGATGCGATGAACCGGTCCTCCGGCCGCCACTTCCTGGACATGGCCGTACCCGCGGTGATGATCGCGGTCCTGCTCCTGCTGCTGCGGGCGTCGAACCAGACGCCCGACGGCCTGAGCTACGCGCTGTCCGT
The DNA here is from genome assembly GCA_039714075.1 of Candidatus Krumholzibacteriota bacterium. Lineage (GTDB taxonomy): Bacteria > Krumholzibacteriota > Krumholzibacteriia > LZORAL124-64-63 > LZORAL124-64-63 > JAGLCY01. The sequence continues at coordinate 18,425 of JBDLKA010000044.1, read as the reverse complement.
CCGTACCGGCCTGGACATGTTCCATCCCCACCACCTGATCTACGTTCCGGTCGCCCGCCTGATCCACCTGACCGCCGGCGTCGATCCCCTCACGGCCACCCTGTGGCAGAATCTTTTCTGGCTGGTGGTGCTGGCTTTCGCCGCCTGGCGTTTGGCCGGCCGCGTCCTTCCCGGGCGGGTGGCCCCGGTCCTGGCGGCGGCCGGGCTGCTGGTCCTGCGCGGCGTACTGATCTACAGCGTCAGGGTCGAGACCTACATTCCCGCCCTGGCCTGCCTGGCCCTGGCGGCCGCCCTGGCGGACGAAAGAGGCGCCCGCCGCGGTCTATTGGTGCCGGTGCTGGCCCTGGCTGTTCTCTATCACCAGACAAACGTGCTGTTCATCGTGCCCTTGGCCGTCCTGCTCCGGTCCGGCGGCTGGAGGGACAAGCTGGTGACGGCGGGCGTCTTCGTCGGCGCGGCGGTCCTGGTCCTGGTGCCCTACATCCTGGCTGCCGGCAGCCGGGAACCCTCGGTGGGATTTTGGGGCTTTGTCCTGCACTACGCCCGGGCCCCCATCGAAGCCTGGGGGAGTTTCGGTCATTTCTCGCCCGGGGGCGTGTCCCGGATGGCCCTCAGCCAGGTGAGGATGATCATACCGGTTCGCGAGGCCGCCGCGGTGCCGGGGAGTCTGGTCATGCTGGCCGGGCTGGTATTCCTGGCCACCTGGCATGTCGTCCACCTTCGCCGGGGCAGCGATCATCGGCGCCTGCGCCTGTTCGGTCTGGTTTTTCTGGCTTTCTATCTCCCGTTTTTCCTGTGGTGGATGCCGACGGATCCTGATTTCTTCGTCGCCACCCTGTTACCCCTGTGGCTGCTGGCCGTGATCATGATCACCGATCTGCCGCCCTCGTGGGTGCGTCCGCCGGTGGTGGTGACCCTGGTGGCGGTTCTGGCCGCGGGAAACATTTTCTTCACGATCCTGCCCATGCACCGTGATCCGGGTCCCGGGCGCAGGCTGGCACTGGCCCTGGACCGGGCCGCGCCGCCCGGGGCGGAGATGGTGGTCGGTTACGGCGTTCAGCAGGAATTGCTCTACTTCACCGGACGGACCCGGGTCCACGAGGGAGATGGCTTGGCCAGGGCCGTCCTGGCCGGCGAATCGGTTTGGTTCCATTTCGACCAGGGGGCGGCCACGGTGGTGATCGAAGGCGCTTTCCTGCGGGAATTGTTGGCGCGCAACGAACGGGAAACCGATCCTTTTCTGCGGTGGTTGGCCGGGTACGATCTCGAAGCGGAAAGCTCGCTGGCCGCCCGGGTCCTGCCGGGAACCGACGCGGTCCAACTGGGGCCGGACCGCCGTCACGCCGGTTCCTGGCAGGAAGTCGAGCAGGAACTCAGGGGTTTTTCACAACCCTGAAAACCATGGCCCCGGATGCGGGCTCATGGTAGAGGCGCGGGAATTGTTCAGGCTCCGCCGCGAGCCAGGCCTCCAGTCCGTTCGCACCGGGACCCGTGGAATCCAGAAAAATGTAGTCCACCTGGTATCTGTTGATCCGTGCGGTCCAATCAGCGGCTCCCTCTGTTCCATATCCCGTCACCGGACGCAAAAAATGGATGTGCTGCCGCAGGGGCCAACGCGTCATGATCAAGGCGGAGGGGTCGGTGTTTTTCCTGATCCAGTCGGAACCGGTTTGCGGGTCGATGAAAACCCGGCCCGAGGGCGACGTGGCCGCGTTCAGGGGGCGCGCGACCCGGTAGATGTTGTGGCCGAGCGAAAGGGTGCACACCAGGATAACCGCAGGCCAGATGACCAGTCTGCGCCGGTCGGGGGGCAGGCGGTCACCGGCCGTCAGCAACAGCAAGTAGAAAAGGGGGAGGACCGGCAGCAGCAGGCGAGGTTGTACCCCGGACGGGTAGCCCGAAAAGTTGAGCAGGACACTGCCGTAGACGACCAGGTAGATCGCCAGGAAACGGGATCTGTTCCGGTCGGTGCGGGCACAGGCGACAAGTCCCCACACCAACCCGGATAACAGCGCGAGACCGAGGATCAATTGCACCGGTCCGCCCATGGCGCCCAGTCCGGCGCGCGCCGCGAGACTCTCCAGGGAATTCCCGAACACCGGCAACAGGATTACCGGCAGCTCCTTCAGGTATCCCACCAGGTTTCCGGTCACCAGGGAAAACCTGTCGGCGCCCGGACCGTCCCCGCCCCACACCTGGTCCAGATAACTGCGGGTGATCAGGCCTCCTCCCTGGCCCTCGCTGACCAGGGCGTGGGGGAGCAGAACCATCGCCACACCGAAGGCGAAAACCAGGGCGCGGCGCCATTGCCGACGGAATGACCAGTGGACCAGCATGGCCACGACCAGGGCCAGGCCGATCGAACGGATCATGACCGCGGCCCCGGTGACCACCACCAGGGCGACGAACCGCCGGGCGCCGGGCCGCTTGTCGCCGTCCAGCTTCAGGAACAGCAGCACCGCCGCGAGGGAAACCGCGGTGAAAGGCAGGTCGCTGAACACCCGGGCCGCATAGGCGATCACCCAGGGGTTCAGGCCGACCAGAGCGACCAGGGCCAAACCGCGGCCCACGCCCGCGGGACGAACCATCCCCAGGCAGATCGGGATCAGGGCGGCCAGCGCCAGCAGGGGGATCAGTTTGAAGATGCCGACCGAGTCCGGCGCCAGCCGGGCCAGCGGGCTCAACAGCAGGGGAAAACCCAGGGGAAAGATGTCCGGCCGCCAGCCGGGGGTGGTATCGTTGAGGTGGATGACGGGGCCACGGCCTTCGGCCACCGAGCGGGCCATTTCTATGTAGTAGGCGTCGTCCATGCCCGCGCCGACGGGGAATTCGCCGAACCGCAGGCAGATGAAGATCAACGACCCGAGCAGCAGTGCGGCCAGCACGGTTCGTTGGCGGAGCGACCATCCGGGATTTGCACTGTTTGCCATGGACCGCCGGCGCCGGGCTGAAGAGAGGGTTGTCATTACCACGGGGCCACCTTAGGGTAAAACGGACCACCGGACAAGACCGGGCCGCTGGTGCCGCCGGGGCCGGTCCCGGCGGGGCGCGGCCTGTTGCTTTTTGGGTCCCGCCCGGTTAAACTTGTCCGGGGAAGGCATCGTCTTCCCCTTTTCGCTTGATCCAGGCCTGATTTCGGGAACCTTCCGGGAATCGGGGCATTTCCTCCCATCCGATCTTTGACAGGGGAATAGCGCGTGGGCAAACGCAGGAAAGGCCGGGAAATCGTTCTGCAGTCGATGTACGCGTCGCTGATCAGCGGCGCCGACCTGATCGACACGCTGGACGACCAGCTGACCCGGCGGGAATCGGCTGACGAGACCACGGAATTCGCACGCGATCTGGCCGGCAAGGTCAAGGAAAACGCCGCGGACCTGGACCGGTGGTTGAACTCCCTGGTCAGCAGCAACTGGGATCCCTCGCGATTGGGTTCCCTGGAGATCGTGATCCTGACCATGGGTCTGGCCGAGCTGAAACACAGTCCCGATGTTCCCTTCAAGGTCGTCATCAACGAAGCCTGTGAAATGGCCCACCGCTACTGCGAGGACGGTGCGGTCGGATTCGTCAACGGGGTTCTGGACCAGGCCGCAAAGCAGGTCTACCCCGGAAATGCCGGAACGGATGCCGCCACCGATGAGCCGCCCGGCGGCAAGGATGATTCGTGAGAGTATCCACCCCCGAACATTGGCAGAAATTCTGGGAAGAGGCGGACAACCTCGACCTGGCGGACGTGTACGGCACCGACGGGCGCATGGTGCGGGAGATCACCGGCATTTTCGGTTTCGAGGACGGCGGCAGCCTGGCGGGCAATCGGATCCTGGAAGTGGGGGCGGGCACCGGCCGCGACGCGGTGACCCTGGCCCGGGCGGGCGCCGAGGTCCTGACCCTCGACTACGTCCCCGGCTCGCTGGGACTGACCATCAAGGCGGCGGACATGTCCGGCGTGACCGTGGTTCCGGTCTGCGGCGACGGCACATCCATGCCGTTTGCCGACGGGACTTTCGACGTGGTGTTCCACCAGGGCCTGCTGGAACATTTCCCCGATCCGTTGCCGCTGCTGCGTGACAACATCCGCGTGCTCAAGCCCGGGGGCCACCTGGTGATCGACGTGCCCCAGACCTTCCACTACTACACCCTGGGCAAGAAATTCCTCATCGCCATAGACAAATGGTTCGCGGGGTGGGAAACGGAATTCACCATCGCCGAACTCGAAAAGATGATGGTGGCCGAAAACCTGGAGATCACCCGCAGCTACGGCGACTGGATGGTGCCGGGGCTGTGGTACCGCGCCCTGCGCAAAGTCATTCTGACCAGGACGGGCCGCAGGCTCCCCATGAACCCCGAGCCGATTCCGCCGCTGGCCCGCCTGGGCGAGGCCTGGCGCCGCGCGTTCGGGAAAACCCGGCTGTCCCTCTACACCACGCCCACCATCGGGGTGATCGCCCGCAAGCCGGAGGCTGTGTCCTGAAGATCCTGGCGGTCAACTGGCGCGACATCCGTGATCCTCTCGGGGGTGGGGCGGAGCTTCATCTGCACCATATCCTCAAAGGGGCGGTGGCCGCCGGCTGGGACGTCGATCTGGTCTGCGCCGGCTACCGGGGCGCGCCGCGGCACGACGTCATCGACGGGATCAACATCCACCGCCATGGTCACTGGGCGGTGGCCAATTTCACCTTGCCGCCGGTGGTCAGGCGGCTGTTGAAGAACGGCCATTACGACCTGCTGGTCGAGGACATCAACAAGATCCCCTTCTACACGCCCCTTTATCGTGGCGACGTGCCCCTGGTGGCCGTCGTTCCCCATCTGTTCGGCAAGACGGTGTACCGGGAAGCCAATCCGCTGACGGCCAGTTACGTCTACGGCGCCGAAAGCCTGATCCCGCGCATCTACCGGGACGTGGACTTCGAGGTGATCAGCCCCTCGACACGTGACGACCTGATCGCCCGCGGGATGGACGGGGCGCGCATCAGGACCATCTACTGCGGACTGGAGCACGAGAAGTTCAGCCTGGCCGACCCGCCGCCGCGCAGCGAAACCCCTCTGGTCGTCAGTTGGAGCCGGCTGCGCCGCTACAAGAGCATCGACGTGGCCATCCGGGCCTTCGATCTGATCCAGCGCGAGATGCCGGCCGCCCGGATGCTGATCATGGGCCGCGGCCCCGACGAATCCCGCCTGCAGAACCTGGTCCGCAAGCTGGGCCTGCAGGACAAGATCGAATTCCGGGGCTTCCAACCCTGGGACGAACTGGTCGCTTCGCTGCACCGGTGTCACGTTTTCCTGAATCCGAGTCCCAAGGAGGGCTGGGGGCTGACGGTGGTCGAAGCCAATCAGTGCGGCCTGCCGGTGGTGGCCAGTGACCGGCCCGGCCTGAAGGATTCCGTCCGCGACGGGATCACCGGCTCGCTGGTGCCCTATGGAAATGCGGAGGCCTTTGCCGGTGAAGCCCTGAAGATTTTGCGGGATCCCGCCCTTTTCGCCGCACGCAGCGCGGCGGCCAGGGAGTGGGCGGGCACTTTCAGCTGGCCCCGTTGTGTCGCCGAATCCCTGGAACTGTTCCGTGAGGTGGCCGACCGGCGCGGCCGGGGAGCGACCCCATGAACACGGCCCCGGAAAACGAGGCCGCCCGGGGGCGGACCGGCAAGGTCCTGATTTTTCTCGCCAAGCTGACCGTCAGCGGGGTCCTGATCGGTTTCCTGCTGAAACGCATGACCCTGACCGAGATTCGCCTGGCCATGGAAAGCCCCCACTGGGGCTGGCTGACGGCCTCCTTCGTCGTTTACGGATTGTCGGCCTTCGGGGGCGCCCTGCAGTGGTCCTGGATCCTGAGGGTGGCCGGGATTTCGGCTCCGCCCCGCGAGATCCGGCGCCTGTATTTTATCGGCCTGTTCTTCAATAATTTCCTGCCCGCCAACATCGGGGGGGACGCCTACAAGATCGTCGACCTGGGTCGCAAGGAGGGTCGTCCCCACGGGGTTTTCTGCGCCACCCTGCTGGACCGCCTGATCGGCCTGAGCGCCTTGACCTCGCTGGGGGTCCTGGTCCTGACGGTGGTTTCGGTCGCCGAAATTCCCTTGCCGGTTTCCGTCCTCCTTCTGATTCCCGTCCTGGTGATCCTGGCCCTGACGCTGGCTTTCCTCTTGTCGCGCCGGATCGGCCGGCAGCTGCCCGGGTTGTTTCTGCGGCTGAAGATGGTCAAACTTGCGGGGCAGCTGGAAAAGATCACCGATGAATTCGGGCTTTACCGTCCCAAGGTGCGCTGGCTGAACGGGATCTTCCTTTTCAGTCTGGGGGTTCAGTTCCTGCGCCTGTCCACCCATCTGCTGGTGGCCCTGGGACTGGGTTTTTCCCTGGGCTGGGATCAGGCCCTGCAACTGCTGGTTCTCATCCCCGTGCTGGCCATCAGTCTGACCCTGCCGGTGACGATCAACGGCATCGGCCTGCGGGAATCGGTGTCGGCCAGGCTTCTGACCCATGCGGGCCTGGGCGAGGGGCAGGCGGTGGCCATGGAAGTGGCCGCCTATCTGGTGCAGGTGGTGTTCAGCCTGCAGGGCGGTATCCTGTTGTGGCTCGGAAATTGGGGCCGGTCCTCAAGAACCGGGAACTAGGGAACCCAATTGTTGTTGCTGCTAACCGGGTGTGTTAGTTTACGATGGATTTTCACGGCCCGGTCCTGGGCCTGTTACCGCATATCCCGCCAACCCCGAGTGAAGGTGATGTCGTGATCGACAAATGGCTGCGCCGTCCCCAGATATTGATTTCCGCCGCTTTGTTCCTGATTACCCTGGGGGTCTATATAGCCACCCTCAATCCCACGACGCCGTTCTGGGACGCGGGGGAGTTCATCACCACCAGCCACATCGTCGGGGTTCCCCATCAGCCGGGCACGCCCATGTACGTCCTGGTCGGCCGGGTTTTCGACATCGTTTTCGGATCGGCGGACCTGACCACCGCCTCGCTGAACACCGCCTGGGCCGTCAATTTCATGTCGGCCTTTTTCAGTTCCCTGGCAGTGGTGCTGGTTTACCTGATCATCTGGGAACTGGCCCGCAGGTCCGATCCCGACGCGGGCTGGCTGGCCCATCTCGGGGGGCTGGTCGGCGCCTTCTTCCTGGCCTTTTCCGAAACCTTCTGGAACAACGCCATCGAGGCCGAGGTGTACGGCCTGTCCGCCTTCATGCTGACCCTGGTCACCTGGTTGGCCATCCGCTGGTACGACCACCGCGAGCACACCGGCAGCAACAATCTCCTGCTGCTGATGATCTATCTCCTGGCCCTGGGTGTGGGTTTCCACCTGGGCAGCATCCTGGCCTACCCGGGAATCTTCATCCTGGTCCTGTTGGCCTCCCGCCGGCAGCTGCCGGTATACGACCTGGTGTTGATGAGCACCGGCCTTTTCATTTTCCTGCTTTCGACCGCCACGCGTGACAACGACCTGGTCATTCTCATCCTGGTCTCCTACGTGGTGGTGGTGGCGGTGCGCAGTTTCCAGGGCAAACACTTCGCCCTGGTGGGCAGCGCCCTGTTTTTCGTGGGGCTGACCGTGCACGTGATGATGCTGATCCGCGCCGGGGCCACGCCCGAGCCGTTCATCAACCAGACCGCGCCCGACAATTTCGACACCCTGATGACGGTGATCCGGCGTGAACAGTACCCGCCGTTGAATCCCTTCGAGCGCCGGGCGCCGCTGGTCTGGCAGTTCGGGTACTATTACAACTACCTGTTCAAGCAGTTCTACTTCCTGGGCCCGGGCCAGGGCACCCTGACGGTGGTCACCACCGTCCTGGGCCCGATCTTCCTCGCCCTGGTCGGATTGTTCCAGGGCCTGCGCCGGATCCGGCCCCTGATTTTCCTGCCGCTGACCAGTTACCTGATCAACGGGGAAATCCTGACCCTGTACCTGAACTTCACCGACCATGAAGTCCGCGACCGCGACTACTTCTATTTTGCCGCCTTCATGTTCTTCGCCGTGTTCATCGGTCTGGGGGCGTCGGCCCTGATGCGGTACGCCGTGGGGGGCGAAGGCAAGTCCGCTGCCCAGGCCGAGGCCGAAGGCCTGGATTGGCGCAGTGCCATTCCCCGGGTGAAGATCGGTCCCCTGGGCGTGGTGACCGCCATGGTGCTGCTGTTCATTTCGCTGGTGCCCGCTTTTCCGGGACACACCAAGTATTTCGAGCACGACAACAGCGAAAACACGATCGCCTACGAATACGCCTGGAACATCCTGGCGGGGCTGGACGAGGACGCTATCATCTTCACCAACGGGGACAACGACACGTTCCCCATCTGGTATCTGCAGGAGGTGGAGAAGTTCCGCACCGACGTCACGGTGGTGAACCTGTCGCTGGTGAACCTGCCCTGGTACATCAAGCAGCTCAAGAACCACCCGGACAAGCCCCTGGCCATGCAGCGCAATGAAGAGGAAATAGACGCCCTGCGGCACCGGATCTTCGAGGATCCCAAGACCGGGGAACGGACGGTCCTGATGATCAAGGACTACGTGGTCCACGACATCATCACGACCAACCATTCCGGCCCGGGGCTGCCGGTGTTCTTCGCGGTGACCATTCCCCAGGAGAACATGGCCCGCTACTACCCCAACATGCTGATGGAGGGGATGGCCTACCGGCTGACCGACATCACCGGACCCGAGGGGATGCCGCGGGTCGACGCCCAGAAGGTCCTGGAAAACATATTGGGCGTCTACCGGCTGGGTGCCCTGATGGATGGGGACACCCCGGACAGGCAGAGGATGTATCTGCAGATGGCCGGTCTGGCGAGCGACAGCGAAATGCCGGTCCTGGGCCAGCCGGAACAAAAGCTCTCCGTGTCCAATCTGGACAGCCTGGCCGGAATGACCGGTTCGCCCCGCACCGAGATTTTCCGCAATACCAACGCCCGGCATCTGCTGGGCAACTATCCCGCCGCCCTCAACCGCGCCGGCTACGAATGTTATGTCCAGGCTAACCAGGCGGCCCCCACCGATACCGTCGAGTACAAGCGTCTGCTGCTCAAATCCTTGGTCGCCTTCGAGACGAGCCTGGCCATCGCCCCGTTCAACGAGCTGGCGCTGGAGTACTATCCCCTGCTGCTGGTGCAGGCCTACAAGGATGAAGAGGCCAAGGAATTCATGCGCTCGTTGCAGGGCAACGTACCGGTCGAGACCGAGGAGCGCATCCTCTACAACACCATCCGCGGCATCGTCGGGGGCGGGGCCACCAATCTGGCCGTCGAATGGATCGATCAGCAGGTGGCCGACAATCCGGACCGGTTGTTCTATTACCAGCTCCAGTTCCACACCTTCAAGGCCCTCGGCCTGGTGGACGAGGCGGAGGGTGTGCTGGAGGCCTGGGAAAGGCGCTCGGGGGAAAGGCCCCCGGATATGGTGCAGGGGCTTGAAGACATGAAAAGGGATGCCCTGCTCCGGGAACAGCAGCGTATCGACAAGGCATTGGGGGACACCGATGGAGGGAATTGAGCTCACCGATACGATTTCCCCACTGCCGGACCGGGTGGTGGAAATCCTGAAGCCGGGCGCACCGGTGGTCGTGACCGGTTGCGCGGGATTCATTGGCAGCACCTTGACCGAAGCCCTGCTGGCCCTGGGCTGCGTGGTAACGGGTGTCGATTGCCTGACCGACTATTACGACATCTCGCTCAAACGCGAAAACATGGCGGGCTTCCTGGATGACGACCGGTTCACCTTTCTGGAAGCCGATCTCCAGGAACTGGATGCCGTGGCCCTGCTGCAGGGCAAGACGGCGTGTTTCCACCTGGCCGCCCAGGCCGGAGTGAGGGCCAGTTGGGGCGACTATTTCCAGGAATATCTCGGCAGCAACGTCATGGCCAGTCAGCGTCTGCTCGAGGCCTGCCGGCACGAGACCGTCCGGGACACCCTGGTGCGGTTCGTCTATTCCAGCAGCAGTTCCGTTTACGGCGACCAATCCTCCCTGCCGGTGAACGAGCAGGCCCTGCCCCAACCGCGGTCGCCCTACGGGGTGACCAAGATGGCCGCCGAACACCTCTGCGTGCTTTATGCCATGAACTTCGGGGTGCCCACCAGCAGCCTGAGGTATTTCACCGTCTACGGGCCCCGGCAGCGGCCGGACATGGCCTTCCGCAAGTACATCGAAGCGGCCCTGGACGGCCGGACGTTCCAGGTGTACGGGGACGGGAACCAGACCAGGGATTTCACCTACGTGGCCGATGCCGTCCGGTCCAATCTGCTGGCGGTGGCCGCGGAACCGGACTGGGCCGTTTTCAACACCGGCGGGGGCGCCCGACTGGTGTTCCGGGACACCCTCGCCCAGCTGCAGGAGATCCTGGTGGACAGGGTCCCGGGGATCGAGGCCAGGGTGGAATATCAGGAAACGGCCAAGGGAGACGTCAGGGACACCTTCGCCGACCGCACCTTCGTGGAAACAGCCATCGGTTACCGGCCCACCGTGGATTTCGCCACGGGACTGGCCCGGGAAGTCGACTGGGCCATTGCCAGGAGAAAACTCGGATGAACCACGCACAAGTTTCCCGCCCGGAAGATGTGCTTCGCTGCGATATCGCCGTGGTCGTGCCCGCTTTCAACGAAGCCGAATCCCTGCCCGAACTGGTGGACCGCATCGACGAGGCCGTCTCCGGCATGGGCCGCACCTGGGAAGTCTGGATCATCGACGACGGCAGCACCGACGAAACTTTTTCCGTGGTGGAAAAACTGGCCGCCGCGCGCTCCCAGGTCCACGGCATTTCCCTGGGCCGGAATTTCGGCAAGGCGGCGGCCCTGGCCGCGGGTTTCGGCGCCGCCAGCGCGCCGGTGGTCATCACCATGGATGCCGATCTCCAGGACGACCCCGCGGAAATTCCCGCCCTGGTGGCCCTGATCGAACAGGGCTGGGACCTGGTGTCGGGCTGGAAGCAGGACCGCAAGGACAGCTTCATCAAGAACAGGACCAGCACGATCTTCAACTGGTTCACCGGCCGGATGTGCGGCCTGAAACTCCACGACTACAACTGCGGCCTGAAGGCCTACCGGCGCGAGGTGACCCGCCGGATCAAGCTGTACGGGGAGATGCACCGTTTCGTGCCCGCCCTGGCCCATCTGGACGGCTTCCGGGTCACCGAGATGCCGGTGCGTCATTTCGCGCGCAAGTACGGCGAGACCAAGTATGGCCTGGCCCGGTTCATCAACGGATTCCTCGATCTGCTGACGGTCTATTTCCTGCATGCGCGCCGTACTTCCCCGCTGCACTTTTTCGGCCGGGCCGGCCTGGGTTTCATGGCCGTCGGCGGGGGCATCAGCTTCTATTTCTTCATCTGGTGGTTGCTGGGCAACGGCCTGCGCCTGCGGCCCATCCTGCTGCTGGGCCTGGTCTTCATACTGGTGGCCCTGCAGTTCATCAGCCTGGGACTGATCGCCGAACTGGTGGTCGCCGGCCGCCGGCCGGAAGAGGAATTCAGGATCGCCCGCCGTGTCTGATTCCGTTTCAGCCGCGAACCCCTGCGAACTGGCCGTGGTCGTGGTCAACTGGAACGGGCGCCAGGACCTGGCCGACTGTTTCGGCTCCCTGCGCGATTCCGGTTTTCCCACCCTGCGCATCATCATGGTGGACAACGGGTCGCAGGACGATTCGGTGGCCTGGACCATCATGCATCACCCGGAAGTGGAAATCATCGAGACGGGGGAGAACCTGCGCTGGGCCGGCGGCAACAATGTCGCCCTGCGGCGTCTGCTCGACGAAGACTTTCCCGGCTGTATCCTGCTGCTGAACAACGATACGATCGTTCCGGGGGGAAGCCTGCGCCGCCTGACCGAAGGGTTGTTGGCCGACGACAGCGCCTGGGCGGCCACCCCGCGCATCTGCTACGCGGCCGATCCGGCCCGGGCGTGGTACGACGGGGGCGTGGTGGGCCGTTGGAACGGCTGGATCCGGCACCACGGAATCCGGCGCCTGACCGGCAGGCTGAATCCCGCCCCGCGGTATGTGGACTACGGTACCGGGTGTGCCCTGATGCTGCGGCCCGGCATTCTGCGGGAGTTGGGCGAGTTGGATGAGGGTTTTTTCTTCTACGGCGAGGACGTGGATTATTCCCTGCGCATCGGCGAGGCGGGCGGAAGGATTCTCCATGTACCCTCGGCCCTGGTGCTGCACAAGGTCAGCGCGTCGGTCGGCAGCCACAGTCCGCGCAAGGTCTGGTTGCGCAGCCGCAGCCACATCCGCCTGTTGCGCAAGCATTGGCCGCGCCGCCGCTGGCCGGTCCTGGTCCTGACCCAGGCCGCGTATCTGGGCGGGCACGCCTGCTGGCATCTGGTGCACGGCCGGCTGGCCACGGCCCTGGCGGTCCTGCAGGGTGCCCTCGATGAAATGCGGGGCCGGGAATACTGACCGACCGCAGCTTCGGCCGCCCGGGTGAACGGTGGACACCGGCGGCGGGTAAGTGATATCATCACGCCCACTTCGCCTGATGGTTCCAGGTCAGGCGGGGTGAGCGCTCGAATCGGTTCTCGTCATGCAAATCAGCAGCCCGCGCAAGTTGGTTCGGAGTGGTTCCGGGCCATTTCGGCGGCATTTTCCGTTGGAGACCCATTTGGCCAGAAAGAGCACCAGGAAAAAGGCGGCCGCACCGGCGGGGGACCAGGACCGATCGTCCGCACTACCTGCCTGGATGACCGCCCCGTTCATGAAATGGGGAGCCGACCGCGGGTGGGGGCGCTGGCTACTCATCTCAGGGCTGCTTTGGCTTCTGCTGGCGATGCTCTACCCGGGGCCCGTTTTTCACGGCGAGATTTTCGGGAGCGCCGATGCCGGCAATGCCGAAGCCTTTGAACAGGTCGGGGACAGGGTTCTTGCCGACGGTCAATATCCCCTGTGGAATCCCTATCTTTTCGCGGGCATGCCGACCTTCGGTTCCCTCTCCTACGTCAAGTATCTCTATCCGCCGACGACGGTGTTCAACTTCCTGCAGAACAAGGTCGGATTCGGGCCGCTGACCTGGATGCTGACCCACCTGTTGTGGGGCGGTCTGGGCATGGCCTGGCTGTTGTCGCGCTGGAAACTGCCGGTGGGGTACCTGGTGCTCGGCGCGGTGGTCTGGTTGCTGTTTCCCAAGGTCGTCGCCTGGGGGGTTCATGGCCACGGGTCGAAACTCATTACGGCCATGTATCTGCCCTGGGTCGTAGGTTGGGCCTTGAAAATATTCGACGGGGGCGGCCGGCGCGCCGTCGGCATGACGGGTCTTCTGCTGGGGCTCCAGATTCTCAGCGGCCATCCCCAGATCATCTATTACACCCTTCTGGTCACCGGGTGGCTGGGCCTGTGGAACACCTTCCGGCCCTTCGATGCTCACTTGCGATCCCTGGCCGCCGGCGTAAGGGCCCGGCGCCTGGGATTAATGGTGCTGGGTATCGGGTTGGGTTTTCTGGTGGGCGGGATCCTTCTGGTGTCGGTCCACGATTATGCCGGCATTTCCATTCGCGGCCAGGACACCGCCGGCGGTGGGGGCGTGGGGCTGGATTATGCGACCGGCTGGTCCCTGGCTCCCCGGGAAATGGGCACCTTCATCCTGCCGGCGGCGGCGGGCTTCGGCAAGGCCACCTATCTGGGCCATATGGCGATCGTCGATTATCCCAACTACTTCGGGGTCATGCTGCTGTTGCTGGCGGTCGCGGCCTGGAGCCGGGGCGGCCGCAGCCTCACCGCCGCTCTGGGCGTGATGTCCCTGCTGGCGATTCTGGTTTCGCTGGGGAAATTCGGCTTCGGTTTCTACGAATGGCTTTACGGTTGGCTGCCGTTCTTCAACAAGTTCAGGATCCCTTCCATGATCCTGATCACGGTGGCCTTCGCGGTGGCCGTCCTGGCCGCCCGGGGCGGGGCTTCCTGGCGGGAAGAACCCGCTACCTTTTTCCCGCCCGTTTTTCTGCCCGGGGTCCTGGGTCTGGTGGGTCTGGTCTTTTTGCTGGGTGGCGCAGCCTCCCTCTTCCAGGGTTCGTACCAGGCCGGTCTGGCGGCGCTGGCGGCCGAGGCGGGGCGGCAGGCCCCCGGCATCCTGCTGCAGAAGGCCTGGCAGTTGCACCAGGCGGACCTGATCCGCATCGGTCTGATCCTGATGACCTGCGGCGCCGCTTTCTGGTACTCCCTGCGCAACGACAGCTTCCGCCGGCACGGCCTGGTCTGGGTCCTGGTGCTGCTGGTGGTGGTCGACTACATGGGGGTCAACCGGCGCATCGTCCATCCCGAACGGTCGTTGCATGAAGTGGGGGTGGACGCTGCGGGGCGGGGCCGACTGGTGACCGCCGCGACCATGGGCCGGCCGTATGTGCGGCGTGACCAGATTCCCGCCGATCCCGCCGCGGAGATTCTTCATGAGGCCGTCGGGCACGACAGGGTCTGGCCTCTGGGGCGCCTGGGGGCACAGAACATCTGGATGGTATCGGAGATCCGCTCGCTGGGCGGATACCACCCGGCCAAGCTGGCCCGGTACGAACCGATCCGGCGCCGCCTGTTCAGCGAAGAGCCCGCGGGCCGTCTGGCGTCCTGGCTCGCCGGCAGCGTGGTTGCCTTCGGGGGGCCTTTCGGCGAAGCTGAATTCAGCACTTTGGCGGCTCACGGCTGCGATCTCGATCCCGAGCCCGTCCACCAGGGCAGGACCTGGCTGTACCGGAATCGCGGGGCCCTGCCCCGGGCCCGTCTGGTGACCGCCTGGCAGCCCGTGTCCTCGTTGCCGGAAAAGGACGCTCTGGAGCCGTTTCTGGACGGAATTCAAGCCGGAACCATCCCGGTGGCGGACGTTGTCTATCTCGATGAGACACCGGATCCGGCCCCGGAATCGGCGGCCACGGCCCTGCCAAGCCCTGTTTTTACCCTCGATTCCCTGAACGAGGTGGTTCTGGAGACCGAAAGCCCCGTTCCGGCCCTGCTTTTGCTGTCGGACATGATGGCCCCGGGCTGGCGGGTGCAGGTCGACGGCCGGGACGCCGAACTCCTTGAAGCCGATCTCGTTCTGCGGGCCGTGGCCCTGGAAGCGGGTCATCACACGGTTCGTTTCCATTTCGGTGACTCGTCAGTTCGCACGGGATTGACTCTATCGCTCAGCGGGGTGATCCTGGTCATCCTGTTGCTGATTCCCCTGGGGCGCTTCCGGTCGGGAGCGAAAACCGGAGAACGTACAATCGATGAATGATGGCTCACACGGCAACCGGGTTGTCGAACCCCTGAACCTGCGCAAAGCGGTGGTCGTTGTCCCGACCTACAACGAAGCCGACAACATCGGCCGGCTGGTGCCCCTCATCCTGGAGCGAGATCCACGCCTGAGCGTACTGGTGGTGGACGACAATTCCCCCGACGGGACGGCGGATATCGTCAAGAATCTGCCCGGATTCGGCGACCGGATCCTGATCCTGGAACGCCCGGACAAGATGGGGCTGGGGGCGGCCTACATCGCGGCCTTCAAATGGATCCTGGCCAACACCGATTTCGAGGCGGTGTTCGAGATGGACGCCGACTTCAGCCACGATCCCGAAGCCCTGAACGAATTCCTGGAGGAAATCGAGACCCACGACCTGGTGCTGGGCAGCCGATATCTGCACGGCATCACGGTGGTCAACTGGCCGCTGCGCCGGCTCGTTCTCAGCGTGGGCGCCAATCGTTATGCGGGGTTCGTGACCGGAATGTCGTTGAAGGACTCGACCGGGGGCTTCAAGTGTTTCCGGCGGACGACCCTGGAAATGCTGCCGCTGGACAGGATCAAGAGCGACGGGTACTCGTTCCAGATCGAAATGAACTATCACTGCTGGCGGCGCAAACTGCGGATCAAGGAAATCCCCATCATGTTCGTGGACCGGCAGGTGGGGGTCTCGAAGATGTCGAAGAAAATCATCGTGGAAGCCATGTGGATGGTCTGGGCCCTGCGCCTGCGCCGGATTCCCTGAGGCCGCCGGCCCGTCATTCTGGAGTGTCATTGAAACTCGCCATCGTCATCATCCACTACAATACGAGCGGCGACCTGGCCAAATGTCTCGCTTCGCTGGAAGCCTGCGCTCCCGCCCATGAGCACCAGGTGGTCGTGGTCGACAATGCCTCGGTCGACAAGGGTCTGGACGAGGTCCACCGGAACCATCCCGACTGCCTGTGGGTCTTCAACCAGGAAAACGTGGGGTACGCCCGCGGCTGCAACCGGGGCATGGCCCAGGTCGAGGCGGACTACTATCTGGTTCTGAATCCCGACATCGTGGTCGAACCGGGGGCCCTCGACCGGCTGCTGTCGTTTGCCGACGCCCATCCGCGCGCCGGCATGGTCGGGCCGCAGCTGCTGAATCCCGACGGCAGCCTCCAGCATTCCTGCCGCCGCTTCTACACCCTGAAGACACTTCTTCTGCGGCGCACTTTCCTGGGTCGGATTTTTCCCAACAGCGAAACGGTCCGCCGGCACCTGATGGAGGATTTCGACCATCAGAGCGCCCGCCCGGTGGACTGGGTCCTCGGGGGATGCCTGCTGGTGCGCCGCTCGGCCATGGAGCGGGTCGGCCCCATGGATGAACGTTTTTTCCTCTACTTCGAGGATGTGGACTGGTGCTTCCGCATGTGGCAGGCGGGCTTCGAGGTCCTGTACACGCCGGACGCCCGGTTCCTGCACCATCACCGCCGCGGCAGCGCCCAGGGCAAGTTCAGCAAATCGTTCTGGCTGCATCTGGGCAGCCTGATCTCCTTCTACGAGAAATGGGGGATATTCGTCTGGCTGCTGAAGAAGTGGCGGGAACCCCTGTTGGTCTTTCTGCTGTGGGCCCTGGACATGACGGGTCTGGCCGCGGCTTTCGGCCTGGCGTACGGACTGCGCGGGGCCATGGGCGGCCTGTTCTCCGAACCCCTGTACCCCGTGTCGGAATACCTGCCGCTGCTGATGTTCTCCTGGCTTCTGGCCACCCTGACCTTTCTCTTTACGGGTCGCTACAGCCCGCGGCGGCGGCGCGGCGGACGGTCCCATCTGGAGCATCTGCAACAGGTGGGTGTCGTGGCGGTCCTGCTCATGGCCAGCACCTATCTCGGCCATCTCGAGGTCATCAGCCGCGCGGTCCTGCTGCTGTTCATTCCCCTGTTCGCGATGACGACCGCCGCGGGCGATTCCTTTTTCCAGCGGGTCCTGCGGCGGTTGGAAAAGGGATACTTTTCCCTCGAACGGACCCTTCTGGCGGGGGACCCCGGACGCATCCGGGACTGGCTTGCGGGTGCCGGCAACCTCGCGGACCAGGGCGTGGATGTCGCCGGCTACCTGGCCGACGGACAGGCCGAACATTCGCAGGCGCCGCTGGGCCGGGGCGACATTCCCTGCCTCGGCGGGCGCGCGGATATTCTCGAAGTGGTGCGGCGCTATCGGATTTCCCAGGTCGTTTTCTGGGATCGGCCCGGTGGGGGCGAGGATGCCTGGACCACCCTGGCCGCCCTGCGTCGCCAACGGATCCGGCTCCGGTGGCATGTCCAGGACGTTTGGCTGCTGGCCGCCGGGGCCAGGGCCGAAGTTTTCGGCAGCACCCTGAGCGCGGTGAAAAGCCCCGGGGGTGGAGCCGCTTTCCGGGTGCTGGGAGGCCGCCTCCTGTCCCTGCTCGCGGGTCTCCTGTTGGGCCTGGCAGGGCTGTTGCCCTGGCTCTGGTTCCGCCTGGTTCTGCTGCCGGCGGGCCGGGGCCGTCTGGTCCGGGTCCAGGCCGCGGACCTGTGGGGGCACAATCCCTGGCTTACCCTGGCGGTGTCGGACGCCGGCAAGGTGATGCCCCTGCCTTGGCAATGGGCCCTGGCCGGATCGCTGCTGCGCGGTGGGTTGGCCCTTTTCGGACCCCGGCCCATCACCGCGGGCGGAGCCGTCGCCCCGCAGGATCCGGGCGAAGTGCTCGCCTTCTGGAGAGGCGAACCTCAGGCTCCGGGACTGACCGGTCCCTGGGCGCGGACCCCGACGAATTTCACCGCCCAATTGCGCCAGCTCTGGCACGATCCGGGGGGCTTCGGCACCCTGGGCACCGGCGGCGATGCGGCCGGCCACACAAGTGACGGGGATATCGCCCCGAACGTTTCCCGGGAAGAGGATTCCAGACCATGATTATTTTCAACACCGGATATCATCGGTTCAACTTTGGGGCGGGGATCCTCCCGCTGCTTTGTCTACTG
Source organism: Candidatus Krumholzibacteriota bacterium (assembly GCA_039714075.1). Classification (GTDB taxonomy): domain Bacteria; phylum Krumholzibacteriota; class Krumholzibacteriia; order LZORAL124-64-63; family LZORAL124-64-63; genus JAGLCY01. Next base: position 285 of record JBDLKA010000044.1, on the reverse strand, counting down.
TTGTCCACAGTTGTGCCGGCCGGTCCGGCCACGGCGGCGGCCCCGGAATTCGAGCAGGTTCTGCACGCGGGGCATACCACGGCCCTGCTCGAGCACGGCGGAATGGTGCTGCGGGGTCTTGACGGCGGCGGCATCATTCTTTTCGACCGGGTAACCGGCCGGACGGCCGCCAGATTGACTTCGGGCTAGGATCTGTCCGGAAATGTCATCAGCGACATGGTCTGGACCGGGCAGAACATCTGGATCGCCACGATCGGCGGCGGCCTGACCCGGGTCACCGATCTG
>JBDLKA010000043.1:0-27148 GCA_039714075.1 Candidatus Krumholzibacteriota bacterium | reverse complement strand
CAGAATCCAAATGAACCGGGGACGCCGGAGCATACCAACGCTCCTTTCCAAGGGAACTAATCCGGCTGAATCGGGGTTCCGCAGGGAACCTTTGAATTGATCATTAAATTTATGCACTGAACCTAGCCGGGCAGTGTGGGGTGCCTGCTGAAAAAGGCGTTTCCGCCGGTCCTGGAAGGCACTTTGGGGACCTGATTCTCTGGGAAAGGTGACCCGTGCCGCAACTGGTGTTTGAATATAGAGATTGGCCTATTACGTGTCAATAAATTGTGAGACTTCCCCTTTCGATGCTTCCGGACAACGCAGAAAATGGCCCTCCCCCACTTCCACCAGTGGTGGCAACTCCATGGCGCAATGTGATTTCTGTAACGGACACCGACCCACCCGGGGACAACCGCCTTCGGGAAGTCGAATCATTCCACCTGTCCGGTTACCCGCTTCCGACCAGAACTCGGGATTGCTCTTCAGGGCCGCGGGCGAGGCCGCCATCATTTCCAGGGTGTAGGGATGGCACTGAACCGTTCGTTCGCCGACGGGATACGACTCCACGACAACGCCCCCGTACATGACCGCAACCCTTTCACAAACCGCCTCCAGAACCCGGAAGTCATGGGAGATGACCATCAGCGCCAGACCTCGCCGTTCCATGGTCCGTCGCAACAGGGCAAGAACCCTGTCCCTGGTGCGGTTGTCCAGGGCGCTGGTGGGTTCGTCGGCGATCAGAACTTCGGGATCGGCTGCCAGACATCTGGCCAGGGCCACCCGCTGGCGCTGTCCTCCGGAAAGTTCGTGGGGGAATCGACGGACCATGCCCGCGGACAGGCCCACCTCCTGCAGAAGTTCCGCGGGCCTGATCCGATCACGATGGTCCGACGCCTCGGCCAGGGTGTGCCCGATGGTCTGCCGGGGGTTGAGCGATCCCGCCGGGTCCTGGAACAGCAACTGGACACGCCGGCGCATCAACCGCAAGCGGCGTCCGGCAGCGGTTCTGAAATCCTCACCCTCCAGTTCGAGGGTTCCGGCGGCGGGCGCCAGATGGCGGGACAGGGCGCGGGCAAGGGTGGTTTTTCCGCAACCCGTTTCCCCGGCCAGCCCCAGGGCCCGGCCGGGATACAGATCGACATCCACGCCGGCGACGGGTGCCCGCGGGCCGCGCCGGCCTTTCCCTTCCGGGTCTTTGCGGTAGGTCGCCGGTGGTCCATAGCCCGCGACCAGATCCCGGGCCGTCAGCACCGGGCCGGTCGCCTCCGCCCCCGGTGCGGAAGGGATCGCGACGTCCTGTCCCCCGGTTTCCGGAACAGCGGATGGGGACGTCCCCCGGGTGTCCTCCACCATGGTGATCCGCCCGGCCGACATCGTGGCCTGACGGGTGGCCACCAGCGGCACCAGGTCCGCATCGTGGGAGATGAAGAGCATCGCCATGCCCCGTTCGCGGCGGATCCGGGTGATCAGGCCGAGGATTTCCTTTTGGATCGTGACGTCCAGCGCGGTGGTGGGTTCATCGGCGATCAGCAGGTCGGGGTCGCAGGCCATGGCCGCCGCCAGCAGGGCGCGTTGTCGCATCCCGCCGCTCAACTGGTGGGGATAATAACCGGCCCTGACCTCGGGCTCCGGAACCATCATTTCCGCCAGCAGGGATACGGCCCGGCGGCGGGCCTGGCGTTTGGCGACCCCGAAATGGGCACGCACGGTCTCGGCGATCTGGTCCCCCACCGTCAACACGGGATTGAGACTGGTCTGGGGTTCCTGGAGAACCAGGGCCATCCCCCGGCCCCTGACCCGCTCCCAGAGCCGGCCGGCCGGATCGATCAATTTTTCGCCCTGCCACCGGATATCCCCGGACCAGGACGCCCCGGGGGGCAGCAACCCCAGCAATGCCCTGGCCAGCAGACTTTTCCCGCAACCCGAAGGCCCCACCAGGGCCATCGACTCCCCCGGCCGGATCACCAGGTCCACCCCGGACAGGATTTCCCGGGCTTTCCCGGATCCAGGGCCCGGGAAGGAAACCCGCAGGTCTTCCAGACGGAGAAGATCACCCATCCCGACCCTCCCGGCTGCTCCGGGGATCCAGCTTCTCCCGCAGGCCTTCCCCCAGCAGGTTGTAGCCCAGAACCGTCAGGGCGATGGCCAGTCCCGGAAAGGTGGTCAGCCACCACCCCTCCAGCAGGTAGTCACGGCCCTGCTGGATCATGGCGCCCCAACTGACCATCGGCTCCTGGGCGCCCAGTCCCAGAAAACTGAGGAAGGATTCGGCCAGGATGGCCCCGCCGACACGCAGGGTCGCCGCAACGATGACGGTCGGCAGGAGATTCGGCAGGACATGGATAAAAGCCACCCTGGGGGCGCTCAGGCCTAGGCCGCGGGCCGCCGCCACGAAATCCCGCTCCCTGAGACTGAGGGCTTCGGCGCGCACCAGGCGGGCCACGCTCATCCAGCCGGTCAGACCCAGAACCGTCATGACCAGCAACAGGGACGGGGTCGTCAACGAGACCAGCAGCAGAATCAGGAAAATGCGGGGAAACGCCAGGAAGGCATCGGTGACGTTCATCAGCAGGCGGTCCAGCCAGCGGGGCCCCAGGCCCGCGGCAAGCCCCACCCCCGTGCCCAGCAGGATGGCGACCAGCACGCTGACCCAACCGACCAGAAGAGAAACCCGGCTGCCATGGACCAGCCGGGTCAGGACATCGCGACCCAGCAGGTCCGTACCCAGAAGATGACCGGACGAAGGGGCTGCCAGCCGGTCCGCGGCGGCGCCCAGGGCGGCGGGATCACCTGGGGCGAGCAGAGGCGCCATGATCGCCACCAATCCCAGGCCCAGGGTGACGGCCAGACCCGGACGCAACCGGGCGTCAAGCCACCAGCGCCCTTTCAAGGCCCGGGCGAAGTGATCGTTTGGGCGGGTGGGGGTCACCTTGCCTCCTGCGACGAGAGGCGGACCCGGGGATCGGCCCAACGGTAGAGGATGTCCGCCAGCAGGGACCCCGCCACCACCGTCAAGGCGGATATCAGGGTCGTGCCCATGATGACCGGATAGTCCCGGGCCCAGATCGCCTCGATGGCGACGCGCCCCATGCCCGGCCAGCCGAAGACGACTTCCACGACCACCGCCCCGCCCAGCAGGAAAGGCAGGCTCAGCCCCACCAGGGTGATCACCGGCAGCAGCGCGTTGCGCAGGGCGTGATTGAAAAGGACCCTGCGTGCGGACAGTCCGCGCGCCCGGGCCGACAGGATATAATCCTGGTCGAGCACTTCGGCGAGTGATGTGCGCAGGTGGCGCGCCGTCCCCATGAACGATCCCAGGGCCAGGGTGGCCACCGGCAGCGCCAGGTGATGCAGAAGATCCACCAGCCAGGCCCCCCGGTCGAGGAACCGGGCATCCGGGGCGTGCATTCCCCCGGCGGGGAACCAGCCCAGTTTTCGGCTCAGGAGCATGATCAGCATCAATCCCAGCCAGAAGGCCGGCAGGGAATACAGGGTCAGCCCCACACCCTGAATCCCCTGGTCCAGGGTTCGCCGGGACCGGTCCGCCGATACCAGGGCGGCGCCGAATGCCAGCAACAGATGCAGAAGGTAGGCGGTCACCGTCAGCAGAAGCGTGGCCGGCAGGGCCTCGCCGATGATGCTGCCGACGGAACGCTGCTGCCTGAGACTGGTGCCGAAATCGCCTCGGAACGAGGCAACCAGCCATTTGACATATTGACGGGAAAGGGATTCATCCAGACCCAGCTGCCGCCGCATCTGATCCATGCTGTCGGTGCCGAATTCCTGTTCCACGACCTGGTCCAGAGGGTCGCCCGGGGCCAGCCGCACGATGAAGAACACGGCGGATATCAGGACAAAAACCAGCAGAATCGAAACAGCGACCCTGCGTGCCAACCAGGAAATCATGTCACCCCTCAAGGATCAGGTTACCGACGGGGCTGATATTAGGGAGCCGAAGCGGGAACGGTCAAGCAAGACCACGAATTACACAAATGCAACCGGGGAGGCGGCGGGCTAGGCGGGACGGATTTCCAGTTCGAGAACGCGGGAGAAGGCGGCCGCCAGGCGCACGGCCAGATCATCCAGGTCGGAGCCGGTCTGCGGGACGCCCAGAAGTCGGCCCAGATCGGTGGTCGCCGCGGCCAGTTTGGCGGCTTCCCCCTCCCCGTCCGACCCGAGAAAAGAGGGCAGTTCCAGGTGCCGCGGGCCCGCCAGGATGGAGCCGTGCTGCAGGAAGACCCCGCCGGTGCGGCGCTGGGCGGAGCCGATGATCTTGCGCCCCCCCACACTGACCTCGTGGCGGCCCGCGCTCTGGAAACACACCAGACCGCGGGCCTGATCCCGCGATTCCCCCGAGGAGATGTCCGCGGCGATTCCCAGGTCGGCCAGGAAGGCCAGCAGGGCCTGGTTGATCTTCATGTAGGTATCGTGAAGCGTGGCCCCGAAAACCGGGCCCGGCGAGGAACCGATCACCGCGTAGGTCAGTTCGTCCGCGTGCAGGATGGCCCGCCCGCCGGTGGGGCGCCGGACCAGATCGTACCCCGCGGCCTTGATGGCGGCGGCATCGAAAGCGGAAAAATCCTGGTTGTAACCGATGGTGACCGCCGCGGGCCGCCAGCGGTACAGGCGCAGAACGGGATCGTCGCCCGGCCGGTGCCCCGCCAGCAGGGAGGCGTCCCGGTCCATGTTCTTCGCCCCGGAGGCGGCGCCGTCCTGGAAAACGCGCAGGCAGGCCACGGGGCGGGTCAACAGTTGCAGGGGCCCAGCCAGCTCAGGTCCGGCTGGCGGGCGGCCCGGGCCTCGTCCATCCTCCCGACGGGCGTGGAATGGGGCGCCGAGGTGAGCAGGGACGGATCTGTCGCGGCTTCCGCATGGATCGCCCGCATGACGGCCACGAACAGGTCCAGGCTTTCCCGGGACTCGGTTTCGGTGGGTTCGACCATCAGGGCTTCCTCGACGATGAGAGGGAAATAGATGGTCGGCGCGTGAATGCCGTAGTCGAGCATGCGCTTGGCGATGTCCAGGGTGCGGACCCCGAACTTATCCTTCCACGCGGTGCCGCTGGCCACGAACTCATGCATGCAGCCCGCGGAATTTTCCACCGGCAGGATGTCCTTCAGCCCGGCCAGGAGGTAGTGGGCATTCAGGACGGCGCATTCGGTGGCCCGGGTCAGGCCTTCGCCCCCGTTGCGCAGGATGTAGGCCAGGGCGCGCAGGCAGACCCCGACGTTGCCGAAGTACGAATGGATGGCCGGCCCGTCGGCGCCGGGCGCGCCCTCCAGACTGAAGACGCCTTCCGCGGAAGCGGTGATCCTGGGCCCCGGCAAAAAGGCCGCCAGTTCTTCGGTCACACAGATGGGACCGGCTCCCGGTCCGCCCCCGCCGTGGGGCGTGCTGAAGGTCTTGTGCAGGTTCAGGTGCACCACGTCGAAACCCATGTCGCCGGGCCGGGTCTTGCCCATGATGGCGTTCATGTTGGCGCCGTCCATGTAGAGACGCCCTCCGGCCTCGTGGATGATGGCGGCTATTTCCAGGATGTCGTTTTCGAACAGCCCCAGGGTGTTGGGGTTGGTGATCATGATGCCCGCGGTGCGGTCCGATACGGTTTCGCGCAGCGCATCCAGATCGATGCGGCCGTCCCCGCGCGATCCGATGGTGCGGGGTTTCAGGCCCGCGATCACCACCGAGGCGGGGTTGGTGCCGTGGGCGGAATCGGGAATGAGGATCTCGTCCCGCCCGGTGTCGCCGTTGGCCAGGTGCAGGGCCCGGATGACGAGCATGCCCAGGTATTCCCCGTGGGCGCCCGCGGCGGGCTGCAGGCTGCAGGCGGAAAAACCGGTGATCTCGCCCAAGGCGTTCTCGAGATGCTTGAGCGCGCCCAGCAGTCCCTGGATATCCCCGGCATCCTGTTCGGGATGCAGGTCCGCCAGACCGGGCAGGGCCACCACCTGTTCGTTGACCCGCGGATTGTATTTCATGGTGCAGCTGCCCAGGGGGTACATGCCGCGTTCGATATGATGGTTGAGATTGGAAAGGGCGGTGAAATGCCGCATGACCTCGGGTTCGCTCAGGGAGGGAAAATCGGCGGGCCGGGCCCGGCGCGATTTTTCAGGAAGGGACTTTTCGAGGTCATCACCGACAGGATCGCCGTCCCACCGGGGAAAAGTCAGCCCGCGGCGGCCGCCGGCGCCCTTGTCGAAAAGGGATCCCGGCAGACCGGCGTTCCAGCGGCCAGGCTTCAGTTGGCTGTTGATGTCCCCGCTCATGATGCCACCTCCGACCCTGCGGTTCCGCCGGAAAGGAATTCTTCCAGCAAGCTGCCGAAATGATCGATTTCGGCGGCGGTGCGCTTTTCGGTGACGCTGACCAGCAGGTCGCCGGCGCCGCAGCCGGCCACCCCCTCCAGGGGTATTCCCGCCAGCACGCCCCTTTGACGGGCGAAGTCCCGGAACGCGGCGGCGGGCCGTTCCAAGCGGATCACCGTCTCGTTGAAAACCGGTCCGTCGAAGGGCAGGGTGACGCCCTTGACGGCAACGGCGACACGGCGCAGGGCGTTGATCCTGGTCAGGTTGGCTTCCCCCAGTTCAGCCAGCCCCCCGGCGCCCAGCATGGCCAGGTAGACCGTCGCGCGCAAGGCGTTCAAGCCCTGGTTGCTGCAGATGTTGCTGGTGGCCTTTTCCCGGCGGATGTGTTGCTCCCGCGTCTGGAGCGTCAGCACGTAACCCTCCTGGCCGCGGCTGTCGGTGGTGCGGCCGACGATACGGCCGGGGATGCGTCGTTTGTGGGCGTCGGCGCAGGCCAGGAACCCCAGCAGGGGTCCGCCCCACGACGGCGTGATGCCGAAAGGCTGGGCTTCGCCGACCGCAAGTTCGGCTCCGAATTCCTCCGGGGTCTTGAGCACCGACAGGGCCACCGGATTGACCGCGGCCACGACGATGGCCCCGGCATTGCGGATCACGTCCGCCAGTTCGTCGACGGGTTCGACCAGTCCCAGGTAATTGGGATTGGGAACGACGCAGGCCGCCACCTCACGGGTCATGATTTCGGCCAGGGCCGCCGGGTCGGTCGTGCCTTCAGGACCGGCCGGAGCATCCAGAACGGTGATGCCTTCGCCGGCCAGCATGGTTTTGACGACCCGCCGGTAACGGGGGTTGAGGGTCACCGGCACCACGACCGTCTTTTTCCTCTTGGCCGCCAGGGCGACGGACAGGGCTTCACTCAGCGCGGTCGCGGCGTCGTACATGCTGGCGTTGGCGACATCGAGCCCCGTCAGGCGGCAGATGAACGACTGCCACTCGTAGATCGCCTGCAGGGTGCCCTGGGAAACCTCGGGCTGGTAGGGCGTGTAGGCGGTGAGGAATTCACTGCGCGAACTGATGGCGTCCACGGCGGCGGGGATGATCGAGTCGTAGACACCGCCACCGAGGAAGGACACCAACTCGTCCTGGCCGTGATTGGCGGCGGCCGCCTGCTTGAAGTAGCGCCGCACCTCTTCCTCGGACAGTCCCGGACCCAGGTCCAGCGGGCGGTCCAGCCTGACGGCCGCGGGCAGGTGGGAAAACAGGTCGCCGACATCCTGCTTGCCGATGGCCGCAAGCATGGTCCGGATGTCCTCGGGTGAATGCGGAACGTAGGGCATGTTCCGGTCAGCCTCCCAGCAGTTGGCCGTAGGCGGCGGCATCCAGGAGTTGGTCCGCCTCGGCGGCGTCGCTCAGTTTGACCTTCATCAGCCAGCCGTCTTCCAGGGGATCGCTGTTCACCAGTTCGGGGCTGTCGACGACGGCATCATTGACGGCCACGATTTCCCCCGACACCGGAACGAAAAGATCGGCGACGGCCTTGACCGATTCGATGGTGCCCACGGTATCGCCCTGGCTGAACTCGCTGCCGGGTTCGGGCAGTTCGACAAACACCACGTCGCCCAGTTCCCCGGCGGCGAAATCGGTAATCCCGATCGTGCCGACGCCGTCCTCGATCAGGATCCACTCGTGTTCCTGGGTGTATTTCCGATCGTCCGGTACCATGCTTTGAGCCTCCTGCCAGGTTGGCTGCCCCTCAGGACAGTGTCCGTTCGGCCCGCGGATCACCCTTGGTCCGGGCCGAGAGAAAAGGAAACGAAACAATGCGGCACGCGATCGAACGGCCGCGGACATCCACCGCCAGATCCCCGTCGGATACCGAGGCATCCACCAGGGCCATGGCCAGGGGTTTCTTGAGGGTCGGGCTGAAGGTCCCGCTGGTCACCACGCCGACATCCCCGCCGCCGGACAGGACACGAGCGCCCTGACGGGCTATCCCCCGGCCGGTGATCTCCAGGCAGATGATCCGGCGGGGAACCCCGTCACCTTTTTGGGCGACCAGGGCGTCACGCCCGACAAAATCGTTCTTCTTGAGTTTTACCGCCCAGCCGATGCCCGCCTCCAGCGGGGTGACATCCTCTGCGAGCTCGTGGCCGTAAAGAGAATAGCAGACTTCGAAACGCAGGGTGTCCCGGGCGGCCAGGCCGATGGGGGCCGTTCCCAGATCCGCACCGCGGGCCAACAGCTCTTCCCAGACCGCGACCGCGTCCTCGTTGGGGACGTACAACTCGTAGCCGTGCTCCCCGGTATAACCGGTGCGGGAGACAACCCATCGTCCCTGCGCCCGGGCATGGGTAAAGGACGAATAGAAACCCAGGGCCTCCACGTCGGCGGACCTGTCGGCCAGGGCCTCGAGCCGGCACAGAAGTTCACGGCTGTCCGGCCCCTGAACGGCGATCAGGGCCATGCGGTCGCTGCCGTCCTCCAGGTCCACGCCGTCCTGCGGCAGATGCTTTTCCAGCCAGCCGCCGATTTTTTCGTGGTTGGAAGCGTTGCAGACGATCATCCATTCGGTCTCGTCCAGGCGGTAGACCAGCATGTCGTCCAGCACGCCGCCGTCCGGCCGGCACATGACCGTGTAGACGATTTTGCCGCCGGCGATGCCCGCAATCCGGTTGGTGACCAGGCCGTCGATCCAGGTTTCGGCGCCCGGACCCCGGACGAAGAATTCCCCCATATGGGTGACGTCGAACAGCCCGACCTTTTCCCGGACGCAGGCGTGTTCGGCCAGAACCCCCTCGTACTGCACGGGCATTTCAAAACCGGCAAAAGGAACCATTTTGGCTCCGTGTTCCCTGTGCCAGGCTGTCAAAGGGGTGGTTCTCAAACCAGCGGGATCGTTCACGGAAGCGGCTCCAGGGCAGGGGACGTATCTGGGTTCATATGAAACAGGGCGTGGCCGACGCCCGACCTTTGGTCAGGTCAAATCTACACCCGGGCATTGATTTCGCCAAGGGAATTAGGCCCGGGGGATCAAGCCCCCCGGCGGCGGAAGTCCCCGGCCCGCCGGATCAGGCGAAAAGCTCCCGCAGCATGGCTCCGGTATACGAGCCGGCGGCGGCCATGACTTCCCGGAGATCCCCGCTGGCGACAAGCCGGCCGCCGCCCGCTCCCCCTTCGGGTCCCAGATCCAGGATATGATCCGCCCGGCGAATAACCTCGGGGTGGTGTTCGATGACTATCACCGTGTTGTCCTGGCCGATCAGCTGTTCCAGGACGTGCATCAGGCGATCCACATCGCAGAAATGGAGTCCGGTCGTCGGTTCATCGAGAATGTAGAGGGTGTGCCTCTGCCCCCCCCGGGAAAGCTCCTTGACCAGCTTGATCCGCTGGGCTTCCCCACCGGACAGGGTTCCGCCCGATTGGCCCAGGCGCAGATAGTCCAGGCCCACCCCGTGCATCACGTCCAGGATCTTGCGGCAGGCCGGGATGTTGCCCAGGACTGTGCGGGCCTCTTCCACCGTCATTTCCAGGATCCGCGCGATGTCGCAGCCCTTGAAATGGACCTCGAGGGTTTCCCTGTCGAAGCGCCGGCCGCCGCATTCCTCGCAGATCACTTCGACGTCCGGCAGGAAATCCATGGTCAGCCGCCGGAGCCCGGCGCCCTCGCAGACCGGACAGCGCCCGCCCGCGGTGTTGAAGCTGAAGCGTCCCGCCCCGTATCCGCGCATGCGCGCCAGGCCCGTCTGCGCGTAGATCCGCCTGATGTGGTTGTAGAGGCCGGTGTAGGTCGCGGGCGTGGAGCGGGCCGACCTGCCGATGGGATTCTGGTCCACCAGCACCACCGAATTGATGTCATCGGCACCGGTCATGTCCCGGAATGGTTCGGGGCGGCGGCGCGCGCGGTGTTTCATCATGGCCAGGGCGCGGTACAGGGTGTCATGTACGGCCGTGCTCTTGCCCGACCCCGAAACCCCGGTGACCACGGTCATCTTCCCCAGGGGAATGTCCAGATCGACATCCTTGAGGTTACGGCCGGTCAACCCCCGGATGCCCAGGACCTGCCCCTTGCGGCCGCCCCCGGTCAACGGATCGGGTCCCGCCAGCCCCACCCGCCCGGCGAGGTAATCCCCGGTCGCGGTCCCCTTGCGGGACGCCACCTCGGCCACCGTGCCCTGGGACACGACCTCGCCACCGTGTTCCCCCGCCCCCGGACCCAGGTCCACCAGGTGGTCCGCCGCCAGCATCACGTCCCGGTCGTGTTCCACCACGACGACGGAATTCCCCCGGTCGCGCAGGGCCTTGAGCGTGGCGATCAGCTTCCCGATATCACGATGGTGAAGTCCGACGCTGGGTTCGTCGAGAATGTACAGGACACCGGTCAGTTGGGACCCCACCTGGGTCGCCAGCCGCACGCGCTGGCCTTCTCCGCCGGACAGGGTCGCGATGCCCCGGGACAGGGACAGGTAACTGACCCCCACCTGGAGCAGGAAGCGCAACCGGCCGCGGATCTGGTCCAGGATGGGCGCGGCCACGGTTTTCTCCCGCTCGCCGGTAAAGGAAACGGTGGCCAGCCAGGCGGCGAATTCGTCGAGGGTCAGCGCGGCCACTTCGCCGATGTGGCGGCCGCCGATCCTGACGTTGAGGGATTCCGGACGCAGCCGGTGCCCCCGGCAGGCCGGACAATCCTGCTCCACCATCATTCTTTCCAGGGAGGCGCGGACCTTTTCCGACTTGGTTTCGCGGTGGCGGCGGACCAGTTCGGGCACCAGGCCCTCCCACTCGCGCAGGAAGGCATTGTAATGGTGGTGATCCCGCAGCGCCTTGTCGATGTCGGGGGTCAGGCCGTGGAACAGGACTTCCTGGACTCGCTCCTCCAGGTCGGCAAAGGGCGTGTCCAGGGAAAAACCCATGGCGCCGGCCAGGGCTTCGATCTGGACGTAGAGCCAGCTTGTTTCCTTGCCCTTGAGGAACTCGATGGCCCCCTTGGCGATGGTCAGGTCCCGGTCCGGCACCAGGGCCTCCGGGTAGATGGTCCGCAAGGTTCCCAGGCCGTTGCAATCGTTGCAGGATCCGGCGGGTGAGTTGAAGGAGAACTGACGGGGTTCGGGCGCGGGGAAGCCCCGTCCGCAGCCGGGGCACGAGGACTGGCGGCTGTACCATCGTTCTTCACCCCGGCTGTAGACGATGACCGACCCGCCTCCCAGTTCGGCGGCCCGGTCCAGCCCCGTTTTCAGGCGCTCGCGGATATCGGGCCGCGCGACCATTCCGTCCACGACCACGGCGATGTCGTGACGCTTGCCCTTGGCCAATTCGATCTCGTCTTCCAGTTCCCTGATTTCGCCGTCGACCAGAACCCGGAGATATCCCTGCCCGCGAAGATCCTCCAGCAGTTTCTTGTGCTCGCCCTTGCGCCCGCGCACCACCGGGGCCAGCAGATAGAAACGTGTTTTTTCCGGCAGGGCGGCGATCTCGTCCCCGATGTCCGACAGGGGACGGCCCGCCGCGGGCACCCGGCAGTCGGGGCAGTGGACCGTCCCGCACCGCGCGAACAGCAGGCGCATGAAGTTGTAGATTTCCGTGACGGTGCCCACGGTCGAACGGGGGCTGCGGCCAAGGCCCTTCTGGTCGATGGCCAGGGCGGGCGACAATCCGTCGATCCGGTCCACGTCTGGCTTGGGCAACTGGTCGAGGAACTGGTGGGCGTAACTGGACAGGCTTTCGATGTAGCGTCGCTGGCCCTCGGCATACAGGGTGTCGAAGGCCAGGGATGACTTCCCCGAACCACTGGGGCCGGTAACGACGACCAGCCTGCGCCGGGGCAGGCGCAGGCTGATGTTTTTCAGATTATGGACCCGCACTCCCTTGAGCGTGATGTCGCCCTGGGGAGCAGGCCTTGCGGTTTTTTTGTTGCCGGCCACGCTCGTATCGTCCGGCGGCTACTTGCCCGATTTCAAATCGGCAGGCATTTCGTCCCAGGCCGTCTTCTCGAGTTCGGTCAGGCCCGCGACACCCTCGAAGATGGTCATCTTGTCGATGGCCACCGGCTCCCGCGGCGCGTCACGGCCGGCGGCGGGGTTCTTCGGGGCGTTGACGATGACGTCGGCGACTTCCATGCCCGTGACCACCTGCCCGAAGATGGTGTACTCGCCGTCGAGCTGGGGCGTGGCCGCCACACAGACGAAGAACTGGCTGCCCGCGGAATCCTTCGCCTGGCTGCGCGCCATGCTCAGGGTGCCGCGCACGTGCTTGACGTCCGTGGTGAATTCGCCCTTCAGGTTGGCGGGACCGTTCAGCCCCGTGTAACCCTTCTGCTCCAGCATGTCGTTGACCTTCTGCACCAGCGCCAGTTCATCCGCGGTGAGCACATCGATCATGGTGGGTCCGCCCATGCCGTCGTTGCGCGGGTCGGCGTCCTTGCTGTTGGGGTCGCCCCCCTGGATGACGAATCCCGGAATGACCCGGTGGAATTTCGTGCCGTTGTAGAAACCGGTCCGGGACAGGTGCACGAAATTGCCCACGTGATGGGGCGCCAGATCGGGATAGAAAACCAGCAGGATGTTGCCCTTCCCGGTTTCCATCCGTGCGAAAAGGGGCTCTTCCGCCCGGGAAGCAGCCGCGCCCAGAGCCGAGGTCAGAACCAGGACCAGGGCAAACAGGACAGGAACGAACGAACGACTCAAACCGCCGCGACGGACGGAACGGTTGGCATTATTCACAGGATGCATTTTTCCTCCAGGTTGCCGGCGGGATCTCAGTTGCCGCGCCGGACCAGATAGGCGATGCCTAGTTTGGAATGGATGAGTTCTCCCAGCCGCGAAGCCTCGGCCATGTCGCCGACACCTTTCAGCATGACCCGGTGATAGGTCTGCCCTCCCAGGTCGGACTCCTCGATGACCGGAGCGTAACCCAGTTCGCTGATGCGGTCGGCCTGCTTGCGGGCATTCGCCAGATTGGTGAACGACCCCAGCTGCAGGTTGAAGGCCCCCGTGTTGGACGTCACCGAAGTGGACGGCCGGGTATCGGCTTTCGTGACAGGCGCCGCCTGTTCCGTGGGGACCGAATCCGTACTGACACCGGCGGCGTCCGATAAAGTTCCCGCCACGTAAGCGCTTTCGGTGGCAGGCGCGGCCGCGGTGTCCACGACGGTCGTGTCGGAAGTTTCCCCGGGGACCATCGCCCGCGGTTTCTCCGGGGCGGCGTCTTCGTTCTCGCCTCCCTTGCCGCAGCCGGACAAGGCGGCCAAAGCCGTCGCGGCCAAGGCCAGCACCAGGACCCGGGACAAGTTCCGGCGCCCGGTCGTCAGACCTGTACTCATAACTACCTCCCGGTATGGACTGGTCATTCGGGAACGAAGGACATAGTATCCCCGGGTCAGGGGTCATGCAAGGCCTGACCCTGGATTAGTCCCGGAAGAACCGGTTCAGCCAGAAAGTCCTTCACCATGTCCGAATCCGCGCCATTGATCTATCTGGACAACGCGGCCACCAGTTTCCCCAAACCCGGCGCCGTGGCCGCGGACATGGCGGATTTCCTGGCCCATCGCGCCGTCAACCCCGGACGCACCGGATTCGACCTTTCCCTGGAAACCGGTCGCATGGTGGACCAGGTCCGCCGGCGCCTGGACCGGCTGTTCAACAATCCGGCGAAGGATCCCGACCGCTCCATCTTCACGGCCAACGCCACCGAGGCGATCAACCTGGCCATCCAGGGCATTTGCCGGCCCGGCGACCACGTGGTGGCTTCGGTGTTGGAACACAACTCGGTTCTGCGGCCGCTTTTCATGCTGCGGCAAGCGGGAATCATCACCTACGATCTTGTCGGCTGCGATACCGGCGGGGTCCTGGACCCCGAGGCCTTCGCCCGCCTCATCAAACCGGCCACCCGGCTGGTGATCATGACCCATGCCAGCAACGTCTGCGGGGCCGTTCAGCCCGCCGCCGAGGTTGGCGCCCTGTGCCGGGCGCGCGGCATCATGTTCCTGTTGGATTCCGCCCAGACCGCCGGCCTGATTCCCGTGGACATGACCGAACTGCAGGCGGACCTCGTGGCCTTCACCGGGCATAAATCCCTTCTCGGACCGACCGGGACCGGGGGCCTGGTGGTCGGCCCGGAGGTGGACATCCGCAGCACGCGCTGGGGCGGCACCGGGGTTCGTTCCGCCCTGGAGGAACATCCCGACCAATTCCCCTGGCGCCTGGAAGCGGGCACCCTCAACACCGTGGGCATCGCGGGACTGGCCGCCGCCCTGGATTGGATCGCCGCCCGGGGCCCCGGCTCCATCCTGGACCAGGAACACCGGTTGGCGGAAACGTTCGTGGCGGGTTGTGCGCGGCAGGAAAAAATCCGTGTGCACGGTGGCGGCATCACGGGCTCGGGCACTCCGGGTCCGGACCATCTTCCGGTGGTTTCGGTCACGGTGGCCGGACGTTCCCCCGAGGAAATCGGAATGTTCCTGGACACGGACTGGAACATCGCCGTGCGCACCGGTCTGCATTGCGCTCCCCTGGCCCACGAGGCCCTCGGCACCGCGCCCGCGGGATCGGTCCGCTTCAGCTTCGGCCCCTTCAACACGGACCAGGATGTCGCCACGGCCCTGGAAGCGCTGGAAAATCTCTCCGGTTGAATCCCCCTGCCCCAAAAAGAACCGGCCCCGGATCAGTTGACCCGGGGCCGGTTGTCACGAAGCTGCGACTTGAAAGTACAGCCTGACTATTTCTCGACCTTGTGCAGGGTAAAGCGCACCCGCCGGTTCTGGGCGCGTCCCTCGGGCGTATCGTTGTCGGCCAGCGCCCGGAAGGGGCCGTAGCTGACGGCGGCGAAACGATCGGCCGAAATATCCAGGTTGTTGGTCATGTAGCGGACAACCGCACAGGACCGGAAAGCACCCAGTTCCCAGTTGGAGGGATACTGCTCCTGGAATTCCTCGAGGATCTTCTTGTCGTCGGTGAAACCTTCCACGAACACGTCCCAGTCCGGATGGTCGTTGACGGTGCGGGCGATCGCTTCCAGGGTCGGCACCATGGTGTCCAGAACGATGACCTGGCTCGCGTTGAAGCCCAGGTCCTCCTGGACCGTGATCATGACAACTTCCTCGGACTGCTCGATCAGAACGGCATTTTCGCTCTGGCAGTCCTTCAGGTTGTTGCGCAGATCCTCGGCGACCTGCTCGCGTTCGCCGATGACGGCGTCCTTGTCGGCCAGATCTTTCTGCATTTCCGCAATCTGGGCATCCAACTGCATGATCTGCTCTTCGTATTCCTTGCAGGAACAGCCCGCCATGGCGAAAACGGCGATCAGCAGTCCCAGCAGGGCGATATTCCGGGCAACCCTCTTGTTCATGAATCACTCCTTGTTTGCGACAGGCACCAATAGTCTTTCAATCTAAAATGCGCCTGACAACTTAAAATCCGGAAATCAATCCGGAAGGAATATACATCCGGACCGATACCAGACCCTTTCCGATCTCATGCAATGAGAGAGATTAGGCACCAACCCCCGGAAACCTCAAGTTTTTTTTGAGAATTGTTCAATCGAAATTTTTCAACACTCCGTCCGGTCCGATGACATCGATTTCATCACCCGCCCGCAAAACCTCGGAACCATCGGGCAGGGGGATTCTTTCGCTGACGGGATCTTCACCTTCAACGGCCGCGGGCCGGCTGCGCCGGATCTGCACCAGATTGAGACGAAGCTTCCCCAAAAGGCCCAATTCGGCCAGGCTCTGGTTGTTCCAATCCTCGGGCACGCGGATCCGCTTCAAGCTGAAACCATCCGGCAATTCCACGAAATCCACTACCGAGTCATGGAGCAAATGATGGGCCAACCGGGTTCCCAGGTCCTCTTCGGGCTTGACCACCTGGTCGGCTCCCACCCGGCGCAATACGGACTCCTGCATCTCGTTGAGGGCTTTGGCGTAAACAACGGGAACGCCGAGGCCCTTCAAATGCATGGTCACCAGCACCGAAGACTCGAAATTTTTGCCGATGGCCACGATGCCCACGTCCATCGCCCCGACATCGTAGGCCTTGAGATTTGCAATGTCCGTGGCGTCGAACCCGACCGCCACGGTGACATCCTCGGCCACGGCTTCGACCAGTTTGGTGCTGCGGTCCACGGCCAGGACCTCGGCTCCCTCCCGCGAGAGCTGCACCGCCAGAGTACTGCCGAACCTGCCCAAACCCACGACGACCACTTTCAACATGCCGTTTCTCCTGTTATTGCGTCCATGGCTCTCAACCGATCAGGATCCTGCCCCGGGGCAGACGAACCCGGGGATCGCGGCTGGCGCCGGTCAGACTGCTGGCCAGGGTCAGGGGACCCAGGCGGCCGACAAACATCAGAATGGTGATCACGATCCTTCCGGCGGGGGACAGGGCCGCGGTCATGCCCAGCGACAACCCCACCGTCCCCAGGGCCGAAAATACCTCGAAGGCGGTTTCCAGGAAAGGTTTCTCCTCGGTGGCCAGCAGAACGAACAAACTGATGGCCGCCAGGACCAGCCCCGCCGAAAGGACGAGCATGGCCCGCTGGACGTGGACCGCCTCGAGTTCCCGTTTGCCCAGCCGGGTGCGGTTCAACCCCCGGCCGATGGATCTGAGGTTGGCCCAGATGATCGCCACGGTGGTGACCTTCACCCCGCCCGCGGTGGAACCGGGCGCGCCCCCGACGAACATCAGTACGATCATCAGGAACAGGGTGGCCGGATTCAGGAGCGTCAGGTCCATGCTGTTGAAACCCGCGGTCCGGCAGGTGGCCGACTGGAAAAAGGCCTGGGCGAACTTCGCTCCCGCCCGGTGGCCGGACAGGGACTGGTCCCACTCCAGCCAGGCGATGAACGCCGTACCGACGACCAGCAGCAGGCCCGAGACCACCAGCACCACCTGGCTGTGCAGGCCAAGCCGCCCGGCACGACCGGTGCGTCCCAGGGCGCGGCCCCTCATCCAGGCCAGAACCTGGGACACGACCCCGAACCCCAGGCCCCCGACGATCAGCAGGCCGGAAATCGTCCCCATCACCAGCGGCCGGCCGGACAACGAGACCAGGGAGTCGTCGAAAGTGCTGAACCCCGCGTTGCAGAAGGCGCTGACGGCATGGAAAACCGCCGTGAAGACCCGCTTCCCCGTGTCGGGAATCACACCTTCGAGGCCGAGAAAGAGTCCCACCGCCCCTGCGGTTTCCAGGATAACCGTCATCAGGATGATGAACCGCACCGTCCGCCCCACCTCGCTGAGCATGGGCACCTGGAACACTTCCCGCAGGAGACTGCTTTCCCGCACGCCGATCCCGCGGCCCAGCAGCAGGCTCAAGGCCGCGGTCAGGGACATGATGCCCAAACCGCCCAGCTGTATGAGAACCAGGATCACCGTCTGCCCGAAAACCGTGAACTCCGTGCCGGTGTCCCGGACGACCAGGCCGGTCACGCACACCGCGCTGGTGGAGGTGAACAGGGCGTCCAGCGCGGTCAGCGGCAGTTCCGGCGGAGTGGCCCTGGGCAACAGCAGCAAACCCGCCCCCAGGAGAATCAGGGCGATGAAGGTCAGCATGAAGGCCACGGCGGGGCGCACGTGCAGGCTCGCGAACCGCTTGTGCAGATGAGGCAGTTGTACCGCGAATACGGAAACGATGTAGATCTGGATGATGATCAGGTAGGCCCGCGTCACCGAACCCACCGAAAGATATCCCAGGGCCGTGTTCAGCCAGGTCGTCTGACGCCCGGCGAGAAGAGCGAGGATTTCCAGGACGAGCAGCACCGACAAGGAGAAAGTCGGCCAGCGGGACCGGAGATAACGCCGAAAAGTCCCGCTCTGCCGCCAGGACACCAATTGTTCCAGCAGAAAGAACCCCACCGCCGCGCCGCTGAGCAATCTGGCGGTGACCAGCATCCAGGGTGCGGGAAAAGTGCCGTATTCGATGATCAGCCCCGCCATACCGCACATTCCGGCCGCTACCAGGAGCAGAGGTCTGAGTGTGAAACGGCCGGAAGAGTCCAGGAACATGACTTCTCCAGATCAAGCGGACAGGATTAATTGAAAATTCCGGTAAATCCCTGCCCGAAATGTACGATACCTGTATTGAGGATACCCGGCCCGGATCCCGGATCCGGAGTCGTGGGCGCAGCATCCCCGCTTTGATGGGGGATCATCCACCGATCAGACGGAAGATTCAACAAGCGAATGCGTACCCTAACGGAACAGGTTGTCGAATGAAGGTGTCGAGCCGAACCTCATGGCTGGCCCTGGTATTGGCCTGCCTCGGTATTGCGACCGGGGAGGCTGCGGCCATCCCCGCCCCACTTGATACCCTGATGGAATACGCGGCCGAAGCCGAGGAGTTCGACCCGCGCTACGCCGGTGCCGATCTCAACATCAGCAGAAAACTTCTGCCCGAAGCCCAGGCCACGACCATCGAGAAGACGCGCTCACCCAAGGTGCCGCCGCGTCTGGACGATCCGTTGGCCGGCGCCTGGCGATTCCATCTTGCCCGGCAGGCGGCCATGACCGACAACCCCGATGAAGTGACCAAGAACCTGGCGGCGGCGATCAAGGCGGCCCCCGAGCATCCCCGCTACCAGTGGTGGCGCTCGGTCCAGGCCCTCAAGTCGATGGACACCGCCACCCTGTTCAAGGTCCTGCCCCACTCGGTCCGGGCTCTTTTGAAATCGCCGGTGGGCCGGGGCCACTTCCTGGTGGCCTGGCATCAGGGCGCTCTCCTATTGAACGGATTCTTCTGGACGGTCCTGGTGTCCGGCCTGTACCTGGCCTGGTGGCGAAAAATGGCCCACGACATGGGAGCCACCATCCTGAAGGATCCCAAGCACCAGCCCCGCTTCCTGCTGCCGTTCCTGCTGCCGCTGGTCCTGGTCATGTTCAAACCGGGCTGGATGGGATTCCTGGCCATCATGTCGATTCCCCTGGTCGTCCACGCCCGCGGCAAGACCAGGTACCTGCTGCTGGCCACCTGGCTGGTCGCCCTGGCACTGGTGTTCCCCGGCTGGCCCGCGCTGCGCTCGGCCGTTCCGACGGTCGATCCGACCAGCGAGGTCACCCTGCTGGACCGGGCCTGCACCCTGCCGCCGTCCGGAAAAATGATCCAGGAATTGAAGCAGAGAATTGAATCCTCCGGGGATGAGGACCGTACCAACCGGCTTCTGGTGGCCCTGGCCATACAGGAAGCCCGGCGCGGCAAGTACAAGGAAAGCAGCCGTCTGTTCAAAAAGGTCCTCGAGAACGACCCCGAAAACTTCCCGGCCATGGTCGGGTCGGCCAACAACACCTACTTCCGCGGCCACATGGACAGCGCGGCCAAGGCCTACAACAAGATCGCCACGGTCCACCCCAAGCGGGGCGAAGTGCCCTACAACCTGGCCCAGGTCTATTTCAAGAAACTTTTCGTGCCCGAAGCCACCGAGGCCATGGACCAGGCCCGGGCCCTGGGTTTCATACCCTCGTTCTCGACCCCGGGATCGGGCCGCCGCAAAGGCTACGCGGCGGTCGTCTATCCGCCGCTGACCAACGCGGCCATGGACCAGGCCTGCCGTTATGAAGCGCCCAACTATCCGGGACTCGTGGTCATGTCGTCGTGGCGCCACCTGCTGGGCGCGCCGCCGCTGCCCCTGTTCGCCCTGGTCGGCTGCCCGCTTCTGATGGCCCTGTTCCTGATCATGTGGTGGAACCGCCTCAACGATCCCACCGAATGCGAGAACTGCGGCATTCCTCTTTGCCATGACTGTTGCCGGGTCCACGACAATGCCTGGCTGTGCGCCGGGTGCGGTGAGACCGCCGAAAGATCCCGCAGCGACATGGTCCTGGCCACACTCCTGAAAAACCGCAGCCGCGAACAGGGGATGGCCCTCGGCCACCGGGTCGTCAAGGTCGGCCGTCTGCTGCCCGGGGCCGGTTACTTGGCCACCGACCAGTTCAAGCCGGCTTTCTTCCGGCTTTCCCTGTTGTCACTGGGACTGTTCCTGTTGTTCGCCGGCTGGACCTTCGACCTGGGTTCGGAATGGGCTTCTCCCGGGCTGATGCTTCCCGGTGAAACCCTTCACCCCAAGTGGCTGCCCATGCCCGCGGCCATGTGGCCGGGCTGGACCGGAAGCTCCGTAATCATCGGCGCGGCCCTGGTCGCCCTTTCCTGGCTCATTGCATTACTGGACGGCCCCGGATTGCGCCGCAGCATCCCGGACCGCTATTCACTGACACCGAACCAGGCCAACCGCGAGTCAACGACCGGTTCCGGCATCCTGATCAGATAAGGGAGGAAGACCATGGCCCTGGAAGGCCAACTGAGCGACTTCAATCTGGCGGAGATCCTGCAATTGCTCGCCAGTCAACAGAAATCCGGGTTCCTGAACCTGGAGACGAACCGGAACATGGTGTTCATCTTCGACAAGGGTGTGCTCATTTCCACCCGTGACCGCCGCAGCCGGTCCCGTGATCCGCTGGAATCATTCCTGCGCGCCTACGGCTTCTTCAACGAGCAGCAGTGGAAGCACATCGAATACGTGCGCAAGAACAGTTCCCTGGACCTGACCGAGATCCTGATCTCCGAATGCCTGATGGACAACATGGAGATGGACAGGGTTCTCAAGAGCCTGGCCCAGGAAATGGCCCACGCGGGCATGAAGATGCGCCGTGGCCGCTACCACTTCACGCCGACCAAGGACACCCCTCCGGGAGTCAAGTGGCGCTACAGCCTGGACGTGCAGGGCCTGTTGATGGAGGCGGCCCGGCGGTTGGACGAAGAGAGCATGCTCAAGGATTTCCTGCCGTCCCAGGCCATCACCTTCAAACAGGGAAACCGCGTGCCGGCTCCGGAGGAACTTTCCGATATCGGGCAGAGGATCATGGAAATGGCCCTGGCGGGATTGCCCTTGGGCCGGATCATCCGGCAGGGAAAAACCGAGAGTTTCGTCGCCCGGGACATGCTGAAGACCTGGTGCGAAGACGGCATCCTCGAACGGATCGATCCGGGTTCGGACGACGAAGAGTCTGGCAGCGGGGAAAGACGCTTCGAACTGAAGCTGAAGTCAGGTCTGCGTTCGTTTCCCGTCACCATCCTGGCGGTTCTGGTCATCGGCGCCCTGGGCTGGCTGCGCTGGACGGCCAGCCCCGCGCCGGGTCCCAATCCCGGAGAAGCCCTGCGGCGTGCCCAGATCCGCTCCGAGGTGGTCACCGCCGCCCGCCTGTACCGGTACCAGAAGGGCGAATGGCCCGCGAGCCTGAGTGAAATGGTCCGCAGCGGCCAGCTGACGCCTTCAGTCATGGTCACCGTCGACGACCTCGGCTGGCAGTACACCATCAACCGCAAAAAGGACAAATTCACTTTCGGATCCTGACCGCCCAGCGACCCCTCGGACACACCCTGGCGATTCCCCTTTACCCACGCCTGATTCTTCGTATACTTCCCTCGCTTCGCAGCCCTGTGCGGACACCCTGGCGGCGCCCAGTCCAGCCGCTCGAATCGGGGGTGCCGCAGGACCCGCCACCGCCCGTGACCGGATCGAGGAGATCATGAACGGACCTGAATTTCTCATCCCCTGCGCCGACCGCGTCGCCAACCTGCCCCCCTACGTTTTCGCCACCGTCTTCAAGATGAAGGAAGAGGCCCTGGCCGCCGGCAGGGAGGTCATCGATCTGGGTGTCGGCAATCCCGACGGCCGGGCGCCGGACAACATCATTGCCGCCCTGAACCGGACCCTGACTGATGATTCCTGGAATTGCCACGGGTACGGCACCTTCAGGGGACTGGCGGCTTTCCGGCAGGCCATCGCCGCCTGGTACGGCGGGCGTTTCGGAGTGAAACTCGACCCGGAAACCGAGACCCTGCCCCTGATCGGATCCAAGGAAGGCCTGGCCAACCTGATGCGGGGCTACCTGAACAGCGGCGACACGGTCATCATTCCCAGCCCCTGTTATCCCGCCTATTTCGGGGCCGCCCGCCTGTGCGAAGCGGAAATCCACGAACCGGCCCTGACCGAGGACCAGGGATTCGTCCTCGATTTCGAATCCATTCCCGCCCAGGTGGCCGACCGGGCGCGGATGTTGATCCTCAACTACCCCCACAACCCGACCGGCGGGATCTGCGACCTGGCTTTCTACCGGAAGGCGGTGTCCTGGTGCCGCGAGCACCAGATCCTCCTGGTCAGCGACATCGCCTACAGCGAACTGGGTTTCGATCCCCACCAGCCGCCGCCCAGCGTTTTCCAGGTGGAAGGCGCGCGCGATGTCGCCGTGGAATTCCAGAGCCTGAGCAAAAGCCACAACATGGCCGGGTGGCGGGTCGGTTTCGCGGTCGGCGGTGCGGAGGTCATCGCCACGTTGGGCCGGGTCAAGAGCAACGTGGATTTTTCCCTGTTCGGAGGCATCCAGATGGCCGCCGTCGAGGCCCTGACCGGCGATCAGCGGATCTGCGCGGACAACCGGGCCCTGTACCAACACCGCGGCGAAATGATGGTTGCCGGTTACGGCCGGCTGGGCTGGACTGTTCCCGCCCCTGCGGCCACCATGTACATCTGGTCCCGCATCCCGGCCTCCTGGGGCGACGATGATTTCGGCTTCATTTCCGAAGTGTTCGCCAGATCGGGCGTCCTGCTGTCGCCCGGCAGCGGCTTCGGCCAGCACGGTCGCGGCTACGTGCGGACCTCACTGGTGGCCGACGATGTCAGGATCCAACGGGTCATGGATCTGCTTGACGCGGCGAACCTGAACTGGGACTGAGGCCGGGCAGCCGGCCTTCAAGTGACTAAGAAGGGGCCGGCCGTCTGCTGGCCCCTTTTTACGGACTTCCCGGGCGGGGCTCTTGATTAGGTATCTGAACGACGCCCCACCACGGCAAACCGGCTGAATAAAATTAACTTATTCATTATCAATGGGTTAATATTTCAATTCAGTTTGTCGAGCCTTTTTGACAATATATTTGCTGTCATTCACCCACTTCTTCAGGCTTCCGTCACCGGCAAGCCCGCTCTTCGCCGCATGATCGTGACCACATGCCCATTCCCCGCATACCGCGCCTGGCGCTCCACGAGAAATTCCGGAACCGACTCCCCCGCACACACACGAAATCCGATCTCCGCGTAGAACCCGGTCAAGTGCTCGTAGGGCACGCACCAGCATTCTTGCGGTCCGATTTCCAAAGAAGCGAACCGGAGCAACTCCGTGCCGAGCCTTCGGCTGCGAAAATCCGGGGCGACATACATTCCTCGCAGAACAAGGAGACCTTCTTCTTCGCACAACCGAACGGCGGCGACGATCCTGCCGTCCAGGAGGCCCACGAGAAGGCGATCGCCAGGGTGAACCCCACCGCTGTAACCAACCGTCTCATAGAAGGAAGTAACGGCAGCCAGATCGGACGTCCCGGCCAATTCGAAAACATGGTTTTGCATGGTCGTTCCCGGGTTGCGGAACAGGCTAGCCATCCCTCGTGTCGACGGGCCCGTGGGTCGCCACCAGAAGGGAATCGGGATTGAAGTAGGATTCGGCGCAGCGCACGATGTCGTCCACAACGATCCCGTCGATATCGTCCACCAGCTCGGATACCGGCAAAAACCGGCCGTAGAGGATTTCATTCCGCGCCGACCGGTACATCTGGTTGACCATGCCCTCCAGCGAAAAAATCAGCTGGGACTTGATCTGGGCCCGGTTGCTGTCCAGTTCCGCGGTCTTCACGCCTTCGCTGATCAAGCGGTAGTACTCCATGCGAATAACGTCCTCGAGACGTTCCAGCTTATCCGGCGAGCAGGACCCCGCGCAGCTGACCAGGCCGATGTCCCGGCCCATGTCGGAATAGTTGTAGACCGTATAGGCCAGCCCTTCCTTTTCCCGCACGGCCTGGAAGATGCGGCTGCTCATGCCCCCGCCGAGCATGTTGGTCAGCAGGAACACCGGCACCCGGTCGTCGTGATGGAAGGGAATCCCCAGGTTGCCGATCTCGAAATAGGTCTGGATGATGGGACTGGTCAGTTCCAGGCGAAAGGGGTCGGCCTCGTCCAGATCCAGATCGATGAAGGCCGCCGCGGGCGGGGCGGCGGCGTCATGGGCGAAGCCGGGGCCCGCCGGGCCGGTCCAGCCGGGCATGGCGAAGGTCTCGGCGACTGTTTCATGGAAGCCGTCCATGATATTGCCGGCCATGGAAATGACGATGTTCGCCGGGGCCAGCAGCCGCTGGTGCTGTTCCCGCATGAGCTCTGCCCCGAAAGTGCGGACCACGCCTGGAGAGCCGAGGATGGGACGGCCCCGTCCGTTGCTGCCGTAAAGCTGTCCGGCAAAGCTGTCGTGAAGCCTGTCCTCGGGGGTGTCGAGGGCCTCCTGGATCTCTTCGCAGACCACATCCTGTTCCAGGTGGAGCAACCGGGAATCCAGCTGCGGTTCGAGCAGCATTTCTCCCAGCAGGGCCACCGCCTCGGCGAAGAACTCCGGCAGGATCTTGATGGTGAAGGCCACCAGATCCTTGGTGGTGAAAGCATCGACCGCGGCGCCCATCCGGTCGAAGGTTTCGGCCACTTCCAAGGCGGAACGGTTTTTGGTGCCCTTGAAAACGATGTGTTCCAGGAAATGGGACACGCCGCCCAGGCCCGACGGTTCATCCTGGCTGCCGGTCCGCAGCCAGACGCCGAGGGTCACGCCATGTGCGGTGCGCATGGGAACCGAAAGCAGGACCGCCCCGCCGGGAAGCACTTCCCGGCGGGGCGGAGTCTCGTTCCTGTAGGGATCGAGGTTCATCGGGGTCGGGCCTACCGCCGGCCGCGGTGTCCGCCGCGTCCGCCGCGTCCGCCGCCACCGCGGTGGTCATCCCGGGGAGAGTCCTCCATGCCTTCGGGACGGGGCAGCAAAGCCTTGCGGCTGAGCCTGACCTTCCCGGAACGGCTGTCGATCTCGACCAGCTTGACCTGGACCTTGTCGCCCACCTGCAGGACGTCCTCCACGTTACCGACCCGGAAGTGTTCCAGTTCGGAAATGTGCAGCAGGCCGTCCTTGCCCGGCAGGTATTCCACGAAGGCGCCGAAGTCGACGATGGTCTTGACGACGCCGTCGTAGACCTTGTCGATCTCGGGCTCAGCCATCAGGCCCACCACGAAGTCCATGGCGGCCGCGCCGCTGGCCTGGTCGGTGCTGGAGATGAAGACCATGCCTTCGTCGTCCACCTCGATGGTGGCGCCGGTCTCCTCCTGGATCCTCTTGATGACCTTGCCGCCGGGGCCGATCAGGGTGCCGATCTTCTTCACGGGGATCTGCACGGTGTCGATCTTCGGGGCAAACTCGCTCATTTCCGCGCGCGGGGCGGGCATGGCCTCGTCCATCACGTCCAGGATGTGCATCCGGGCGTTCTTGGCGTCGGTCAGGGCCTTGACCATGATGTCGCGGCTCAGGCCGGCGATCTTGGTGTCCAGCTGGAAGGCCGTGATGCCGTCGCGCGTGCCGGTCACCTTGAAGTCCATGTCGCCCAGGTGATCCTCGACGCCCAGGATGTCCGTCAGGACGGCCGTCCTGTCGTCTTCCTTGACCAGACCCATGGCCACGCCGGCGACCTTCTTCTCGATGGGAGCGCCCGCGTCCATCATGGCCAGGCAGCAGGAGCAGACCGTGGCCATGGAACTGGAGCCGTTGCTCTCGAGAATGTCGCTCACCAGGCGGATGGTGTAGGGGAAGTCCTCCAGGTCCGGCAGGATGGGGCGGATGGCGCGCTCGGCCAGCTTGCCGTGGCCGATCTCCCGGCGCCCGGTGCCGCTGTAACGGCCGACCTCACCCACGCTGAACGGGGGGAAGTTGTAGTGCAGGTAGTACTTGCTCCAGTACTGCTCGCTGTTCAGGGGCTCGATGCGCTGCTCGGCCTGCTTGCTGCCCAAAGTGACGGTGCCCAGGGACTGGGTCTCGCCGCGGGTGAACAGGCAGGAGCCGTGGGCGCGCGGCAACACGCCGCAGTCGATGGTGATCGGCCTCACGGTCGTCAGGTCACGGCCGTCGGTCCGGGTACCCTCTGTGAGAATCATCTCGCGCATGAGTTTCTTTTCGACCTTGCCGAAGGCCTCCTTGGCCTCGGGATCGGGCTCGCCGTCCTCGGTGGTGAACTCGGCGGCCACCTTTTCCTTAACGGCCGACAGGGCGTTCGATCGCTCGAACTTGCCCTTGACCACGATGGCTTCCTTCAGGTCGGCGGAGATGAATTCCTCGACCTTGGCGATGATGTCGGCGTTCTCTTCGGGCGTGACGAAGTCCCATTTTTCCTTGCCGCCGGCCTTGGCCAGCAGTTCGCGCTGCAGGGCGTTCAGCTTGCGGATCCAGCCCTGGGCGAACTCGATGGCGTCCAGCAGACGCTCTTCGGGAACTTCCAGGCACTCGCCCTCGATCATGCCGACGATGTCGTCGGTGCCGGCGACGATCAGATCCATGGTCGACTCCTCCAGCTGCTCGAAGCTGGGGTTGGCCACGAACTCGCCGTCGATGTCGGCGATGCGCACACCGGAAACGATCTCGGTGAAGGGCACGTCGGAAAGGGCCAGGGCCATGGACGCGCCGGTGATGCTCAGGGTGTCGGCATGGAAATCGGTATCGGCACTGATGATGAAGGCGACGACCTGGGTCTCGTGGCGGTAGCCCTTGGGAAACAGGGGGCGCAACGGACGGTCGATCAAACGACAGGTGAGCGTCTCGCGCTCGGTGGGCCGGGCTTCACGCTTGAAAAAGCCACCGGGAATTTTTCCCGCGGCGTAGGTCTTGTTGCGGTACTCGACGAACAGGGGCAGAAAATCCCTGTCGCTGGGCCTCTTGTCGGCCGTGACCGTCATCAGGGTCATGGTGTCGCCCATGCGCACCACGCAGGAGCCGTTGGCCTGCTTGGCCATCTGTCCGGTTTCAATGGAGAACGTG
>JBDLKA010000042.1:0-27854 GCA_039714075.1 Candidatus Krumholzibacteriota bacterium | reverse complement strand
CGGTCTGGAGGAACTCATGAAGATGAGGCCGGTCAGCTATCAGTGGAAGGAGCATCCGGAAAAAGGGAGGCAGTTGGGCCTGATAGCGCAGGATCTGCAGCAGATCGTGCCGGAAGTGGTGAGCGAGGTGGATGACGCGCAGAAGAGCCTGAGCGTGGAATACATGGCCTTGATCCCCGTGCTCATCGCATCACTGCAGGAGCAGAATCACCGGAACGGGGCTGTGGCAACGGTCGCAGCGGGTTCCGGAAATTGAGTCGGGTCTTCTGGTGGCCCGACTCGGTCCCAGACCATTGACCACGAAAATGGCCCCGGGCATATGCCCGGGGCCGATGCTATCGCTTGAAGCCGTTCCATATCACTTTATCAGGGCCATCTTCATGGATTCGACCCTTTCACCCGCCTTCAAACGGGCGAAATAGACGCCCGCCGGTACCAGGCGCCCTGTTTCGTCACGACCGTTCCACATCTCCTCGTGACTGCCCGGCTGAAATTGTCCGTCGGCGAGTACGGCCACACGACGGCCGGCCGTGTCGTATACGGCAAGGGTCACCCGCTGGGGCCGCTCCAGGCTGAAAACAAGCCTGGTGCTCGGGTTGAACGGGTTGGGATAGATCTGCTGCATCATCATGTCGGCAACCAGGGGCAGACCGTCTTCCACCGAGGAGGGGCAGGTCCGCATCGTTTCGGCGATGATGCCGCGAAACAGTTCCCTGGCCGTCGTGCGCACGCGATCGAAGGCGTCCGCGTTGTTGCTGGCGTCGTGGACGAAGACGCCGAAAACGAAATCACGGTAGATGATTCCCCTACCCGTCGGGCATGTGGGCAGGCTGACGATTCCGGCCACCGAAATATATTCGTGGTTGGTTCCGTCAAAAATGAGGGTGTACCCGCCCGGCTTCCAGGCCGTCCGGGTGGCTGCCCAGAAACTATCTGCGGCATTGGGGAAGCCCAGGTTGACGGCGACATCGCCTATGGTGGCTTCCAGGTCGGTCGTGAACCACCATGGGCCAGGGGTGTCCTGGTTCTGCATCAGGCTGTAGTAGGTTTCACGCATGGGCTGATTCAGGACCTGCAGGGTTTCGATGCGATCGTACAACTCACCGGCATCCCGCAGGGTCAGGGTGTTTGGATTGGCGATGGCATCCGCCCCGCAACCGAGGGTGTGGTTGGCGCTGGTACTGCTCATCCCGGCGATATTCTGGGCCGTGTTGGTGATGGCCGGGAATCCGTACATATCCGAGATGGCTTTGGTCGCCGCGTTGTCCGAATTGACCATCATGCGCCGCAACACCTCCTGCAGCGACTGGGTCGTGGTCGGGGCGCCGCCGATGGGGCAACTCCCAC
The DNA here is from genome assembly GCA_039714075.1 of Candidatus Krumholzibacteriota bacterium. Lineage (GTDB taxonomy): Bacteria > Krumholzibacteriota > Krumholzibacteriia > LZORAL124-64-63 > LZORAL124-64-63 > JAGLCY01. Next base: position 26,507 of record JBDLKA010000042.1, on the reverse strand, counting down.
TGTAGTTGATCGAATAGTTGATCGGAGCTGCGAGGTTGATGTTGCCGGCCATCACATCGCGCATCGTGTGCAGGTGATACACCGCCTTCATCGTGCTGGCGGCCTTGAACTGGAAGTCCGGTTGCAGGGAAGCCAGGGTCGGGCCGCTGATTTCCCGCAGGTACACTCCGGTGTCGCCGTCACTTCCCCACTCGAGGATCTGGGCCATCTCCACCGTCAGGTCCGACGAATTGTTCAGCATCACGATGTTGTACCGGTCCTGGCCGTCGATCTGGTAGTGGTCGATGTCGACGATGCGCGACCCCGCCTGGTTCGCCAGTTCGATCAGTTCACTGAACGGGACGTTGTAGTACCACCACCAGGTCTTGGGGGGTTGGTACGTGTTGGAGATGAGTACGGCGTCGAAGCGGGGGGCCGCCGGGTCGCGGACCTCGAACTCGAGTAATCTCATGTTATTGTCGGTCATGTAGTTCTGCAGGGTGGGGAGATCCGTGTTGAAGAACCAGGCCCAGCCGGCGGCATCTTCGCCCGTGTTCTTCAACATGATCACGGCGTAGCGCTGGACGCCCCCGACATCGTACGATTCGATGTCCACGAGACGGCCGCCGTTGGTGTTGATGAAGGCTGTGATGTCCGCGGTGGTTATTCCGACATACCACCACCAGGCCTTGGCCTGGGCTCCCGTGTTGGGCACCATGACCGCTGCGAAGCGTTCGACACCATCGAAGGTGTAGCGTTCGATGTCGATCAGGCGGGCGTTGTTCTCGGCCAGATGGAGGTTGATGTCGGCGATTGTCTGGCCATAGTACCACCACCAGCCCGAGGCGTAGACTCCGGAGTTTCTGACGAAGGCCGCGGTGAACCGCAGGGGCGAGGTGCTGAATATTTCGATGTCGATCAGGCGTGCACCCTCGGTGTTGACGAGATTCGTGATCTGGGCTTCGGTCACGTTGGAAAGGTAGTACCAGCCGGTCTGGGCGTCCTCGATCCGTTCCGGATCGATGGTCGCGTCGGCGAAGGCGGGTAAAAGAAGCAGGAATATGGCCAGGGCAATTGCAATCGAATAGGGACAACGGGACCTGGTCACGGAAATCAGGGGTACCATGGTGAGTCCTTTCATTTTGTGATTCACGTCTATGCCGACGGTCCACAGCGCCTCACCCAACCCCACCGCGTCATACACGTTTGGTGGTCAAACCATACCTTAATTGTCTTTTTTAAATTCTGCCAATTATCGCGGGAAAACCGGTTCAGGAAATGCCTCTATTTTCCGGCACCCAGGGATTTCGAAGTCTTTTAATTGGAGGGTGTTGGAGGAGGGACCCACCCCGGGCCAGGGGCGGTGATTCAATCCCCCGCCGGGAGGGGTGGAACGGGGTCAGGCATGGTCATTCCGGTCAAACCGGCACCCGGGTCCTTCAGGCCGTGGCCGGTTACCAGCACGGCGATATTTTCCTTGTTGTTGACCAGACCCTGATCCAGCGCCGTGATAATCCCTGCCAGTCCGGCCGCACCCGAGGGTTCGGCAAAGATACCCGCCAAACGCGCCAACATACTGATGGCTTCCACGATGGATTCATCTTCGACCGCCAGGAAGGCCCCGCCGCAGGCGGTAATGTTTTTCCAGGCCTTGACCCGGTTGCGAGGGGTGCCGACCTGGATGGAATCGGCGATGGTCTGCGCAACCACCGGGCGGACGGCGGTCAGGATTTCGGGCCCGGAAAGTTCAGCCGGCGATTTTCCGGCGGCAGCCCAGGCCCGGGCCAAAGGCGAGGCCCCGGCCGCCTGGACCCCGATAACCCGGGGGATCTTGCCTATCATGCCGACCTCGTGCAATTCCCTGAAGGCTTTGCACACCGAGGATATGATGCAACCGTCACCCACCGGGACCATTACGGCATCGGGTAGATCCCGGTCGTTCCCGGTGAACCCACCGGTCAGTGACCATGCCAGTTCCAGCGCCGCGGTTTTTTTCCCTTCGACCAGTAGGGGATTGTGGGCGCAGTTGCGGCTGTACCAGCCGTATTTGGTAATTTCCTTCAGCGACAGATCGAAGGCCTGATCATAGGAACCGTCCACCGGAATGACCGTGGCGCCGTGCAGGACCAACTGGGCCAGCTTTGCACGTGGAGCCGAGGCGGGGACGAAAATGGTGGAGGTCATTCCTGCCCTGGCGGCCAGGACCGCCAGGCTGGTCGCGGCGTTGCCGGTCGATGCGCAAGCCAGATGGTCGATGCCCAACTGCCGTGCGCGGGCTATCGCCACGGCCGCGGCCCGGTCCTTGAGGCTGGCCGAAGGCAAGCAGGTGTCGTCCTTGAGCACCAGCGAATGAAGGCCCAGATGAGCAGCCAGACGGTCAGCCCTGTGGGCCGGAGTTCGACCCAGGTTCCAGGCATGATGATCTGCCTGGGGTCGGACCGGAAGCAGCGGTGCGAAACCCCACAGCCCGCCCAGGCCGGGATCCGTGACCGGCCCGGCATTCCTGATGGCGGAATAGTCGTATACCACGTCAAGAATCCCGTCCACGCCGCAGTCTGCGCACACGAAGCCGTCGTATCCGGCTTCGTATTCCCGGTCGCAGACCACGCACCGGTATCCAATCCAGTGGGGATTGCAGGCGACGGCGGGTAAACTGTCCAGCGGGCCGCTCATCGATCCTCCTACATGGTCAGGCCCATCAGGGCCTTGGCGGTGTGCAGCCGGTTTTCGGCCTCGTCCCAGACCACCGAGTGCGGCCCGTCGATCACCGCGTCGGTGACCTCGGCGCCGCGGCTGGCCGGCAGCGGGTGCATGTAGATGGAGTCTGACTGCGTGAGCGCCATCCTCTCTTCGTTGCACACCCAGCCGGGATATTTTTCGATGTGCTGCACGGCGGCTTCGCGATCGGGTTCGTGAACCAGACATCCCCAACTCTTGGGATAGACCACGTGGGCGCCCTCGAAGGCGGCGTCCATGTCGTCGACCATCTCGAATTTCGATCCCGACGCCGCGGCGTTGGCCTTGGCCTGGGCCACCATCTCAGGCAGGAGCTTGAACTCGGGCGGGTGGGCCAGGGTCACATCCAGCCCGAACCGGGTCATCAGCAAAATCTCTGACTGAGGAACCGAAATAGGTCGAACGTAACTGGGCGCGTAGGTCCAACTGACGACCATCTTGCGGCCGCGGATGCCGTCGGGAAATTTTTCACGGATGGTCATCAGGTCCGCCAGCGCCTGGCAGGGATGGTACAGGTCGCACTGCATGTTGATGACCGGGACCGTGCTCATTTCCGCCACCGTGCGGATGAACCGGTTGCCCACGCCCCAGTCGCAGTTGCGGATGCTGATGCCGTGCCCGAACCGACTCAAGACGCGGGCGGTGTCTTCGGCCGTCTCGCCGTGGCTGACCTGCAGTTTGTCGGGGGTCAGGTCGTGGGCGTGGCCACCCAGCTGGGTCATGCCGGCTTCGAACGAGTTCCGGGTCCGGGTGCTCTGTTCGTAGAACATCATGAACAGGGTCTTGTCCGGCAGCAGCCGGTGCGGTTCGCCGGTGGCGAATTTTTCCTTCAGTTCCGTGCTGGTCGCCAGGACAAGCTCGATTTCATCGTCGGTCCATTCCTGGGTGGTGATGAAGTGCCTGCCGCGAAGATCCTTGGCCATTTCTATCCCTTTCGGTGGTCTTGATTATTCAGCCGAACAATACCCCAAGGCCCGGACCCAAGGCAAACCCGCAAGTCGGTTGCCGGTATAAAAAAACCGCCCGCCGGGAGGGCGGGCGGTTGAGCGGAAAAACAGGCCGGCCGTTTACCTGAAACTCGCCTTAAGGGATCCCCAGCTGGGGTCGGTGTCGCCCACGGCGCCGCAGTCGGCGATGTGGGTGCCGATGCCGGAAAACGTGTCGCTGGGGAAAAATGAGAATTCAAGACAGGCGTCGAAGACGTCATCGACGACCGTGTCGCCGTGGCAGATGCTGCTCAACCGGCGCAGGGTGTGGTTCTGGGTGTTGCCGCCGGAACAGGCCCAGTAGTCGCCGGGATCCTCGCCGACGCGGCCGAAACTGTCCACGGGCTGGGTGCCGGCGTACATCAGGACCAGGGCGTCGTCACCGTTGAAATTGAGGTTGGCGTCGGTCTGGTCGGCCAGGGCCAGCAGGGACGCTTCGGCCAGGTTGTGGACGACGACCCAGGTGTCACCGGGCTGGAGGTCCACGGTGGGCAGGGGGATACTGGTCGACGTGGTGCTGCCGTTGGAATAGCGCTCGATGGTGTAGGCGCCCAGATCGATGAAGTCCTCGGTGCCGTTGAAGATCTCGAGGGCCTTGTTGTTGCCCGACCCTTCCAGATACTCGGTAATCAGAAGATCATCTGTCTGGGCGGAAGCGACACCGGCCATCAGGCAGAACACGGACACAAGAATCATTAACTTGTTCATCATACAGCTCCCGTTCCGAGAGGGTTTTGACAAGGTTCGTGGACCGCGGGGAAGGGTCCCGGAGAACCTTGGGCGATTCTGATATTATATCAAAACACCCACATAATTGTCAAACCAATTTCGCCGCCAAAGTGCGGAAAACCAAGTAAAATCAATAGATTCCGTCGGTTGGCCTTGGCAACAAGCCTAGGCGTCCTCGATTGAAGGAAGCGAATCAGCGACCATTTCCCCGGGAAAGGCCGCGTAAAAGGCGCAGGCGGTCAGGACATCCTCGGTGGGCACGTGTTCGTTGGCCGAATGGGCGACGTCTTCCCGGCCCGGTCCGAAACCGAAACAAGGGACGCCGTGCAGGCCCATGATGGCCACCCCATTGGTGCTGAAGGTCCACCGGGAAACCTCCGGTTCATGTCCGGTCACCCGCGTGAAGGCCCGGCCGGCGGCGGCCAGGGCGGGATGCCCCTCGTCCAGCACCCAGGTAGGATAATATTTATCCATGGGGTAGACCAGTCCGGTCCAGGCTTCCTCCTCGTAGACGAGGGTGAAAACTTCGGCCTCGACTCCCGCAGCTGCCAGTGCGGCTTCCACTTCGGCGAGGGCGGACTGGCGTGTTTCCCCGACGGTCAAGCGGCGGTCGATATGGAACTCCGCCTCGTCGGGCACGGCGCAGAGGCTCGGTCCCTGGCTGCCGATCCAGGTCACCGTGCAGGTTCCCTTGCCCAGGAAAGGATCGTCTTTCAGGTTCCCGTTGAGCTTTTCGATGGCCTGGACGGCGGGCGCGATCCTGTAGATCGCGTTGTCGCCCAGGTGCGGCATGCTGCCGTGGCAGGAGCGGCCCTTGACCCGGACCCGTATCTCCATCCGGCCCCTTTGGCCGCGGTTGATCCGCAGCCCCGTCGGCTCGGTGGATACGACCAGTTCGGGGGCGAGGGTTTTTTCGGCCAGGATGTGGTGCCAGCACAATCCGTCGCAATCCTCTTCCATGACCGAGCCGACCATCCAGACCTGCACGCCCTCCAGCAGCCCCAGTTCCTTCATGACGGCTCCGGCATGGACCATGCCGGCCATGCCCGCCTTCTGGTCCACCGCGCCCCGTCCGAAAACCTTGCCGTCCTCGATCTTGCCAAGGTAGGGGTCGCAGTCCCACTGGGCGTGGTCGGTGACGTCGACGGTGTCGATGTGGGCGTCGAAAGCGATCACGCGGGGGCCGTCGCCCACCCGGCCCAGGACGTTGCCCAAAGGATCGATGACCACTTCGTCGAAGCCGACTTTCTCCATCTCGGCGGCGATGCGCCGGACCACGGCTTCCTCCTGTCCGGACAGGCTGGGTATCGCGACGATGTCCCTCAGGAAGGAGATGATTTCCTTTTCCCGGTCACGGACGCGGGTCCGGATCAGGTCGCTGTTGTTCATTCCCGTCATGCGCCCAGTCCCATCGCTTTCCAGATGCGGGCCGCGGTTTCCTGCAGCAGCCCCGCATCCACGGGCGGACTGTCGCCGTTCAGATAGACGCGGCGGCCGCCGGCGTAGACGGCGTGGATGTCCCAGGGGTGGAAATCGAACAGCAGGTGTCCAAGCCACGTGCCCGTGGTAAGGGGAGTCTTCTGGAAATTGTCCAGCAGGATGAAGTCGGCCGGAGCGCCTTTGTCCAGGCTGCCGAACGGCTCACCGAAGATTTCGCGGGCGAGGCGGAAATTGCCCAGCCAGAAACGGGCGGCGTCGGCGTGGCTCAGGGGGCCGCGCCCGCCTTCGTTGCCCCGGAAATAGGTGGTGCGCAGTTCGCCCCACATGTTGTCGTCCAGCCCGTCGGAGCCGATCCCGCAGTTGGTGGGAAAACGGTCCACCGGGGCCCGGCCCACGCCGTTGTTCATGTTGGAGCGACCGCAATGGATCAGCCAGACCCCCTTTTCCTCCAGGGTCTGCATGTCGATGGGGGACAGGTCCACCCCGTGGGCGAATATGCTGCCGGGCCGGACCAGGCCGAAATCCTCCAGCCGGTCCAACGGATCCTTCCAGCCGCGGTCGTGGCTTACCTCACGGTCGGTGGTGCCTTCACCGAGGTGGATGTGCAGACCCGCGCCCATGCGGCTGCAGATGCTCTCCAGCAAGGCCAGGGTTCGCTCCTCCAGGGTAAAGCTGGCGTGGGCGCCGACCATGCCCCGGAACCACGGCACGCCCGACTGGGGGGCATCCATGATCTTCTGCAGGTAGCGTTCATTTTCCTCGAGGGTGATGTCGCGCTGGCCCTTGCCGCCGCGGTCGGTCACCTCGTAACAGAGGCAGCCCCGCAGGCCGACCTCCCGGATGCCTTTTTCCACCCGGTCCAGCGATCCTCCCACACAGGCCAGGCTGGCGTGGTGGTCGAAAATGAGGGTGGTGCCGCACCGGACGGCGTCCCAGCTGCCCGCCAGGGCGCTCAGGTAGATGGCGTCCGCGTCGAGGGCCCGGTCCAGCGGCCACCAGATTTCCGTCAGGATGTCGGTGAAGGTTTCCAGGCTGGCCTTGGGCTGGGGCATGCCGGCGGCCAGGGAGGCGTAAAGATGGCCGTGGGCGTTGACGTTCCCGGGCATGACCACCCGGCCCTGCAGGTCGATGACCTCTTCCTGTCCGGTCGCCTGCAGCCCGGTTCCGCGTTCGGTGATCCGGTCGGCGGAAACCCTCAGGTCCATGGTTTCGACCCGGGGCGCGGCTTCGGCGTCCAGGGCCACCGGGAAGTAGTCGAGCACGGTTCCGTTTTTCAGAAGCAGTCCACTCACCGCTTTCCTCCTGCCAGTGGGATTGTCCTCGGGGCCCGCCCGGAAAAGCGGGCAGAGGGTTGAAATCTAACACATGGGTCCGCAGGAGGGAAACCTCGCCGTCGCCGGATGGGGGCAGAACCTCGAGAATGGCAAAGAGGCCCCGGGTGGGGCCTCTTTGTCATCGGGCTTGCAGGTGGAAACTATTCCTCGGGCAAAAGGTCCTCCACCGTCTTGAAAATGTTTTTGACCGTGTAATCGGTCACGACCCAGACCGCGGGTTTGCCGCGGACCCTCATCCAGATCCCGGCCTGGCCGTCACCTTCGGCTTCCTTCTGGTTGCCGAATTCAAGGGTCAGTTCCGAACCGTCTTCCCGGACCACCGTGGCGGTGCGGGCGGGTTCGGCCAGACCGAAGGCGGCGGGGTCGGCCGCAGGGTCGTCCACATCAACGGCGCGGATGTTGACCAGGGAACCCAGCACCCCGTCGGCCTTGGTCTTGGCCAGGGCCTTGGCCTGGGGGGCGGTCAACTTCCATTCCCACGTCGTGCGGTCCAGTTCCACGGAATCGTCGGCGGCCGTGGCCTCCGGTCCCGAGCCTGGAACGGGGTGGGCCGGAGAGAACTCCTTGGCCATTTCCAGCCTCAGGCCACCGTCGTCCAGGATGATCCGGTCGACCGCCAGACGTTCTTCCTTCACCGCTTCCAGATCCAGGAAGTGCTTGCTGCCCGGCCTGGCGGGACCTTCGTACAGGCCCAGCTGGGCCAGCAGGTTGGTCTGGGTCAGGTAGACAGCGGTGGCGCCGGGGCTGCGGACGAAGTTGCCGGGGACCCGTTCGGGCTTGTTCCCGATATCCAACCCGAAGGCGAGTTCGCCGTCCTTGCCGTAGCCGCGGACCGTCACGGCGGTGTCGTCGGAAAGGCCGTAGTCGTCCAGCACCGCTTGGCTGTCGGAACGGAACTCCCCGCTCAGGTCGCTCACGCTGCTCAGCAGCGCGTCGATGCGCGCCATGTTCGCCGGGGCGTCCCAGGCGCTGGCCGTGACCCAACCGGTGGGGGTGGACACCAGCACCACGGCTTCCTTGTCCTGACCATGGCCCAGCGTGATGCGGTCCAACTGGTCGGCGGTGAACACGCCGGCGACGACGGTGTCGGTGGAGGTCCGGCTGGTGCTCTTCCTGTAGCTGGACTTCTGGACCAGACTGATTCCGAGCAGCACCACGAGGACCGCGGCCAGGATCAGGATGTTTCTGTTCTTGAGCATGGATATCCTCCTTTAACTGGCTGCGCCGGTTGTGTGTCTGATGGTTTCGCGGTAGCGGGCGGCTTCCTTGCGCCGCATCCCCGCGCGCAGGATGCCGAAGACCGCCAGCAGGACAGGCACCAGCAGCACCCCGCTGATGCGCCAGATCAGCTTCTCCCTGGCTTCCACGGGTTTGATGACGCGCTGGGTCAGGGTCTTGCTGCGGATGTTCAGCAGGTCCTGGGACCCGGCCAGATAATCCACCGCGTTGAGCAGCAGCAGGGCGTTCTGTCCGGCGGCCAGGATGTTGTCGTCGAACATCTTGGCGCTGCCGATGAGGAACAGCCGGCCCGGCTGGGGATCCACTGGCGCGGGGGCGGCCGGACCCTGGGCCAGGGGATCATCCACTGCTTCGGGGTTGCCCGCCGCGGGCCAGGCGGGAACGTCCCTGCCTTCGAAGGTGTCCGGGAAAGTGCCCTGGACCATGACCGCCAAAGGCTGGGCCCCGTCCAGGCTCCGGCCTTCGGGATTGAGCATGGCCGAGGTCACGGGACCTTCGGTCCAGGTTTCGGACCAGACGTGGTCGCTGCTGCGGATCAGGTCGGTGACCTGCAGGCCGTGCGCCGCGGTCTTGTCCAGGTCACTGAGGACGGGCGTCCCCCACAGGTAGAAAACCGCTCCGATGCGGTTGACCAGGGGCGAGTCCTGATCCATCTGGGCCTCGGTCACCCGGATCTGGATCGGCAGGCGGACCGGTTCCTGGGTCTGCATACGCAGGCCGCCCAGATTAACTTCACGCGGCAGATTGATGGTCTCCGAGGAGGTGTCCATGAAATGGTCCTCCGATACCGTCAGGCCGAATTCCGCCAGCATGGGTTCCAGTCCCGTTTCCACGGGCTGTCCGCTGATGGTCCAGCCGCCGCTCTGGGCGGGGCTGTACCCGTACTCGTGGGCCTGCAGACCCATGACCACCGGCACACCACGGCGCAGGGTGCGGTTGATCTCGTAGACCTGCCGTTCGTTCAGCGGGCTGATGGCCATCACGATCAGGGCGTCGGCGTCCGCGGGCACGCCGGAAGCCTCGGTCAGTTCGATGGGCACCGCCTCGTAGTGTCCCTGGCTCATCAACTGGGCCAGCTGAGCGTACTGCTCGGTGGGTTCGGGCGGCTGCATGCCCTGCTGCAGGTACATCATGGCCAGTTGCTGGTCGACCTGTTTCTTGGGCCCGAAAATGGCGATCTTGGGCGCCTTTTCCCGGGTCAGGCGGTAGACCGGACCGATGATGTCCTGCTCCAGCGCGGCCAGGTTCTGCGGCAGCACCTGGGGCAGCACCTCTTCGGGCTTGTCCTTGTAGGCAATGGTCAGCGCGCTCCAGATCAGCTTGATGCCCATCTCGTCCTTTTCGATGGACTGCACCTGGAACGGCCGGATGCCCTTGGCGCCGAGGGTCTGCTGCATCTGTTCGTCGTCCTGGGGATTGAAGACCTGGAACTCGAGCATGCCGTCGGCCACCTGCTCGAAGTTGCGCATCTGTTCATTGATGTCGCGTTCGAGGGTGCGCAGCTGTGTCGGCATCTTGTCCGCAGGGGTGATGTACAGCTTCACCTGCACCGGCACTTCCAGTCCCTTGAGGATCTTGGCCGCCGCCGGCGACATGGTGAACAGGCGGTCGCTGGTCATGTCGACCCGGGCTCCGGGCATGTTGTCCAGCACCGAGACCAGGAAAAAGGCGATCGCGGTCAGCAGCAGGGCCGCCACCGCGAACGTGATGCGGAAGTTTCTGCGTTTGCTGTTCATTAGTACTTCCTCCCTTTCAGCCACAGCGTGTTAAGGGAGAGGAACACGGCCGTCAGGCCCAGGAAGTAGGCCAGGTCGCCCAGGGTGATCACGCCCCGCAGCATCATCTCGAAATGGTCCGAAAGACCGAGGTAGTGCTGGAGGAAGGAACCGAAGCCGGGAAGCCAGCCGTCGATGGTGGCCGCCACGCCGGGGACGCCGACGATGAAGATCAAAAAGCAGGCCATGATCCCCAGGATCACGGCGGAGATCTGGTCGCGCATCAGCCCGCTGGTGAACGTGCCGACGGCCAGGTACAGGCCGCCCAGCAGCGCGGCGCCGATGTAGCCGCTCCAGATGGCGCCCATGTCGGGATTACCCAGGGCCGAGACCATGATCGGCAACGGCAGGGTGCCCGCCAGCGAGACCAGGTAGAAGGCCAGGGCGGCCAGGTACTTGCCCATCATCACTTCGCGGGCGCGCATGGGCAGGGTCATCAGCAGCTCGAAGGTGCCGGTGCGTTTGTCCTCGGCCCACAGCCTCATGCTCACCGCGGGGATGAAGAAAATCAGAAAGAACGGGAGGTTCCCGAAAAACGCCCGCAGATCCGCGGCGCCGTTAAGGAAGAACCCGGTCATGAACAGCCCTGAATTCAACACCAGAAAAGCGATGATGAAGATGTAGGCGATGGGGCTGTTGAAATAGGAGGCGAATTCACGCCTGAAGATGGTCAGCGTGTTCTGCATCTACGCCACCCCCTTCAGACCGCTGCCGGCGGCGCGTTTGGTCAGTGAGATGAAGGTGTCTTCGAGGCTGAAGGTGGCCTCGTGGAGCTGGGTCAGATCCCAGCCGCGGCCGCGGGCCAACCGGTCCACGGCGCCGACCAGGTCGGAGTCGAAGGCCCCCCGCACCTCGAAGCGGCAGCCTCCGTCGGCGGGCAGGGGACGTACTTCGGACACTTCGACCAGTTCCCTCAGGGCGGATTCGACCGTGGCGCCGTCCTCGCGGATGCCCACGAAGACCCGGTTGGTCCCCATGGCGTCGCGGGACAGGTCGCCCACGTTGCCGTCGGCGATGATCCGGCCCTCGTTGATGATCACCACGCGGTCGGTCACCGGGCTGACTTCCTGGAGAATGTGGGTCGAGAAGATGATCGTCTTTTCTCCGGCCAGGTTCTTGATCAGTTCGCGGATGCCCAGGATCTGCAGGGGATCCAGGCCGCTGGTGGGTTCGTCCAGGATCAGGATTTCCGGATCGTGGATGAGCGCCTGGGCCAGCCCGGTCCGCTGTTTGTAACCCTTGGAGAGGTCCCCGATGTTCTTCCTGTATTCGGTGACCAGGCCGCAGGCCTCGACACACCAGTCGAGCCGTTCGCGCAGGCGTCCGCCGGACAGGCCGCGGGCCTGGCCGACGAAGGTCAGGTATTCCTGGATGTTCATGTCGGGATACAGGGGAACATTCTCGGGCAGGTAGCCGATGCGCCGTCGCACATCGAGCGGTCGCTCCAGGACTTCGATCCCATCCACGGTGACCTGACCTTGATCGGCGGCCAGGAAGGTGGTGATGATCTTCATGGTCGTGCTCTTGCCGGCGCCGTTCGGGCCCAGGAAACCGAGGATTTCTCCCCGTCCCAGACTGAAGGAAACGTCGTCGAGCGCGCGCATGGTCCCGAAGCTCTTGGTGATACCACGAACTTCGATCATCGCGAAGACTCCTCAGGGGTTGGCGGTAATGCAGGGTTAATTGCGTACAAATTGGCGCCAAATATAAGCGCAACTCACGTGAAACTGCAATATGCCAGAAAGGTTCCGGAGAAAATCCGGGTTTTTTCCCTTGCGGTCTGTAATAATTATCGTAAATTGGCGATCAACGATAAAGGAGGCGGCCATGGCGGAAAGAAAGACCGAGGAATTCAGCAGCGACCTGGTGGCCCTGGCTGACGTGGCCAAGGCCCTGGGGCACCCCGGCCGGTTGGAGATCCTGCGGATCCTCGCCGGGCGGGCCTGCATCTGCGGTGACATCGTGGACCGCATGCCCTTGTCCCAGTCGACCGTTTCCCAGCATCTGAAGGAACTGAAGAAAGTGGGCCTGATCCGGGGCGAAATCGAAGGGCCGCGGATCTGCTATTGCCTGGATATGGACGTGGTGGCAGAAGCCAAACGGGATTTTACCCGACTGTTCGACGGCATCGACTGCTGCAACCGAGAAGGAGAGACAGATGAAAAATGCGGATGAACTCAAGGACATCGTCAAGACCAAATACGGGGAAATCGCCCGGCAGGGCGGCACCTGCTGCGGCCCGACCGGCTGCGGCGACACGCTGGGCGGCACCAATTTCGCGGAGAGCTACCAGGGTCTGGACGGTTATTTTCCCGAGGCCGACCTTGGTCTCGGCTGCGGCATCCCGACCGAATATGCGGGTATCGAAGAGGGCCAGACCGTGATCGACCTGGGCAGCGGCGCGGGCAACGACGTTTTCGTGGTCCGGGCCATCGTGGGGGAACAGGGCCGGGCCATCGGCCTGGACATGGTGCCCGACATGGTGGAAAAGGCCAAAACCAACGCCGCCAAGCTGGGTTTCGACAACGTCGAGTTCCACCTGGGTGAAATCGAGGACATGCCCCTCGGCGGCGGCATCGCCGATGTCCTGGTCAGCAACTGCGTGCTGAACTTGGTGCCGGACAAGCAGCGCGCTTTCAAGGAAATCCACCGTGTGCTCAAGCCGGGCGGCCACTTCTGCGTGTCCGACATCGTGCTGGAGGGGGATCTGCCCCAGGAACTGGCCGAGGCCGCCATCGCCTATGCCGGCTGCGTGGCGGGGGCCCAGAGCCAGGATGAATACATGGCCACCATCAAGGCCGCGGGATTCCAGGACGCGGCGATCCGGTCCACCCGGCAGGTTCACCTTCCGGACCCGCTGCTGACCGAGATACTGGGTGCCGATGGGGCCGCTTCACTCAAGAGCAGCGGTTTCGGCATTTACAGCATCACCGTGGTGGGCTACAAAGAATAGATGAGCAGACCGGCGCCTCATGAACGCTTCGAGCCCAGGCTCTGGGAGTATGAACTTCCGGGCGGGTGGATCGTTCTGGCCGGAAAAAACGACCAGGACAACGATCACCTGTCGTTGAAGATGGCCAAGGCCAACGACTACTGGTTCCATGTGAAGGGGTTGCCGGGCAGCCATGTTCTGCTGCGGGTGCCGGCCGGTGAAGAACCGGACAACGGCACCGTCAAGGCCGCCGCCGCGGTGGCGGCCTGGCACAGCAGGAAAAGGGAGGCGAAGCAGGTGGCCGTCAGCTGCACCCGGGCCCGCTATGTGACCAAACCCCGCGGAGCCAAGCCGGGCACGGTGGAAATCCGCAAGGACAAGGTACTCAAGGTTCGGCCGGCCATTCCGGAGGATGGATACTAGTGGATCAGACCATTGCACAGATCAACCTCTGGCTTGATGGCCATATGCAGAACCCGTACACACGCCTGGCGATCATCGTCGGGTTGGCGATCGTAACCGCACTGACCCTGCGGATTTTCCTGCTGCCGCTGCTGCAGCGCCTGACCCGCAAATCTTCAACGGACATCGACGACAAGGCCGTGAGCCTGCTGGTGCTGGCCCTCACGCGGACGGTGGTCCTGCAGGGTATCCACATCGCCACCCTGGATTTCATTCCGAATGAACGGATCGACACGGTTGTAACCAGCATCACCACCACCCTGGTGATCCTGATCTGGGTCCGGTTTTTCTCCGTCACCGGTGCCATGGTTTTCAAGCGCCTGAGCAAAAACGTGGAAAAGTACAAGTGGATCCAGCCCCAGACGCTGCCCCTGGTCCAGTTCGCATACAAGGTCATCGTGTTCGGGGTCATGACCTACATGATCATGTCGGCGTGGAACATCAATCTGACCAGTTGGCTGGCCAGCGCGGGGGTCCTGGGCATTGCGGTCGGATTCGCCGCCAAGGACACCCTGGCCAACTTCATCTCCGGAGTTTTTATCCTGGTGGACGCGCCCTACAAGGTGGGCCAGTATATCATCATCGACGGCGAGTCGCGGGGGGTGGTCACCGAGATCGGCATGCGCTCCACGCGCCTGCTGACACGCGACAACGTCGAGGTCACCGTGCCCAACGCTGTGATCGGTAACGCCAAGATCGTCAACGAGTCCAGCGGTCCCTCACCCCGGATGCGGGTGCGGGTGAATACCAGCGTGGCTTACGGCAGCGACGTGGACCGGGTGAAGGAGATCCTGCTCGAATGCGTCCGGGAAGTTTCCCACACCAGCGACGAACAATCCCCGGTTGTGCGTTTCATCACCATGGGAGAGTCGAGCCTCGATTTCCAGATTCTGGTGTGGGTCAAGCACCCTGTTTTCCGGGGGCGTGTCCGTGACGAGATCAACACCCGGGTCTACAAGGCCCTCGCGGTCGAGGGCCTGGAAATTCCCTTCCCGCAACGGGACCTGCACATCAAGTCCTGGCCGTCACCGCCTCAGGTCTGACACCACTTCGCCTTCGATTATTGTCCCGACGCAATGGGTCGCGTATTCGAAGGGATCGCCGTCATAGAGCGCCAAGTCCCCATCCTTGCCCACTTCCAATGAACCCACCCGGTCGTCAATACCCAGGATCCTGGCGGCTCCCAGGGTAATGGCGGCCAGCGCGTCGTCGAAGCCGAGCCCGTGGCTGGCCGCGACACCCGCCTCGAAAAGAATGACCCGGGTCTTGGGAACGTAGATTTCGTACCCGCTCTGGATGGCGAAGGGAACGCCGGCGTCCCGCAGCAGCGAGGCGGTTTCGAAGCTGGCGTTTTCGGTTTCCCCGAAGGCGCGCATCATGGTCGGATGCAGCAGCACCGGCACGCCCGCTTCCTTGATCGTCGGCAGGACCTGGTGGGCTTCGGCGGCCCCGTCCAGCCACAGGCGCACCCCGAATTCATCGGCCAGACGCAGGGCGCCCATGATGTCCCGCACCCGGTGGGCGGTGACCATCAGGGCCAGTTCCCCTTCCAGGACCCGGACCATGGTCTCGACGTGCAGGTCGCGGTCGGGCGCCCCAACATCGTCGTCGTTGCGGGCCGCGTCGAGTTTGGCCCGGTATTCCCCGGCCTTGATGAGATCCTGCCGCAGCAGCGCGATGGTCTTGGCCCGGGTGGTCAGCAGTTTGTTCCGGTTGAATATATCGGAGGATCTGGTGATGGTCACGGCCACGGCCGTCGCCTCCTGGACCACCGCCTCGTCCACGCTTGTTCCGCGCGTCTTGACGATCATGGTCTGTCCGGAAACCGGCGCGCCGGGGCCGTGTCCGGTGTGCATGGTCGTCACCCCGAACGAGCGGACCCACCCGACCAGCTGCTCGAGGGGATTGTAGGCGTCCAGGGCGCGCAGTTCGGGCTGGAGGGGCGCCGATTTCTCCAACTGGTCCTGGTCGTGGGGCACGTTGTAGATGCCCGACAGCCCCACCGTCGTATGGACATCCACCAGGCCGGGGGTGACCACGGCCGCCTCGAAAACCTTGATGTCCGCGGGAATGGTAACTTCATCGGCGGGGCCCACCCGGGCGATTTTTCCGCCTTCGATGACCACCACGCCGTTGGTGATGGATTCGCCCGCCATGGTATGAACCACCCCGCCGCGCACGGCGATCTGGGCCCGGCCCGCGGTGGCGGTCACCGACAGGACCGCGATTATCAGCAGCGTCCTTTTCATGACTCACCTCCGTGGTCGTAGCAGCAGAAGAAGGGTTCCTGGTCCTTGCCGGCGCCTTGCCCGCCCTCGGCGTGCAGGCGGTCGGCGGGATCGGTGCGGTCGAAGACCCGGCGGCCCTCGACCCAGGTTTCCAGGACTTTCGTGTACACGCTCAGGGGGTCGCCGTCCAGGATGATGAAGTCGGCGTCCTTGCCCTTTGTCAGGGTGCCGATCCGATCCTGCAGATCGAGCATCTCGGCCCCGTTGATGGTCAGGGATTCCAGGGCGTCGGCGCGCGACAGCCCCTCCCGCATGCCCAGGGCGGCCGAGCGGAAGAACAGCCGGCTGTCGGTGATCCAGTCGTCGGTATGGTAGGCCATCTTCACGCCGGCGGCGGCCAGCACGGCCCCGGTTTCGAAACGCAGTCCGACAGCTTCGTGCTTGCCGCCCGGCGAGTCGATCATGATCACGGAACAGGGCACGTCGGCGGCGGCGATCTGGTCGGCCACCTTCCAGCCTTCGCTGATATGGTGGAGCACGACCTTGAACCCGAATTCCTCGCGCAGGCGCAGCACGGTCATGATGTCGTCGGCCCGGTGGGTGTGGTGATGCACGACCCGCTCGCCCGCCAGCACTTCGGCCAGCGTTTCGAGATCGAGGTCGCGGGGGGGGCGTTTGGCGATGTCGTCGCCGGCGGCCGCGATCTTGTCCCGGTATTCCCGGGCCTGGATGAATTTCTGCCGCACCAGGTAGGCCGATTTCCCGCGGGTCCCCGGAAAGGGAGGCTTGCGCTGGCTGTTGGTCCCGTTGGCCATCTTGAGGCCGCCCTGCACCCGGCCGTCTTCACGGAGATAGGCCAGGCCTTCGGGGGTGTAGACGCCGTCTTCGCCGCCCACCCGGCGCATCTTCAGATAGATGGTCTGGCCGCTGCTGAGGTAGCCCGAACCGGGCATCACGTTCAGGGTGGTCAATCCGCCGGCCACCGCCCGCCGGTAGCCCGCGTCGAAGACGTTGACCGCGTCGAGAATGCGCACCCCCGGTTGGATGGGGCCGCTGTCGTCGGCGGCGCGAAAACCGCCCAGGTGGCTGTGGGTGTCGACCAGTCCGGGCATGATGACCTTGCCGGCGCAGTCGATGACTGATGCTTCGGCGGGGATCGAGATCTCGCCGGCCGGTCCGACCGCCACGATCCGGCCGTCCTCGACGACCAGGGCGCCGTTTTCCATTTCGGGGCCCTCGACCGGAATAAGATGGGCGCCGACGAACGCGGTGGTTTCCGCTAGGGCCAGGGCGGGCAACAAGGTGATGATCACGGCAGTTAGAAAGCGCACGCGCGTCCTCCGTCAGGGGTTTTGGTGAGGGATGGCTGGGAGGCAGTGTACTTGAAAATGATAATCGTTGCCACTACTTGGTGGTTAAATTGTGGGTTATTGTGAAAATCGCCTCCCTAGTCAAAGCTGAAAGTTTGACAACATTTTTATTTACTTTTTTATGAGACTGACAATAGATATGCTGTCAAAATACCCAAGAAGCTCGTCCCAATATTTTAACCCATTGAAAACAAACTAAATAGAGCAGAAAAGTGTCCCCGGGGGCACTTTGAAAAATGCCCGGGCTGAAGAGCCCGGGCCATGGTCTCGAATTCATGCGGAGCCGGATAATATGGTGATCAGGTCCCGAATTTGACGGTCACACCTCCGGCAACTTCCCACTGCCAGATGGCGTTGCCGGTCACGGTGACTCCGGCTCCCCCGGAACCGAACCAGAGCCCGGCGCCCGTATTATACAGGGTGGGCATGGCCTTGAAGGTGGCCCGGATGCCGATCTTCTCCGCTTTCCCGAAGTAGGCCTTGAACCCCAGGCCGAAGTTCATGGAGAACTTGGTGGTCCCCTGGGTGAAAACTTCCGAATCCGGGTCGTCGGGATCCAGAAGGAACGAGGAGAGCGAAGGGCTGAAGTAGGTCACGCCCAGGCTGGCCAGCACGAAGGGCTGGACCTTTCCCGGCGCCAGCTTCCGGACCGAGCCGATTTGCCACACGTTGACCGACATGTCGGTCAGGGTCCTGACACCCTGGTGATCGAAATCCAGACTGCCTGCCTGCCGTGTATAACTGATCTCGAACGCCTGCATGGGATGGATGTTGTAGTCCAGGGCGAAGCCGACACTGGACCCGGTGCCGGTACGGATTTTCCGGGAATTGAAGCCATAGGTCAGATCGACATGGCCGCCCCACATGGACCCGTAGGTGCCGCTGACTTCAAGAAATGGTTTGAATCCCGCCGGGGCCTGGCGAGCCGGACCGCCTCTGCCGCGGCGCTGGGCCAGGGCATCGTCCGCAACGGCGGTCAGCAGAACGGCCATCACTCCGAGCATCGTGAACCATTTCAATCCCCTCATCGGTACATCCTTTGGAAAGAGTCTTTGGAAAGAGCTGATTGCTGTCTGAATCCCCCGGCCAAACTACACCCGAATTCCGGAAGTGTCGATGAAATTTCCTTTCGCGGCCGATCGCGGTGAAGGCCGGTAAAATCTTGCCTGATTATCTTGTCCCGGTATACTCGGGCCAACGGAATGGCTGCATGGAAAGGAGTATTCCCATGTGGAACCTGCAGGAGTACAGGATCGCCTCGAGTCCCGCCGAGGCGGTGGCCCTGTTGCGCAAGGGACCGGGCAAAGGGGCCTACATAGCCGGGGGCACCGATATGCTGCTGGAGCATCCGGCCTGCGATTTTGTAGTCGATATCAATAATGCCGGCATCGGGGATATCGCCCGGACTCCCGGGGAGGATCTTTTCATCGGCGCGGCGGCCACCTTGCAGGGGCTCGCGGACCACGATTTTGTCCGGGATTTCGCCGGCGGAGCCGTCAGCCTGGCGGCTTCCCAGTGCGGCAACCGGCCTGTCCGCTCGACGGCCACCATGGGCGGCAATCTCTGCAACGCCCTGCCTTCGGCCGATATGGCGCCCGTCCTGCTGGCCCTGGACGCCACCTGCTACATTGCCGATGAAGACAGCCAGGAAAGCCTGCCGCTGACCGATTTTTTCGTGGGCCCGCGGCTGACCGTTCTGGAGGACCGTCTTCTGGTGGGCGTGGCCCTGCCGGGGGATTGCGCCGGCTGGCGTTGCGCTTCGCACAAGCTGACCCGGACCGCCGAGGACATCTCCCTGGTGCAGGTCGCCGTCGCCTTGGGGATAAAGGACGACCGGATCCAGGAAGCCCGGATCGCCCTGGGTGCCGTCTCTCCGGTCCCCATGCGGGCCACCCTGGCCGAAACGATGTTGATGGGCCAGGAGGTCGCGGCGGTAACGCCCGATGTCATGCGTGACGTGGCGAATATCGCCGCGGGGGAATGTGATCCGCTGGACGACCACCGGGCGTCGGCCGATTACCGGCGGGACATGGTCAATGTGCTGACCCGCAGGCTGGTGACCCGGATTCTCAACAGCGGCGGGGAAAACAGGGAGGGCGGAGCAGCGTGAACATCTCATTCAACCTCAACGGGACCGCGACCGACCTGGAAGTGGCGCCGGGCGAGACATTGCTCCAGGCCCTGCGTGCGGCGAAGGTTTTTTCTCCCAAGCTGGGCTGTGAAACCGGCGACTGCGGATCGTGCACGGTTCTGCTGGACGGGCAACCGGTCAACTCCTGCATGGTGGTCGCGGCCCGGGCCGACGGGCACCGGGTGACCACCATGGAGGGGCTGTTGGGCGACGACCTGATGGTCCGCCTGCAGACCGAACTGGTGGAGCACGGGGCGGTCCAGTGCGGGTACTGCATTCCGGGCCTGCTGATCAGCCTTTACGCCCTGATGAAGCAGGGCCTGCCAGCGGGCGAAGATATCGATGAAAAGACGATCCGCCACGCCCTGACGGGGAATCTTTGCCGCTGCACCGGATACGTCAAACCGGTGGAGGCCGCTCGCGCTGTGGCGGCGGCCATGGAGGTGCCGAAATGAAGGTCGTCGGCAGGAACGTGACCAAGATCGACGCCTTCAAACTGGCTCGTGGCGAACCGGTCTTCACGGACGATTTCCACCGCGAGGGCATGTTGTACGCCAAGGTCCTGCGGTCACCCCATCCGCATGCGAAAATCCTGAACGTGAACGCCTCCGCGGCCCTGGAACTCGACGGCGTGGTGGACGTCATCTGGCACCGGGACGTCAAGGCCATTCCCCACACGCGGGCGGGCCAGAGCCACCCCGAGCCGTCTCCCTACGACACGCTGGTCCTGCCGCCCAAGGCGCGTTTCATCGGCGACCGGGTGGCCGTCGTGGTCGCCGAATCGGCGGCTCAGGCCACCGCCGCGTTGGCGCGCCTCGAAGTTGAATACGAAGAGCTGCCCGCCTTGACGGACATGGACGAGGCCCTGGCCGAAACCGAGGTTCTCATCCACGAGGAGCCCGATCCGCGGGGCATCAGCGAGGCCGGCGCCACCAACGTCGCTGCGCGCATCGACAAGCAGGTCGGCGATGTCGACGCCGCGCTGAAGGACTGCGACCTGGTCGTGACCCGGACCTACTATCTGCCCCGGGTGCAGGCCAGTCATATCGAACCGCATGTTTCCATTGCCTGGATCGACGAGGACGACCGCCTGATCGTGCGCACCAGCACCCAGGTTCCGTTCCATCTGCGGCGCATGCTGGCGCGCATCCTGGAGATTCCCGAAGCGCGGATCCGGGTGATCAAGCCCCGGGTCGGCGGCGGCTTCGGGGACAAGCAGGAGCTGGTGATCGAGGATCTGGTCAGCGTCCTGGCTTTGCGCACGGGCCGGCCGGTGCGGCTGGAGTTCACGCGCGAGGAGGAACTGACCGCCGCCCGCTACCGGCATCCCCAGAGGATCACCATGACCACCGGGGTGATGAATGACGGCACCATCGTGGCCAACCGGATGCACGTGCTGGCCGACACCGGGGCCTACGGCAGCCACGCCCTGACCGTGCAGGGCAACACGGGGCAGAAGGTTCTGCCCATGTATCCCGCGGCCAACATCCATTTCCAGGTGGATTGCGTCTACACCAACAACCCCATCAGCGGGGCTTTCCGCGGGTACGGGGCGCCCCAGGGCTGTTTCGCCCTGGAAAGCCACATTGATGAAGTTGCGCTCGAACTGGGAATGGACCGGCTCGAACTGAGGAAGAAAAACCACATCAAGCTGGGGGACACCGATCCGCTGTCGGCCAAGCTGGGGGAGGGCAAGGAAGGGCTGGTGCGGGTGGTCAACAGCACCGGACTGGACAAGGCCATCGAACTCGGGTGCGAGGCCATCGGCTGGGGGAAAAAGAGCGAGCCTTCGGCGCCCCATCTGAAACGCGGCCTCGGCATGGCGCTGGCCATGCAGGGGTCGGGCATCGCGGGGGTCGACTGGGGCGGGGCCACCGTCAAACTGAACGACGACGGCAGCGTGAACCTTTCGGTCGGAGCCACGGATATCGGCCAGGGTTCGGACACGGTGCTGGCCCAGATGTGTGCCGAGGAACTTGGCATCCCCTATGACAAGGTGATCATCCTGAGTTCGGACACCGACCTGACGCCTTTCGACGTGGGCGCCTACGCTTCCAGCACGACCTACGTTTCGGGCGGCGCGGTGGTCAAGGCGGCCGCCGAGGTGCGCGGGCAGTTGGCCGGTGTCCTGGGCGCGCACTGGGAGTGCGGGCCGGAGGAGATCGTTTTTTCCGACGGCCGGGTCACCGGTCCCCGGGAACAGAGCATGACCATGGGTGACGTCGCCCTTTTTGCCCTGTACGAGGCCAAGATCCAGCCCATGGCCACGGCCAGCCACATGTCCGACGATTCCCCGCCGCCTTTCGCCGCTCAATTCGCGGAAGTGGAAGTCGATACGGAAACGGGACAGGTCCATCTGCGCCGTTTCGTGTCGGCGGTGGATTGCGGGACGCCCATCCATCCCCGGTTGGCCGAAGGCCAAATAGAAGGTGCAGTGGCCCAGGGTTTGGGCTACGCTCTTTTCGAGGAGGTCCTGCTGGACAGGACGGGGAGGGTCTTGAACCCCAATTTCCTGGATTACAAGATCGCGTCGTCCCTGGACGTGCCCGACATGGTCACGATCCTGGTTTCGACCGACGAACCGACCGGACCCTACGGAGCCAAAGCGGCCGGGGAGGTGCCCATCGACGGGCCCGCGCCGGCCATCGTGAACGCCATCCGCGACGCGGTGGGAGTCCGCATGTACCGGATTCCCGCCACCAGTGAACGTGTTTGGCGGGGATTAAAGGAGGAAACCCGATGATCAGGAATTTTGCTCGTATCGCCCTTGTCGGGGTCGCCGTGCTGGCCCTTTTCGCCCTGACCGGTTGTGGCGGCAAGCAGGTCACCCGCGTGGAAGTGGAGGAACAGATCGACCTGTCGGGTGAGTGGAACGACACCGACAGCCAGATGGTGTCCTCCGCCCTGACGACCCAGATCACCATGAGCCCCTGGGTGGAGGACTTCCGCGCCGAGAAGGGGAAAAAGCCCTACCTGATCGTCGGCACGGTCCGGAACAAGACCTCCGAACACATCGCGGTCAAGACCTTCATCGCCGACCTGGAGCGTAATTTCATCAACGGTGGCCGGGTCCGGGTGGTTGCCAGCGCCGAGGAACGGGATGAAATCCGCGGTGAGCGAGCCGACCAGCAGGAGTTCTCCTCCGCCGAAACCATGAAACAGTGGGGCCGGGAGAAGGGCGCCGACTACATGTTGATCGGCGAGATCAACATGATCGTCGACCAGGAAGGCGGCGACGCGGTGAAGTATTACCAGGTGGATGCCTACCTGGCCGATCTCGAGGACAATACGAAGGTCTGGGCGGGTTTCGAGAAGATCAAGAAGTTCGTCGGCAAGGGCAAATACAAGCCCTGATGAACCATGGTTTATCCTGAATCCCCGTTTTTTCGGTTCTCCGGGACGGCCGCCCGCACGGCGGCCGTTCTGGTGATCCTGCTGCCGCTGCTGCTTCTGTCCACCGGGTGCGCCACCTACAGCGCCAAGTTGAAGAACCTGAAGCCCCAGCTTGCCAACGGCGAATTCGACAAGGCCCTGGCGACCGTCGAGGATGAAAGCGGCAGCAAGGACCGCCTGCTGTACTACCTCGAGCGCGGGCTCATCCTGCACTACGCCGACCGCTTCGCCGAAAGCAACGAGGCCTTCGCCGCCGCCGAGCGCACCGCGGACGAGTTGTACACCAAATCCATTTCCGAAGGCGCCTTTTCCCTGTTCTCCAACGACAACGCGATCAGCTACCGGGCCCGCCCCTTCGAGATGGCGATGGTGCCCTACTACAAGGGATTGAACTATATCTACCTGGGGCAGCGGAACGAGGCCCAGGTCGAAGCCCGGCGGGCCAGCCTGCAGTTGTCCAAATACGTCGACGCGACCTTGGACGGATTGCGGGACGAGGACAAGGGCGACTTCGAAAAGGTCCGCAACAACGCCTTCCTGCTGTACTACAGCGGCATGCTCTACGACTGGGACGGCGAACTCAACGACGCCTTTATCGCCTATCGCAACGCCGCGGTGGCCTATCAGCAGAACCACGGCCTGCTGGAGGTCGATATCCCGCCTTCCCTGGGCCCGGACCTGACCCGGGTCGCCGGGCGCATCGGTTTCCGGGGCGAGTTGGATCATCTGCACAAGACCTGTCCCGATGTGTTTGCCTTCGGCGCTGACGAGGACAGCCTGCCCCGCACCCGCGAAGACTACGAGAAGGCCGCCGCCTGGCGCCGGGGCAACGGTGAAGTGGTCCTGTTGCTGGAGTCGGGTTTCGTGGCCCAGAAAAGCCAGGTCAGGTTCGACATCCCCATTTTCGAAGGTGAAGCCTATAACGATCCCGACTACTGGTCCTGGCAGATCTGGGCGGGCATGGGCAACATGCAGGCGCTGGTCGCGGGGCGGAAGGTCGAATACTGGGCGACGGTGGCAGCCCCCCAACTGGACGACCAACTGCCCGGCCCCGTCGGCGGGGCGCGCGTCACCGCCGGACTGGCGGGCGACCACACGGTGACCACCCGCATTGAAAACTGCACCCGGCAGGCACGGATCACCTTCGACGCCGAAAAACCCAGCATCTTCTTCAAGACAATTCTGCGGGGATTGACCAAGTACCTGGCCACGCGCGGGGCCGAGGAGGCAGGAGGGAGTTGGGCCGGGCTCGCGGCCAACATCTTCGGCGCGGTAACCGAAAGCGCAGATACCCGCAGCTGGATGACGTTGCCGGAGCACGTCAACCTGGCGCGGCTCTCCCTGCCGCCGGGAATCTACGACCTGCAGGTGGAACTGCTGGGTCGTGACGGGGAAATCCTTTCCACCCAGATCGTTCCCGGGGTCGAGGTTTGGGCCGGCGACTGGACCTTTATCTCGCGCAGGGTCTTTTGACACCCGGGATCTCCACACGAGGCACCTTGATTCCGGCGGGGCCGCTCGCGGGCATGGTCCTGCTTATGTCGGCCCTGTTGATGCTGGCTGCGCCCAATGTCGAGGCCTCGCAGGGTGATCCGCCCAAGGGCACCTTCACCCTCCATTTCGAAAACGACGTCCTGGGCACCGACGATTCGGACCGCCACTACACCAACGGCCTGCAGCTATCCTACCGGACCGGGGAGAACCGGGTCTGGGGGTGGCTGGACGGCTGGGCCCGGCGCCACTATTTCCTGGAACCCGATGTCAAACTGCACGCCGGCATGGCGCTGGGTCAGAATCTCTACACGCCGGAGGATATCGACACCACCGAACTGGTGGCCGACGATCGTCCCTATGCCGCCTGGCTCCATGCGGACCTTGGTCTGACGGGATCGACCGGAGATATCCTGCGCACGATGGAGCTGTCATTCGGCGTCGTGGGTCCCGCCGCCGGCGGCAAGGAACTGCAGAAGTGGTTTCACAAGATCATCGACTCGCCCGATCCCAGGGGTTGGCACAACCAGTTGAACAACGAGCTGACCCTGATGCTGGTCTTCGAACAGAAGTGGCGGAACATTTCCGAAACCGGATTGCTGGGGCTGGAAGTCGATCTGTCGCCGCACGGGTCGGTGGCTCTCGGCAACGTCTTCACCTATGGGGGCGTGGGCGGGACGATCCGCCTCGGGCATGGTCTGGAACGCGATTTCGGTCCGCCCCGCATTCAGCCCGCACCGCCGGGTTCGGGCTGCATGGTGTCCGGCAAGGGCTTCGGTTGGTACCTGTTCGGCGGCGTGGACGGCCGTCTCATGCTGCGCAACCTCTTCCTGGACGGGAACATGTTCTCCACCAGCCACAGCGTGGACAAGAATCCCCTGGTCGGCGACCTGGTGGGCGGTTTGGCGGTTTCCGGACTGGGAATGCGGGTCGGCCTGGTCTATGTGAACAGAACGCCCGAGTTCAAGGGGCAGCACAGTCCCGATCACTTCGGGTCCATCACGATTTCGGTGAAATTCTGAGTCTGGCTCATGCCAGGGATGTGATAAGGTGCGAGGCCGTCCAAATGTCGGGAGCCGCATTCATGCGGCATGATGGGGGTGCATGGAGGGTTTTAAAAGGTATCCGGAGCTGATGCTCGCTCTTGTCCTGTTGGTGGCGGGGTTTTTCCAGACTCCGGCGCGGGCGCAGGATTCCGTCACCGTGGTGGACCCATGGGGCGCCATCATCGCCGAACTGCGGTTTGAAGGCTTGAACAGGACCCGCGAACATGTCGTCACCCGGGAACTGGTTTCCAAAGTCGGCGAACCCTGTCTGCGCGAAAATCTCGCCCGGGATGAACAGAACCTTCACCAACTGGACATTTTTTCCAGCCTCGAGATTAAAGCGGAAACAGGCCCCGAAGGGGTCATCGTCCACTACCGCTTTGTCGAACTGGTGCCGTTCCTTCCTTCGGTGGGCATCCGGTTCTCCGATGAGACAGGTGTTTCCGCAGGTGCGGGGATCAAGGTCCCCAACATGTGGGGCAAGGATGTCTACCTGTCCGCCCGTTTCCTTGCCGGCGGCTACACCGAAATCGAATTGATCCTGGAAAACCCCTGGGTGTGGGGCAACCGCTGGGGTTACAAGGTCGAATACTACCACCGGGAAAAGGAAAACCAGGTGGAATACTTTTTCGAGTCTTCCGACGAGTTTCATCTGGCCTCGGGCCCCAATATCGGCAGGTACGGCAGGGTCGGGGGCATCTTCTCGTTCCTGTCCGTCCGCAGCGACATCGACGGAGTGACTCTTGCCCCGGACAACCATGACAAGGCCACCCGGCTGGGACTGTACCTGGGTTACGACAGTCTGGACGCCTTCATCGGGACCTCCCGGGGGTGGTGGAACGAAATCGTGCTGACCAGGGCCATTGAGTTGTTCGAGAATTCCAGCAACTTCGTCCAGGCGGATGTGGATCTGCGGCGTTACCACCCCCTTGCGGACCGGCACACTCTGGCCGGATTTTCCCTGACCACCCTGCGATCAGGAACGGTCGGCGTCGATGTCGCGCCCTGGGAGCAGTTCGGCATCGGCGGCACCAACACGGTCCGCGGCTGGAACTTTGCCGCCCGCAAGGGCCGCAACCAGATGCTCAACACCCTCGAGTACCGCTACACCCTGTTGAAGGTCCGGGGCTGGGACCTGCCCCTGGGCATCAAGTACCGGGGCGGGTTGCAGCTGGCTGCGTTCGGTGATTGGGGCATCGGCTGGGATGAGGCCTCCGGCTTCGCGGCGAACAGATT
>JBDLKA010000041.1:0-27943 GCA_039714075.1 Candidatus Krumholzibacteriota bacterium | reverse complement strand
TTCTTCGTCCCATTCTTCTTGGCGGCCTTTTTCTTGGTCACCTTTTTCTTGGTGGCCTTCTTCTTGGCAGCCTTTTTCTTCTTCGCCTTTTTCTTGGTCGCCTTCTTCTTGGCGGCGGCCATCAAGGCATCTCTCTCCTCCATACCGGACCTCGCTTGTTGAGAGTTCCTGCGTCCACCCGGACCCCGCACCCAGTGGGTTCCGAGCAAGACCTCCTGTCTCGGATGTTGCTAACACCTTCGACTGGCGTCAGGCTGCCAGCTGAAGTAGAGCCATTATTTCGATCCTTTCAAAATTGTGTCAACAAAAAAAAAGGAAACTGTCCGGGGACAGTTTCCGATTTCTTCAGGATGAATGGTGCCCGGGGCGGGATTCGAACCCGCACGGTTTGTGGCCACTACCCCCTCAAGATAGCGTGTCTACCAATTCCACCACCCGGGCCCATTGCCGTTTCGCAGCCTGATCAATTGCCGCCGCCTTCGGTGGTGGCTTCTTCAGTGGTCTGTTCGCTGCCCTGACCGGCCGGGACTTCGGCGGGAGCCGGCTGGGATTCCTGCACGGGAACATCCTCGAGGGGATTCTCCTGCAGCGGGACGTTGAGCTCACCTTCGCGGGCGGCGTCACCGACGACACTGGTGCCGCCACGGGGGCTGCCACTGGTATCGACCATGAAAAGAAGAAAACTGGAAATGAAAAAAGCCACCGCCAGATAGATGGTCATCTTGTGGAGCAGGGTCGTCATGCCCCGCGAGCCCAGAAGCTGCTGGGGCGCGCCACCGGCTCCGCCAAAGGCTCCGGCCAGGCCGCCGCCCTTGCTGGACTGCATCAGAACGACCAGCGCCAGGACGATGCAGATCAAAATGTGAATGATAACCAACAATGAATACAGCATTCCGTTCAGCTCCCGGGGCTGTCGCAGGTCGTAAAGGTGCCACCGGTTCGGCACGAGCCCAACCGGCAAGGGACGGGTAAATTAACACCCGTCTTTCAGGTTGTCAAACCGCCTGATACAACGGAGGGAAGGGGTCCTGGGGACGGTCCCGGGCAACGGAACGGCCGCCAATGCCGTCTTTGCGGCCCTCAACCGTCGGTCAAGGCGGCGATCCCGGGTAATTGGCGGCCCGCCATGAACTCCAGCGAAGCGCCCCCGCCGGTCGAGACATGGCTGATCCGCCCGGCCAATTCCACCTGGTTGAGGGCGGCCACGCTGTCGCCCCCGCCCACCACGCTGACGGCCCCGGCATCGGTGGCGGAGGCAATGGCCTCGGCTACGGCATTGGTCCCGTGGGCGAACGACGGCAATTCGAAGACCCCCATCGGCCCGTTCCAGAAAACCGACCCGGCACCCGCCAGGATCTCCCGGTACATGGCCACCGTCTTGGGCCCGATGTCGAGCCCCATCCAGTCGGCGGGGATATCGGTCACGAGGCAGTTCTTCTTGGCGGCCTTTTCGGCGAAGGCGTCCGCCACCACGCAATCCTCCGGCAGGACGAAGCGCGTCCTGCTGGCCCGGGATTTATCCAGGATTTCCCGGGCGACTTCGAGACTCTCCTCGTCAAGCAGACTGTTGCCGATGTTCAAACCGTGGACCTTGAGGAAGGTGAAGATCATGCCCCCGCCCAGAAGAAGCGTGTCCACCTTGTCCAGGAGATTGAGAATCACGTCCACCTTGCCGGCCACCTTGGCGCCACCGAGTACGGCGACGAACGGAGACGCGGAATCGGCCATCAGCGAACCGAGAAATTTCAGTTCCTTCTCCATCAGAAAACCCGCCCGGCAGGCTTCGAAATATTTCGTGACGCCGACGGTGGAACTGTGGGCGCGATGGGCGGTGCCGAAAGCATCGTTGACATAGGTGTCGCCGAGAACGGCCAGACCCGAGGAGAAGCCGGGATCGTTCCCCGTCTCGCCGGGGTTGAACCGCAGGTTTTCCAGCAGCAGGATTTCACCCGGAGCCAGGGTTGCCGACTGGTTCACCGCATCGGGTCCGACAGTGTCGAGGGCGAACCTGACCGGCGCTGCGACCAGTTCGGCCAGACGGTCGGCCACCGGTCGCAGGGACAGGGCGGGATCGATGACTCCCTTGGGGCGTCCCAGGTGGCTCATGAGGATGACGCTGCCCCCACCCCCGGTGATCTTCCTGATCGACTGCAGCGCCGCCCTGATCCGCGTGTCGTCGGTGATATTGCGGCTACTGTCCAGCGGCACGTTGAAATCAACGCGCATCAGCACCTTCAGCCCCGCGGGATCGAATTCGGTCAAAGACATTTTGGTCGCCATGTCACTCCACCTGGTTGGAACCGGCCTGGCCGGATCGAGCTCCCCACCCTAGCACCGGTTATTCTAGAAACCGTCCACCCAGGTGTCAATATTGCTGGTCGGGTTTCTGGCCTTGGCGGCCAGGCCCAGGGTCAAAACCCAGGCAACCTCCCAACCCGATGCCCTCAAGGTAGCGGCGGCCGCAACCGCGGTCCAGCCGCTGGTTACCAGGTCGTCCACCAATCCGATCCGGCGGAATCCCCTGCCCCGGTCCCCCCTTGTCTCCACGGGCGGACCGGCCCGGTAACAGTTCGTCAGGTTCCGGCGGCGCTTGGCGACCGAACCGATCCTGGCCTGCTGCCCCGTATTGCGCCGACGCACCAGCACATCGGCCAAAACCGGGAGATCCGACTCGGCCCCCACGAGGCGGGCCAGGATTTCCGCCTGGTTGAAGCCCCGGACCCGGCGGCGGCGGGCATGCAGGGGGACCGGAACCAGGGCGTCGACGTGTCCGACCGACCCTTGGGCCCGTACCAGGGGGTTCCGCAGCCGCCGGGCCAGAGGCCAGGCAAGCCCCCGGAGGCCGTGATACTTGAACCCGCCGACCAGTTTCACCAGGTCGGCATGGGTTGCCGAGGCGGCGGCCACCTTGAGGCAGCCGGCGTGCCCCTGGCCCACCACCCCGGTGACCGTTTCGGCAACCAACGTCCCGGAGCATGAGCGGCACAGATGCGCCTCGTCCCAGAAACGCAGTCCCGCCACCCGGCAGCCGCACGTCTCCCAGGATGTTTCCCCCCGCATCGCGCCGCAAAGAAAACAGCGTTCGGGATAGACCACTTCCAACAGGGCTGTCGTCAACCAGGCAAGCGGGCCCATGCGTCCGCACCCAACCGGGAGGTTGTCGAAGAATGTCGCCGGGCATCCGGCGGGATCAATCCAGGGCGCCGCGCATCGCGTTCCAGGGCACCGGCGGGCCGAACCACCAGGCGAAGGAAAGGCCTCCCTGCATCAGCAGGACAGGCAAACCGTCTAGGTGGATGAATCCGAGGGGAGGATCCCCGGCGGGCAGTTGGTTCCCGTACCGCAGATCCAGCAGCAGGGACCGGTCCGCCCCCGAAGCCACCGGCAGAAAGGGCGATGTCGCCACCTCGGACGCCAGGCAGCAGATCCAGACGGTGGGTACCTCGGGCACGGGTTCCCCGTCCGCGACCAGGGGACCGACCTTGACCGCTGCGGACAGCCCGCGGTCGGCCAGCCAGCGCGTGATCCGGTCCCGCCCCCCCTGCGACCGGTTCTTGACCTCTACTCCGGGCACCTCCCATCGCACCAGGGCGTCCACCGCGGCCCGCGCGCTGCCGCCGGCGCCCAGCACGACGGCCCTGGCGGGAGGGGATTCGCCCGGCCAGGCCTGAGACAGGACCGTCAGGATTCCGCCACTGTCCGTATTGTGGCCCAGCCACTTTCCCTCATCGAGACGAACCGTATTGACCGCCCCGGTATCCCGGGCCTGGTCGGTGCGGCCGTCACACAGGGCCGCCACGGCTTCCTTCAGCGGCGCGGTGACGTTGAAACCGGCCAGGAAACGGGAAGCCTCCCCGTCCTTGAGGTGGCGCAGCCGGCCCGGCTCCATGCGGATGGCCAGGTACTCGGCATCGATTTCCCGTTCGATGAGGGCGGCGTTCTGCATGGCGGGGGAAAGGGAGTGGCCGACCGGGTTGCCCATCACTCCATAGAAAGGGCGCAGGGGCTGCCAGACTTCCCCGTTCCGCAACCAGCCTTCGGCTCCCAGTTCCAGGATATCAGTCACGGCTCTGCTCGTTCTTTCGGGCCAGGCGGGCGAAAGCGACCATGGCGGTCAAACCTGCCGCCATCATTCCCATGCTGATCCACTGGTTGTTGGTCAAACCGAACTGCATGATCTGTTCGGGTTCGTAGTAGCGGGAAAAATCGACGACAAAACGCGACAGACCATAAAGCAGCAGGAACCTGCCGAAAGTCGCGCCCCGGTAGTTGGAGAATCTTTCCAGCACCAGCAACAGGGCAAAAACGATGAAGCCGCCGGCGGACCCGAAAAGCTGGGAAGGCAGAACCGGAACCTGGCCGAAGTGCAGTGAGGGCGATGCATCGGCAGGGAAGGTGATGCCGCAGGCGCAATCGGTGGGGTTGCCGAAACAGCAGCCGGCCAGGTAACAGCCGATGCGCGTGATGCCGATCCCCAGGATGACCCCCGGCGAAAAGATGTCCGCCATGACCAGGAAGGGGATGCCGCGCCGGCGGGTCATGAACCAGACCGTCAAGGTGGCCAGGATGATGCCGCCGTACAGGGTCAGTCCCCCGTCCCAGATGAAGAAGACCCGGTACCAGGGATGGAATTCCTCCAGGTGGGTCAGGACGAACATCAGGCGGACACCGATGAGGCTCGAAATGAACACCCCGAACACCAGGTCGAGGATGACCTCCGAGGACAGATCGTGCTTCCTGCCCCGCACCACGCTCAACCAGAATCCCAGAACGAAACTGATGGCCATCATCAGCCCGTAGGATTTCACGATACCGAATATTTCAGGGTACATGCCGCCCTTTCAGGATAGCGGGACCTTGCTGGACCAATGCTGGACCAATGCTGGACCAATGCGGGACCAATGCGGTGTCAATTTTCAAATGTGCGCGAACTGACGTTCAGCAGCAACCCCAGCAGCAGGGAACTTACCAGAAGATTGGACCCCCCGTAACTGATCAGGGGCAGGGGCAGCCCCGTCACCGGCAGCAGGCCGGTCGTGATGGCCACGTTGACCACCACATGAAAGGTGAAATAGGTCACCACGCCAATGGCGACGAAACGGCCGAAGGGCCGGCGCGCGGCGGCGCCGTAATCGATGCCGCGCAGGATGATGACCAGAAACAACCCCAGCAGGATCACGGCGCCGAAGAAACCGAGCTCTTCGCCCACCACCGAAAAAATAAAATCCGTATGCCGTTCAGGCAAAAAGGCCAGGCCCTTCTGCGTGCCCTGGAGATAGTGGGTCCCGAAAAGGCCGCCGGACCCGATCGCCACCTTGGACTGGATGGCCTGGTAACCGCTGCCGAAAGCATCCCGGCTGGGATCGAAGAAGGTCAGGATTCTTTCCTGCTGATAACCCTTGAGCTTTTCCCAGAAGAACGGGATACCGATCCCGAAACCGATATTGACCGCCAGCAGCACGACCTTGGACAGGATGCTCAGGCGCATGAAATACAGGACCACCAGGATCAACAGGACATACAGACCCCAGGGCCAGGCTTCCTTGGCCACGGATTCGGAATAGAACATGATCACCGCGCTGATCGCCGCACTGCCGGCCCCGAGCAGCAGGACCCCGGGGAAGCCGTACCAGAATACCATCCCCACCCACACCGCCAGGAACACCAGGCTCGTACCCAGGTCCGGTTCCCGCAGGACCAGAACCATGGGCACGGCCATCACCAGGAACGAGACCATGGCGGCCACCAGCCCCCGGCCCTCCTCCACGGACCGGCCCAGGATGTTGGCGGTCACCAGGATGAAGGTGACCTTGGCCAGCTCGGAAGGCTGGAAGCGGATCGGCCCGATGGCCAGCCAACGCCGGGCGCCGCCGATGACCGGTCCCGCCAGCAGAATGAAAACCAGCAGAACCACCGTGAACAGGAACAGGGGAATGGCGATGTTGTCCAGGTACCTCAAGGGCACCCGTGAAGCCACCAGCAGGGCCATGTAGCCGATCACCGCCCAGAAGACCTGGCGGAAAAAGATGCCTTTGGCCACTCCGGGATCCAGCTGGTGATAGGGACCGTGGATCGGTTCGGTCACCGACCACAGGACGGCCAGGCTGATCAGGCACAACAGGATCCAGGCCAGGAATATCCAGCGGTCCCCCGGAGGAAAAAGAAACGAGAGGAACGACATCAGTGCCCCCTGCCGTTGGTCGTGACCGGCGAAGGCGGAGGCGACAGGGAATCCCCCTCCGCGAAAAACGTCCGTAACCATTGCCCCGCCACCGGGGCGGCCTCGCTGCTGCCGTGACCCGCGTTTTCGACGATGACCACCATGGCGACCTGGGGATCCCCGACGGGAGCGAAACACATGAACCAGGCGTGGTCATCCCCATGAGGATTCTGGGCCGTGCCCGTTTTCCCGGCCACGGCGATTGAATCGAGGGCCGCTGCCTTGCCGGTCCCCTCGGAAACCGTAAGTTCCATGGAACGACGGACCCAGGCCAGATCCCTTTCCCGATAAGGCAGGGCCTCGGGCATTTTGGCCGGGCTGCGGGGGTTGACGACGAACACGGGGTCGGGAGTTTTGCCCGAAGTGGCGAGTCGCGCCGTGAGCAGGGCCATCTGGATGGGGGTCACCAATATCTCTCCCTGCCCGATGGAGTTGTTGAGAAGAACGCCCCGAGTCCACTTGCCCTTGCCGAATCTCTTGTCGTACCAGGCGGTGTCCGGAATGTTGCCCGCCGCTTCGTCGGCGAAGATGTTGGTGCAGACACGGCCCAGGCCCAGGGAACGGGCGGCGGCGGCCAGTTGATCGATCTCCAGCCGCAGGCCCAACTGGTAATAGAAGGTGTCGCAGGACTGCACGATGGCTTCGGTGTGGTCCACCAGCCCGTGCCCGGCCCGTTTCCAGCAGCGGAAATAGCGATTGCCGAAACTCCACCCCCCCAGACAGGGTTCGAGGACGGAGGAGGTGCCGATGACGCCGTTGGCCAGGCCCGCCAGGGAGGTCACCGGTTTGTACAGCGACGCGGGCGGGTAAGTGGCCTGCACGATGCGGTTGAAAAAGGGCTTGTCGGGGTTGCCGGAAAGGTCGTTCCACTGGTCGGCGGTGATCGGAACGGTCATGAGGTTGGGATCAAAAGCGGGATGGCTGAAGGCGGCCAGCACCTCGCCCGTGCGTGTATCCAAAGCCACGCCGCAGGCCGTGCGCTCCCCGATGGCCTCGGCCATGCGGTGTTGATACTCCAGGGAAATGGACAGTGTCACATCCAGGCCGGGCGTCACCTCCTGCAACCAGACCGGGCGCCTTCCGACCACACGCCCGGACGCGTTGACCTCCTCCAGCTTGGTCCCGCTGCCGCCCCGCAGCCGGTCTTCCAGGGCGGTCTCGGCACCCTGTTTGCCGATCATGTCGCCGATCTTGTAACCGGTGCTTTCCCCGGTGGTATCCAGGTCGGCGGTCACGACCTCACCCACGTAGCCGATGACATGGGCGAACAATTCGCCGAAGAGGTATCGCCGGCGCGGCCGCGCCTCCACCCGCACTCCGGGCAGTTGCCGCCCCCGCTCCTCGACGGCGGCGATCTGGGGCATGGTGGCATTGGAAACCAGGACCAGGCCGCCGCGGCCGCCGGCTTCCTTCTGCTCCCGGAGCCGCTGCAGCGTGTCTTCGCGGGGAAGGTCGAACCAGTTGATGAGCCGGGACAGGGTGGTATCCGGGCCGGCGGATCCCAGGGAGCTTCCGGGCACGGTGATGTCGGCGATGTAGGTGTTGTCCGCCAGGATGATCCCGTTCCGGTCCTTGATCAGCCCCCGGGGCGCCCGCACCCGGAACCGGACCTGGCGATTCTTCAGGGCCTGGTCCTTGTAGTAGGCGTGCTGCGGAACCATCATCACGAAAATGTTGCCGACGAGGATCAGGAACAGAATGATCACCACGGTCCGGAAAATTCCCCGGCGAATGAGGTGTTCCCGTTCCGCCACGTCAATCCTCCTGGCGCAAAAGGCCCAGGTAATCCGCCACCCGCAGCAGCGGAATCCCCACCAGACCGGTGTACACGGCCGAGGGCAGGGTCCTGGTGAACAGGGAAAGGAAATCGCCGTCGGCGAACATGCTGGCCTGGATCACCAGGAAGACCAGATCGTGGGCCACCACGGCAATGGCGATAACGGTGGCCTCCACCAGCGGCATGCCGTGGATGAGACGGCCGCGCAACCGGCCGAGACCGAACCCCAGCCCCGTCTTGCACAGGGCCTGCAATCCCAGCAGGGTCGGCGTGGACAGATCCTGGACCAGCCCCAGCATGAAACCGGCGATTGTCCCGGGAATGGAACCGGCCGCCAGGGCAAGGATGACCAGGGCGATGATGGGGAAATCAGGGCCCACACCCGCGATGGAGACCAGGGGGCCCACCATGGTGCCGCCCACGAAGGCCACCGCCGCACACAGGCTGATCAGGCGCAGATGGAACCTCAAGGCGTTCCTCCCGCGCCGGATACCGGTCCGGTCGCCAGCGGCGTCACCACGAACACGGTTTCGTTGAAGTGCAGTGAGGCGGCCGGATCGACCACGATCCTCTTGTAAAGTTTGTCGGATGGCGAGGAAGTCTCCACGATGGTCCCCACCGGGAATCCCCGGGGAGTCAGTGCGGCACCGCCGGGGTCGGCGTCGCCTTCCCGGATTTCCGCAATACCCGAGGTGATCACCTTGTCACCGGGCTGGACATCCTCGTCACGGCCCACCATTTCCACCACGAAACGATCCCCGCGGGGACGCATCACCCCCAGCAGACCGGTCCGTTCAATCTCCACCCCCAGGGCGAAGTCAGGGGCGGTGATCAGTTCCACCCAGGCCTCGCGATCGCTGATCACCGACCGCAGCCGGCCCAAGTAGCCCGCGCTGGAGATCACGGGTTGCCAGGGACGCCAGGCAACGGGAATCAGGCTGTGGACCTTGATCATGGTGGCGAATCGGGCGCGCTGGCGGGTGACGACACGGCAGGGCACAAGATCGCCGTCGTACCCGGGGTCCAGGGCGGGACCGGCCAGCCGGCCCGCGTCACGCTGCATCCGCTCTCCGGTGGCGGCCAACAGTTCCATCTCCGCCAC
The DNA here is from genome assembly GCA_039714075.1 of Candidatus Krumholzibacteriota bacterium. Classification (GTDB taxonomy): domain Bacteria; phylum Krumholzibacteriota; class Krumholzibacteriia; order LZORAL124-64-63; family LZORAL124-64-63; genus JAGLCY01. The sequence goes on along the minus strand of JBDLKA010000041.1, from coordinate 18,844 downwards.
CCGCATCTTGAGCCAGGCGTTGTCGTCACGGGTCCGCAATACGTCCTGGCCGAAATCCCGCACCTGCCAATAGGGCGAGGTCAGGACCAGACCGAGGCGGTCCGCGACCAGGATCCGCGTGTCTGACGGGAGAACCAGAAGGGTCACCGAAAGGGCGACGCAGACCGCGAGGGTCAGCAACTCGCCCCGCATGGGGAAACTGATGGATTTGCCCATCATGGGTCCGGGCCCACTCTTCCTGGCGGCCTGCTAGGTGCGGCCGCCCCGCATGATTACCGGCCGGTAGCGTTCGAAATCGTCCAGGATCTTGCCTGTTCCCAGCACCACACAGAAGAGGGGGTCGTCCATGAGGTTGATGGGCAGGTCCGTCTGCTCGCGCAACAGTTCGGGAAGGCCCTTGAGCAGGGCGCCGCCGCCGGTGAGCACGATACCGCGGTCCTTGATGTCCGCGGCCAGTTCGGGAGGCGTCTGCTCCAGCGACTGCTTGAGCGCGTCGCAGATCGCCTGGATGGGTTCCATCAGGGCTTCGCGGATTTCCATGGAGGAGATCTTCAGGGTCTTGGGCACGCCCGACACCTGGTACAGGCCCTTCACCTCCATCTCGCGTTCCTCGTCGAACTTGTGGGCCGACCCGATGGTCTTCTTGATGTTCTCGGCGGTCTGGTCGCCTATCAGCAGGTTGTGGTTCTTCTTGATGTAGCTGACGATCGCTTCATCCAGTTCGTCCCCGCCCACGCGGATGCTCGTGTCGCAGACGATGCCGTTCAGCGCGATGACCGCGATCTCGGTGGTGCCGCCGCCCACGTCGATGATCATGTTGCCGCTGGGCTGGTCCACCGGCAGTCCGACGCCGATGGCCGCGGCCATGGGTTCGGCCACCAGGAACACTTCACGGGCGCCGGCGTGTTTGGCGCTGTCCCGCACCGCGCGCTTTTCCACTTCGGTGATACCCGACGGAACGCAGACCACGATCCGCGGCGCGATGAAGTGGCGTTTCTTCTGGGCGAGCTTGATGAACTCGCGCAGCATGTATTCGGTAACCTCGAAGTCGGCGATCACGCCGTCCTTCATGGGCCGGATGGCCGATATCCGGTCCGGTGTCTTGCCCAGCATGGCCTTGGCCTCGGCGCCCACGGCGTAGACCTTGCCCGTATCCTTGTCCAGCGAAACGACCGAGGGCTGGTTCAGGACGATACCCTTGCCCTTGATGTAGACGAGTGTGTTCGCGGTTCCGAGATCGATGGCAATGTCGTTGGTGAACATCCCCTGGAAGCGTTTGAGCATTTTCCGAATCCTTCCGGATGGGCCGCGCCGGTTCATTCAAGGGGAGCATTCCGGCCAGCCGTATTCCCTTATGCTGATGATTTCCTCGTCACCCACCACGAGGTGGTCCAATAGTGCAATACCGAGCAGATCTCCGCAACGGTCAAGCCGCGCGGTCAGGTCGAGATCATCCCCGCTGGGAGAAGCATCTCCCGAGGGATGATTGTGCGCCACGATGACCGCGGCGGCCGACATGGCGACCGCCGGCTTGAATACCTCCCGAGGATGAACCAGAGAGGCATTCAACGAGCCGATGGAGACTGTTTCGGCAGCCTTGAGACGATGCCGTGTATCGAGATAAAGCGCCAGGAAACGCTCCCTGTCAAGACCGCGGAATTCTTCCCGCAGCAGGGGATGGACATCGGCGGGGCTGCGGACGGTGAATCCCGCCCTGCGCGCCGGCCATCCGGCCCGGAATCCCAGTTCAAAAGCGGCCAGCAGACGCGTGGTCCTGGCGGGCCCCAGTCCGAATCCCCGGGCCAGGGCGGCGGGACGTTCGGCGGCCAGTTCACCCAGACCCGCAAACGAATCGAGCAATCGGGCCGCCGCCTCCGCCGCGGTCACCGGACCTCCGGGACCCAGGACGCAACAGATCAGTTCCCGGTTGGTCCAGCCCCCTGGGCCAAAACGGGACCATCTCCATTCCCGATCCCTGTCCCCGGCCCCCGTTTTCGGCTCCATTACCGGGTTCCTGAGATTTTCCTGAACCGCTATCTTCTTTTTCTTCAATTTTTTTCACCCGCTCCTTAATGTATCAGGTCAGATTCCCGCCGATTGGGGAATCCGGGGCCGCCTCCAGGTGGGGACCGCCCGAATGCCCAATTGATCTTGTCCGGGGCCACGGCCTGCCTTATTCTGCATGGCGCGGTCCCACACCCCGTGGCCATTGCGGCAGCCCCCTGAAAATCGGCGTATTCGTGGAAGGATCAGATTTGACCAGCCCCATTCCCAGCACTTCCGGTACGGTCCTGGTCCGTAAATACGGGGGTTCCAGCCTGGCCGACGTGGAGCGTATCAAGGCCGTCGCCCGGGACATCCGCCGCGCCCGCGACGAGGGCTACCAGGTGGTCGTGGTCGTCAGCGCCATGGGCAAAACCACCGACGAACTCGCGGATCTGGCCACGCGGACCAACCCCGATCCACCCCGCCGGGAACTGGACATGCTGCTTTCGGTCGGGGAACGCGTCACCATGAGCCTGCTGTCCATGGCCCTGGCCGGCGAAGGCTGCCCCGCCATCAGCTACACCGGCAGCCAGTGCGGGATCATCACCGACGACAGCCACAACGACGCCCGCATTCTCGAGGTCAAGGGCGACCGGGTGCGGGAATCCCTGGCCGCCGGCTACACCGTGGTCGTGGCGGGTTTCCAGGGCGTCAGCCGCCAAAGGGAGATCACCACTCTCGGCCGCGGCGGCAGCGACACCACCGCCGTGGCCCTGGCCGCCGCCCTGGGTGCGGTCCGGTGTGAAATCCTCAAGGACGTCGACGGCGTCATGAGCGCGGACCCCCGCCTGGTTCCCGAGGCGCGGCGTCATGAGGAACTGAGTTGGGACGACATGCGTCAGATCGCTTCCTCCGGCTGCGGCGTCGTCCACATCAGGGCCGTTGAATATGCGGACGTCCACCGGGTTCCCCTGACGGTCCGGTCCAGTTTCCACGACGGCCCCGGCACCACCATCGGCGCCCCCGGGGCCGAACCCCGGCCCGCCCCATCCCAACCTGCGGCCGTCGCCCCGGCATCCGGCCCCTGCCAACGCGAAGACCGCTACCGTCCCCTGGTGATGAATGTGGACCCGAAGGTCACCCGGCTGCGCCTGACCACCGCTGACGATAACCTGGGACAACACTGGCGGGACCTCATCCTGGAAAGTCTCGATCCGGCCTGCATGGTCGCCGAATGGCTCGACAGCGGGGAGGGTTTTCGCTGGGAGGTTCTGGCAAAAAAATCAGCTCTCGTCGGCTTGCGGGAGGCGTTGGACCCGCTACGGGATCCGGAAGCGGGACGAATGATCCTGCAGGACGACCTGGCCTGCATCAGCCTGGCCGGAGGTCGGCCCGACAGTTGGCTCGAAGTCCAGCGTCACGTTTCCGGCCTTCTGGACGGTTTCCACATCCCGGGCTGGCGGATGCGCGCCGACGGCTCCGCCCTCAGGATTCTCATCCCGGGGGACCCGCCCGCAGATCTTCCGGAACGGCTGCACGCGGCTCTTCTGCCAGGTTGAATTCCCGGTCCAGATAATCCCGCCAACTCCCGGGCGGCATCTCCCGGTGGGCCCGCTGCAACCACCGGCGCGCCTGCTCCGGATCGGCCACCTTGCCATGATGCAGGACGATGACCCGCACCAGGGCCCGCTGGCCCTCGGGGTGGGTCGGGTAGGCATCATAGAGCTGGCGATAGGCCTCCAGGGCTCCGGTATAGTCCAACTGCTTTTCCTTGTAATAGGCCACCTTGGCCAGATCACCGGGCTCCAGCCACCGGCCCCCGTAACCGCGGCTGGCTTCGTTGTAGATCTCCAGGGCCTCGGGAATCCGGCCGACTCCGATCAGCGTCAAAAAGACGCGCCGGAAATTGCCGAACGACTCTCCCTCCATACGGCACAGTTTCTGGGCCCGGGCGAGCTCGATCCGTCCGGGCAGGTCGTCCGGCCGCCGGTCCAGATACTCGGTCCAGCTTCCCGCGGCGGCATGGAACTGCCCCTGCTGGAAATACCTGGCCGCCCGCGCCCCGACGGCTTCGGTCCGGCCCGCTTCCAACTCGCCCATCAGCAAGGCCAGAACCAGACCCAGGGCGAAGCCGCCGAAATGGGCACCGAAAGAGACACTGGCGCCGGTCTCGGACGCGAGAAGAGCCTGGACGATCTGCAGCAGAAGCCAGAAGCCAACGGCCGCCACCATGGGGACACGCGTGCGGCCCGCCTTGTTGTGGCCCCCCAGAGGCGCCAGGACCCACCAGGCGACCTCCACCCGGGCGTCATAGAGGCGGACCAGGGAAAAGGCCAGGAGGCCCGCTATGGCTCCTGACGCACCCATGACGCCTGCCCCGCCCTGGCCGAGCAAGTCCAATGCCGAGGTCACACCGTGGGCCAGATTGCCCCCCACTCCCATGATCAGGAAATACATCAGGAACTTGACCCGCCCGAGGCGGTCTTCCAGAGGCGGCCCGAAAACGTGGAGATACAGCAGGTTTCCCAGCAGATGCATCCAACTCCCGTGCAGGAAGATGGCGGTCACGGCGGTCAGCGGCGAGGCGTATCCCTGGTAATAGACCAGGTCATAGGGAGAGATGGGGCCGCGGTCCGGGAAATAGGTGACCCACAGGAAGGCCATGACCATCGACACCAGCAGGGACCATGACAACCACGGTCGACAGGTCCGCTTGCGGTCCAATCCCAGGGGATAGAAATAGAAAAAGTACATCCGCAGGCTCCGCGGTCACCTTTAATGATCACACCGATGTCCCGTGCCGGCCGCAACAGGGGCGGACAGCCTCAAGTCTTTCCTGTTGAGGTATTTCGACAGGATCGCGGAGGACTTGAACGGGCATGAACGAAAAAGTCAGGAAACGGGAGTCTGCACCTGGTCACTGGCGATGCGGCCGTCATGCAGGCGGACGACCCGGCGGCAGCGGGCGGCGATATCCTCCTCGTGGGTGACGATGATAACCGTGTGCCCCCTGGCGTTCAAACCGCTGAGGATCTGCATGATCTCCTCGCTGGTCACCGAATCCAGGTTGCCGGTGGGTTCGTCAGCCAGCAGCAGGGAGGGATCGTTGACCAGGGCGCGGGCGATGGCCACGCGCTGCCTTTGGCCACCGGACAGTTCGTTGGGCTTGTGGGTGCGGCGGTCGGTCAGCCCCACGGATTCAATGGCCCGGGCCACCCGGCCGGATCGCTCGGCGACCTTGAGCCCGGCGTAGATCAGTGGCAGTTCGACGTTCTGCGAGGCGGTGCTGCGGGGCAAAAGGTTGAACGTCTGGAATACGAAACCGATTTCCCGGTTGCGGATCTCGGCCAGCTGGTCGTCCCTCAGGGTGCTGACCTCGGTGCCGTTCAGGTGATAGGTGCCCCGGGTGGGCGTGTCCAGGCACCCGAGCATGTTCATCAGGGTGGATTTCCCGGAACCGCTGGAGCCCATGATCGCCATGAATTCACCCCGCTCGACTACCAGGTCGATCCCCTGCACCGCCGGGACGGTCTGGGATCCGACCTCGTAGATCTTGTGCAGATCATGAACCGAAATCAGGGGGCCGGTCGACGGATCACTCATTGCTGCACCCCGCCGCCCCGGGACGTGGCCCGGCCGAGCGCGCGGTTCAACCTGGTCTCGGCGATGAGGAAGTCACACATGGCCTGGACTTCCGAAGCTCGGGAATTGGCCAGATTGGCCTGGGCGACGATGATGTCCAGGGTCGTGCCGGCACCCACGCGGAATCTTTCGCTGGCCAGGCGCAGCTCCTCCTCCGACTGGATGATCGTCTCCTCGCTGACGTGGGCCCTTTCCCTGGCCTCGACCATGGAATTGTGGAGCTGACGGATCTCGACCTGGACGTTGAGCTTGGCCTGCTGGAGTTCGTATTCGGCGATCCGGGCGTTGGCCTTGGCCTGTGAACGGCCGGTCCAGGTCTGCAGGCGGTCAAAGACGTTCCAGGAGGCGCTCCAGCCGAAATAGGTGTTGGCTGACTTCTGGGAACCGAAGCGGTAGGGCGTGTCGGCATCCGCGCGGTCGTGCTGGGCGAAGAGATCCACACTGGGCCAGGCGGTCGCCGTGGCGGTGGTCACATCCTTGTGGCGGGCCTCCAGGTTGTGCTCCGAACTGAGGATGTCCAGCCGGTTGGCCAGGGCCTCCTGGTAAAGGTCGCCGACCGGAGGAATGGTGTACTCGGTGTCGAGAATGGTCGCATCGACTTCGAAACCTTCGGCCAGGGGGTGATTCATGAGAAAGGCCAGATCGGCAAAGGCGTTGTTGACGTTGTTGTCGGCAATCACCACTTCCAGCTTGGTGTTCTCCAGCTGGACCCTCTGCTGCAGCACGTCGCTCTTGGCGGCGCTGCCCAGCCGGAAATAGGTCTCCGTTCTTTCCAGTTCCAGGGCCACCTGTTCCCGGGTTTCGAGGGCCACCGCTAGCAGCCTCTGGAAACGCATGAGATTGAAATAGGCGGCCGTCACATCTTCCACCACCAGTTCCCGGGTGTAGTCGCGGTTGGCCTCGGCCGATCTCAACTGGTTCCTGGCGCTGCTCAGGCGGCTGAACTTGGAGAACCCCCGGAAGACGTTCAGGCTGGTCTGGCCGTTCAGTCTTTTGGTCTTGGTGAATGCCGTCTGATCGGCGGTGGTGCCATCCATCTGGGGAACATCGAATTCCTTGAGCTCTCCCTTGTTCCAGTTGTAGCCCAGGGTGATGGTGGGCAGGAACTGTCCCCAGGCCCCGGTGACATCCTGGGAGGCGATGTGGCGCCGTTGATCCTCGACCAGGAGACGGGGGCTGTCCTCCAGGGCGATCCGGATGCACTGCTGGAGGGATAAAACCGGCAGATCCCCGCCCACAGGAGCGGAATCCTGGGCCCGCGCGGGCAGGACAAGGAGCAGCAGAACCGCAAGGACGGCCGGAATCATCATGCTCAAGGTGAAAAAAGGCGTTTGGCGGATATTCGCCGCTCGGACACGATACATTGTGACACTCCCGGAGAAATTCAAACGACCCTCCCGACCACCGCGGCCAGGGCCATTGTCGCTTCATGGTTCCGGAGGGGATCATAAATCCCCCCGCTCCCGATTCCAACCAATTAACCTGAGGTCCTACGTGGAAAACATCTTTTCTGTTGCGGCCAGGGTGGAACTAATACCCGGCGAACCGCGATTTATTCCGTTTCGGTCCCGCGGCGCCGCGACATCATCCGGCCGACAAGAAAAAGGCCGCGCCATGAAGACGCGGCCCGGGCTGGAAAAGTTCGCCCCCTTGGGCGAGTCCCGATCTAGTGCAACCGGAAGTTGAAGGGCAACGCCATCCAGGCCTTGACCGGGATGTTCCGCTGCTTGCCCGGTATGAACTTGCATTTCCGGGCCGCGACCAGGGCGGCGTTGTTCAGCAGCGGGTTCACTCCCTGCAGAACCTGGGCGTCCCTGACACTGCCGTCGGGCCCCACCAGGACCTTGACGATGACCGTGCCCTCGATCTGGGCGCGGCGGGCCATTTCCGGATATTCCGGTTTGGCGAAGTGGGTGATCTTGGGGTTGGTGGACGAAGCCACGAAGCCTTCATCCCCCGTGGAGAAGCTGGGCATCGACGAACTGATGGCCGTATCCAGATCCATCAGCGTATCGGCGATTTCCACGTCGTCGTCCACTTCATCATCGGGCGCGGCCTCGATCACCTTGGGCGGCGGCGGGGCCTCCACCGGCGGCGGCGGAATATCGATGATTTCCTGGTCCTCGACGTCGACGACTTCGAATTCCTCTTGCCGCAGCTTGTAGGGATTGGGCACATAGGTCGGGGAGATCATGGCCCCGATGAGCACCAGCAGGATGGCCACGAGGGCTGACCAGCGCAGGTACTTGTTGTACTGCGCCTTGAACTGGTCGTTGGCCGACATCCGGACTCCGTTTTGGATACCGCCATTGTCGTTTGCGGGAAGACTGGACATGCCGCTCCTAGTACTTCTGGCCCGGGGAGCCTTCGATGTCATTGTTGAAGAAGACGCGCACGGCGTTGACCTCCTTCAACTCTTCCATGACATCGCTGACCACTCCGTAATCCGTGTAGGTGTCCGTCTTGAAGGCCACGATCAACTGGGGATTGTCACTGATCTTCGTACCGATGATATCGGTGATGTGCTTGACCTGGACCAGCCGGTCGTCGATGGAGATCTGGCCTGTCCGGTTGATGTAGATGTTGGAGACCAGTTCCCGGTTCACTTCCTCGCCGGCTTCGGCCCGGGGCAACTCCACCGGCAGCCCCGACTCCTCGCGGAAGATCGTGGTCACCATGAAGAAGATCAGCAGCAGGAAGGCGATATCCCCCATGGACGAGGTGGGAATGAAAGTGCCTTTGTTGGTCGACCTGCCAAAATCCATGTTCCCGCCTCCTCCCTATTTCTTCGCGGTCTTGAGTGAAACCTTGTTGGCGTTCGCCAGACGCAATTCATCCAGGCAGGCGATCATCCGGCCGTAGTCCGCTTCGGGATGGATCTTGAGCAGAACCACCAGCTTGGGATTGGCCAGGATGCGGTCCTCGATGGCGCGTTTGATGTGGTTGACCTCGACGGGCTTGCGGTCCAACGTGATGCTGTTGTCATCCTGGACGAAGATGGTGGCGATGTTGCTTTCCTTCACCTTGACGGTGTCGGTCTTTTCCTTCTGCTTGCCGGGCAGGACAAGGGTCAGGCCCTGCTCGGCCGCGAAGATCGTCGTCACGATGAAGAAAATCAGCAGAAGGAAGGCCACGTCGGCGGTCGAGTCCATACGCAACTCGCCCAGGGCCTCTTTCTTCTTTTTCTTCATGACCGCCATCGCTCCACCTTCCTTCCCGGCTCGGGCGCCGGGACCGCAATCGGTTAACCGCCGGTTCCCTAGCCCTTCATCCGTTCCAGCTCTTCGATCAGCTCGGCGCTGGTCTCTTCCATCTCGATGACGAAACGGTCGATGGACGAGACGAAGTAGTTGTAACCGATGGTCGCGGGGATGGCGACGATCAGACCGGTGGCGGTGGTGATCAGGGCCTCGGAGATACCGGAGGCCACCAGCTTGGCGTTGACCTGCTCACTGGCGGCGATGGCCTCGAAGGCGTTGATCATACCGGACACCGTACCGAGGAAGCCCATCAGCGGGGCGATGGTGGTCACCGAGGACACCCAGATCAGCCCGCGCTCGAGGAACGACATCTCGATGGTGCCGGCGGTGCCGATGGCCTTCTCGACCGCGTCACGGCCCTTGTCGGCCTTCTGGAGGCCGGCGTACAGGATGGCGGCAATGGGGCCGCGCACCTTCTGGCACTCCTCGCTGGCGGCCTGGACGCCGTCGTTGCGCAGCGTGGTGATGACCGTTCCGATGAGCTTGCGCGTGTTGACGCGGGCCCGGTTAAGGGTCCAGCCGCGCTCGATGAGGAAGATGAAGCCGACCAGGGCGACCGTCAGCAGCCACCACATGAAGGTGCCGCCCTTGACGAACAGTTCGCCGGCGCCGGTCTTGCCCAGCGGGGAGCGGTCGACATAGCCCATGAGGCCGCCGACCGGTTCGATGATCTGGGGAACTTCCCGCAGGGAGTCCGCGGCCGTGGAGCCGAAGCCCAGGGAATCGCTGGTAGCCTGGATCTTGGCGAACTTGTCTTCGCCCGGCTCTTCCGTCGCCTCGTCCTGTGCCAGGACAGGACCAACGAACAGAAGAGCGCAAAACCCGAGGACTGCGAGCCGGAAAATGGCACTATTCAACATACCGTGACGAACCATTGTGCAAGTCTCCCTTTCCAGAAATTGGGACCCTTAGAAAGACTGGTGCCGGGATACGGAACAAGAAGCAGGTGGGGATCTGCCCGTCAGCTGTCAGGGGGCCGCAAAAAACGTCAACCAAGACGCTGCGGAACCGCATCTGAACCACTCCGAACCCACTGAATCACCCGGTCATTGGAGTCTAGTTGCTTGATATAATTAGTGCAGATGGGGGTACCAAGTCAAACCCTTTATCATCTTGGCGGATCACTCCTCGCCCTGCAGGACATTGGAGGATTCCAGGGAGTAATGTCCCAAGCCCGTCCGGTCGACGAAGAGGAATCTCTGCCCCATGCCCTTCCGTGAGAACCTGTTGGGAAACAAGGTTTTCCCGACATCGTCGTATATCCACAATTCAAAGGGGAAGTTGTGGGTCGGGGAATAGATCTGCGTCTGGCGCTGGGCTTCAGCCCGTCGCGAAAACGGCATGGGAATACCCCCGGAGTCCTGGTAGGGGTCAAGCCCCTGGGTCCCCTCGCTGCTGACGCCTTTTGATTGAGTGCCTTCCCGGTCCGGGGCGAGTCTGCTGTACACCTTGATCCTGGCGTCGTCCTGTTCGCGGAAGTTCATCGGCAAGTGGTGGATTTGGAATTCATCCGCCGGGCCCATGAGCAGGAACACCTCGCCCCGTTCATCAATCGCACCCATCTGGCCGAAACCACCGAGAAATTTCTTCACATACGCCACCCGGTACAGGAATTCCAGATAGACCTCGTTGACCGGACTCTCGGGATCGGGGTTGAGATCGTCCCAGAAATCATCCAGCAGCTTTTCCTGTTCCGCGGGACTGGCCGCCAGGAACGCGGACAGGGCCTTACCCTCCAGGACGGTCCGGCCTTCCCCCAGAACCTGGCTCCGGTGCCTGCCGAGGGCCGCCAGGCGCCACACCACGTCGAACTCGATCAGGGTGCCACGCCCCTGGCCGCCCAGAGGCGCCAGACTCAGGCGGTAGGCGCCTTCGGGCAACAGGTTGACATCCAACTCGTAGAACAGGGCCGCGGGACGTCCGGCGGACAGGGCGGCCCGGCCGCGCTGGTCAAAACCGATGGTGTCGTTTAGGGAATATTCCATATCCATGCTGACAACCTGGACCCGGAGACCCAGATCGGTTTCATCCAGCCCAATGCCACCGGCCGGAGGCCACACGGGCTGGAAAATCTGTAGACGATCCTGCTCCAGCCCGTAGCGGCGTGACGGGTGGATGTAATCGTGCAGCCAACCGTCGCCCCTTACGACATCGACGGGGCTGTCCGGATTCCACTGGGCAAACGGGGCATGCACCAGGAAAAGAGGATCCTCCAGGGCAATGCCCTCGGCTGCGCGGGGACCGTCCTCGGCCGCCCAGGCGGTGGAACACTCGCTTCGTGAATTGCGTTTGGCAATCTGGTTCAGCAGGCCCGGGCGGCGCCGGTTGACGTCGTAAACCTGGCAATTGAAGCGTCCGGAACGAAAGGGAACGTCATTCATCACCAGGCCGAAAACCTGGTGCAGGGTAGTGGAAACCGCATCCTCGACGGAGAGGACCCTGGTCCGCAGATGCCGCTTTTGAGAAATGACCTGACCGTCGGGCCCCGTCAGCTGGACCTCCAGCCGCATCCTCCCCACCAGGCCGCCCTTCTCTTCCTTGTATTCCAGATCCACGTTGGACATTTCCACGAGGACCAGGACATCGAGCCTGTCCTCGGACACCCAGCGATTGACGACATCGACATAGGTGTGAAAATTCCCGGCCCCGTCCAGGGGATGCAGAACCGCGCGGGCCGCACCGGGAAGAAGCAGCATCGACAACGTCAGGAGGGAAATAAAAGAATGCGAACAGACAGACCGTAAGGTGCGGTTTGACTGGAATGCCATGACCAGGCCTTTACTGTGGTGACCAACCGATCCCCCTCGACCGGCATCGGGCAAACCCGATTGCAATGATTGTAAGGAATTTACCCCGCAATTGCCAGTCAAGCCATGAAAAAAACCGCCCCGTTTTCACGGGGCGGTCGGGCAGATCGAAGGATTTGTGTCAGCAAGGCCGGCTGGTCACCACAGGGGTCAGTAGGTGACCGAAACCGTGAACCGGTGGACATAGCCGATGGCGTCCATGTCCACGGCACTGTAATCCGCGGAAATCTTCGTGGTCTCGCCGGTGGGCAGCCCGGCGCCGAACCCGAAGGCCAGGCCGTCGGTATCATAGTTGATGTGATACCCGCCCCGCACGAAGAACATGTCGTTGAGTCCGTACTCCAGTCCCGCGTTGGCCCTTTCCAGGTTGTCGGAAGGATGCTGGAATTCGAACGCGGCGGTCAGACGCTGGTTGTCGCTGCGGAAGGCGTTGAAGCTGGCCCCCACCTTGAAGGCGACCGGGAGCTTCGATTCCCGCTCGTCGAACGTGAACTTCCCGCCCAGATGCTGGATGGTCATACCCAGCTTCAGATCCTTGATGCCGATCCTGTACATGATGCCGAAGTCCAGCGAACCGGTATTAACCGCGGCCTCCGCCAAACCCATGTGCAGGTAGTTCAGCGTCAGGCCGGCGGAGAACTTGTCGGTAAAGAACCGGGCATAGGTCAGGCCGAAGGTCGTCGTACCGGCATCGAATGTTTCGCCGGTGCCCTCGGGATTGTACGCCGTCCGGACCAACTGGGGATCCATCCAGAACGACCTTACGGAGAAGGCGAACGTCCCGGGAATGGACCGCGGGTTGAAGGCAATGACGGCGGTACTGAGTTTGGTGTCGGCGGCCCAGGCCACGTGGTTCAGGGAAACCTCGTTGGCCTTGACGTTGACGAGCCCACCGGGATTCCAGAACACCGCGGTGGCGTCATCCGCCACTCCGGTGAAGGCTGACCCCATACCGGTGGCTCTCGCACTCACGCCGATCTTGAGTTCCTGACCCCCGAAGGTGCCGACTTTGGCAAACCCTGCACCCAAAGCCAGGGAAGGCAAAACCAGCAGCAGGGTGGTCAGAATCGCGATGCGTTTCATGGAAACCTCCAGATCCGTCCGCAGACGGAGTTGACACAAATCTGCCCCTATCACCAGGGGTTACCTCACTACCACGAACTTGCCGACGAAATCCTCGAAGCGGTCATCGTCGGACTGAACGGTGTACAGGTAGACACCACTGACAATTTCCTGTCCATTACGGCTCATCAGGTTCCAGCTCGTATGTCCGGAACCTTCAAGTCCGCTATGGGAAATAGACTGAACAAGGTCGCCGCTGACCGTGTAGATCTGAATCGTATTCCTGGCCTGCGGCAGGTTGGTGAACGTGACCCGGACCCCGGTGGGATCCTCGCCGTTGGGTTTGAGCTCCTGGTATTCGGCCAGGGCCTCCCTCGTGGCGGGATTGGGATACACGTAGATGTTGACCCCGAACTTCTCCCTCTCTTCGGCGGTCTGGGACTGGGTGCCGGGCACTGTCGAATTGAACGACGAACCGGGATCACCGACGAGTCCCGGACCCACGACATCATAGGGGTCATCGGGATCGCGGTTCGAGAACCGCTTGAGCTCATGATCGGAGCTGGTCACCGAGTAGAAGTAGATGAAACCGTTGTGAATGTCCCGATCCACATACTCGTAGTAGTTTTTCCCCCGTTTTTCCCGGACACCGTTTTCCGGGTCGTCCAACCGGGACGCCGTGTCGAAAAACGTGTCCAGGGCGCTGGGGTAGGTCTCCCAGGGCACCAGACCCTGGTACTGGGGAATGACCAGACCATCGGAATTCCTGATTGCCGGCCGGACCTTCAGCACGTCATTGGGATCATTGTCCACCACTTCCTGCATGGCTTCGGCCAAACCCTCGAAGCGGGGGTCATCCAGAACGACAGGACGGTAGGAAATGACTTCCAGACCGGTGTTGGCACCCAGAGGCAGGGTTTCCTCGATGACTTCACCATCGACCCGGACCTGGGTCACGAAGCTGTTGACCACGTCGTATTCACTGATCATCTGCCACAGGGCGCTTTCGGGCCCGTTGATGAGTGACGAACCGAAGGGACGGTCCCAGTTGTCGGCGCGCCAGATGCGGTAGGATTCGAAATCGATTTCCTGCAGACGGATGTCTTTCGCGAACTCGGGATCGTCGTCCCAGTAGACGTGAATCCTGCTGTCGGTAGCCCACAACCTCAGCCCCGGCGGAGGGGGCGCCATGCCGACCAGCCAGTGGATCTGGAATTCCATACCGTCGATACCCGTACAACCGGCGGGATTGCCCAGGTTGGGAACGTTGCAGGTCCAGCTCGGGTCGCTGCCCATGAAATCCTCGGGGCCGCAAACGTAACCATTCTGGCGGTTGCACTCGAAGCAGTTGTCCATGTTGAACATGGCGCATTCCTCGACCACGTCGTATTTCTGGTACTCGAAAATATCCGAGGGGGTCAGGCGCGGCTGGCCGATCAACCATTCCTCGTCCAGACACGTGGCATCCATGTAGTCGGGGGTCGCGTTGTCGAACCCGCCGGGCGGAAAATCGCTCCGGCACAATATGGTCTCGCGACCGAGAATACCGGGGTTGAAACTGGCCGACCCGTCGATGGGCTGCGCCTGGGTGAGCCTGTCGGTCCAGATCCCGTCCCAGGTCAGGACGGCCTCGGCGCAGTGGCCCAAAAGCCCCCGTCCACCCCCTTCGTCACCAAGACCGGGGCCGACCACCATGCCGACCTGGAAGGTCAGGCTTTCCCCGGGGGGCAGCAGCGCAAAAGGACCGGCGGAAACCAGGAAGCGGAAATCGGCCTGCTTGCCGGTCAGGGTGTTGTTGTCCCAGTCCTCCACCTCGCTGCTGAGCAGGATGTAGCGCTCTTCGTCGTTGGTCGGATCCCCGCCCTGCTCGAAGCTGGCCAGGCCCGAGAAGGACTGGAAGGTACGCATACCGACGCTCTTGGGAGCGAATCTGCCCGAGGGGTCCACGTTATGGCCCAGGAAGACGACTCCGAAATACCCCTCCAGGCGGCCCGACTCGGCGGCGTCGTACATGTATCCCACCTGAATGGGCACAAAACTGCCGTCCGAAGCACGCACCAGTCCCGGGCTGCCGTGAATGTCGGGCCAGGAGCCGGCCATGTCGTCTTCGGCGGTCCCGCCTTGACCACGGGGACCGATATCGCTGTCGGAATAGAAGCCGACATAGACGTCCTCGATGTCAGTCACGCCGACATTGTTGATGGTGTAATCGAAACCGACGAAATCATCCACCTGGTCGTTTTCCCACTGGAATGTCGTCTGGATCATTTCCAGGTTCATGGGGGTATGATCCGGATATCCCTCGATGGACAGTCGCGTATTGTCGAAGTTGGTCAGAACGAACATCTGGTTGCCGATCTGGCCGAAGTCCTCGTCGATCTTCCCGTCTTCATCGTCATCGAACCCGTTGAGGATTTCCTCGTCGATCAGACCGTCGTCGTCGTCGTCGGGTGAAGGCTGGGGCTCCCGCCGCCCACTGGCCTCCGGGTTGTCCGTAGGACGCAGGAGCTTGGTCCCGACGGCCTCGTAGATCGTATATTCGAGATCATCCAGGGGAGCGAATTCGTTGAGGCCGTTGCCGCCACCGGTGGAGCAGAGCCGCTCACCCAGGACAATACCGCCGACCCAGAGGCCCGAAGCCCAGAGATATTCGTTGCCGGAGCCCGAGGGCCACTGGCAGGAAGGAGCATCGGACCAGGGACGCGAAGTGGAGTAGGCCGAGCCGATCAGACCGAAATTGGTGATATTGATCTGGACCTCACCCACGTTCATGACGAAGGAACCGTCCAGAACGAACACTCCGTTCGGGTTGTAGCCCATCTCCAGAATATCGCCTTCGGTATCCATCCACCCATGGGCCGGCACCGTGACGCCGACCATCAGCAGGAGGCCAAACACCGCACCGGACCAAAGGCCGATCCGCCGGGCACTCCCCGCATGATTCTTGATGGTACCTAACATTGCCATCCTTTCCAAACCGACACCGCCGCGGCGGCCCAGCACGTCTGCCCCTGTCTAGAAGTAGTAGCCGATCCCGAAGCGGAACAGCCGGTGCTGTCCGAAAGTCCGCGGATCGACAATGGGGATGAATTCATCCTCACCGTCACCGTCGGCGTCCTGCAGCAGGGCTGCCCCGTACTTTCCGGTCTCCGTCAGATACGAAAATCCGCCGTAACCGGCTCCGTTGATCATGCCCGGACTGAGGCCGCCGCCACCGGGGGCGACAACCATGTCCTGATTAATAAGGTTGAAAGCCTGCAACTGCAAAGACAGCCGCTTGCCGTAGAAGTTGATGTTCCGCTCCAGCTGGATATCCAGCGAATACGTGGCCGGCAGCCTCTCGCTGTTCCCCAGCAGGGGATCCTGCTTCTTGGCGAACCGGTCGACCGGCGTCCAGGGGAAACCGCTGCCGTAGGAGAAGGAGAACGACGAGGACCACACTCCGGGCTCGGCCAGCAGGAGCATCAGGTTCAAGGTGTGGCGCTGATCCCAGTCGAGGGGAAGTTCCTGGTTGGGCAGGAATTCCAGCCCGTCGGGATTGGAGCCGAAGTTGGAATCGGAAGCCACGCCGTCGGCGAAGGAATAGGTGTAGCTGAAGTTGAACTGGTAGTTGTCGCTGTACCGCTTCTCCAGGGTGACCTCGATGCCCCGGGCCGAGGCGTAGGCCTGGTTGATGTAACGCAGGAGGGTCTGCCCGGTGTCCTCGTCCGTCACCTGGGTCGAAGCGATCAGGTCGTAGATGTCCTTGCTGTACAACGAGAACTGGCCGGCGATGAAATCCGTGAACTGATGCTTGATGCCGGCGGAATACTGGACCGTCGTCTCGGGCTGCAGGTTGGGATTGCCGAGGGTGCCGGCGTTGCCGACGGGGTCCTGGCTCGCGAACAGGTACTCCCGGTTGGGGAACTGGACGAAGCGGCCGTAATGGAAGTGGAAGCCGTCCCGCTCGGTAATGGGGAAGGCGAAACCGAGGCGCGGCTGGAACGCGGTCTTGTACTTGATCACGTTCGCGTCGACATCCTCGTTGGCCAACTCGATGGCGGCCGCCGAACCCGGCGAGAACATGTCCCAACGCAGACCGCCGTTCACCACCATACCTTCGTATTCCCACCGGTCCTGGGCGTACCAGAAACCTTCGGGGTTGTAGGTATGAAAGATGTTCCGGTTGCCGCCCTGGGACCATTCGCCGGTGAACCGGCTCTGACGCATGGAAGCGGGCGCCACCACGGCATAGCGTTCAAGATCGTTGTACCGCACGCCGAGTCCGGTTTCCAGCAGATGCCCCTCCCAACGGGCGCTCTGCAATTCGAAGCCCAGACTGTAGGTACGGCTGTATTCCTCGAAGTAGGTGAAGTTGTCACTGGTGGTCACGAAATAGGAACTGAGCGGATCGGTATAATAGTCCGTTCCCCGCAGGTAGAGATTGCGTTGCCCGAAGAACAGGCCGGGGCTGCGGATCCCGCCGTGGTTGTATTCCCAGGGATCCTTGCCCTGGACATCGCTGCGGGAGTCGAAGGCGACCAGGCCGAGCCGCATTGTGTAGAAGGTCGATTCGGTCAGATTGTGGCGCCAGACGATCTTGGCCACCTGCCCGATCCTCTTGGTCTGGTTCAGGCGGTCGGCCGAGTTGAAGGACGTGTACGCACTGTCCTCGGCCACCGTGGAGAACGAAGAGTAGGGATAACGGAACCCGTCGAACATGGTGTGGGCCACCACGGTATGGATCTGGTTGTCGGTGGCGCTGCGCACCTCCAGAATGGGCATGGCGGTCCGCCGCTCGCTCGAGTTGCGGGAGTCCACCACCACGGCCGTGCGCGCGTTCGCCAGCATTTGCTCGTACCACGGCCCGTAATAGACGGGAATGGGACGTCCGATGTCGATCCAGGCGGTGCTGCCCTGATAAGGCAGAACCTCGGGCAGGTAGATAATTCTCTTGGCGTAACCCTTGACGCTCCAGTTGGGCGCGTAGCGCTCGCCCAGGCTGGTGGAATAGGAATATTCCGCGGTGACCTTCTTGTCCTCACTGACGGTGTAGGCAAGTTTGAGGGAGCCCTTGGCCTGGTTGAACTGACGCCGCCGGAACTTGAACAGGGTGGTATTGCCCAACTTGACCTTGTATTCGGGCCGGTGGGCCACCGACGTGTTTTCGGTGTCGGTAAAGATAAGGTCGCCGGCGAAGTAATAGGTCAGGCCCTTCAGGGGAGACGGCCCGCCGAAACCGTATTCGAAACGGTCGTAGTTGGTGAACGTCTTGTCCTGCCGGCCGAAATCATCGGTCAGGAAACGGAACCCGCCGCCGAACTTCTGGCCGCCCTCCTTGGTGGTGATGTTCACCACGCCGGAAAGCGCATTACCGTATTTGGCGTCCAGGCCGCCGGTCACCATGCTCATGTTGTCCACCGCCAGGGCGGAAACCTCCAACGAACCGGTGCCGATGGGGTTGTCGACGGAAACACCGTCGATCTGCATGGAGACCTCGCCCGACCGGCCGCCACGCACGTACAATTCGCCCGCGCGGGAAACCACGCCGGCCTGTTTGGACAGGGCGTCGTCGACGGAATCGATGGCGTATTTCTCGAAGGTTTCGGAGCTGACGGTATGTTCGGTGACGGCGCTCTTGACCTCGACCATGTACTCGGCGCCTTCGACATCGAAGGCCTGCAGGGTTTCGACGATCACCGTCTCCAGATCGAACGACAGGTTCTCGATGTCACCCGACTGCAGGGTAACGGTCTGCTCCATGGGGGCATAACCGAGGTACAGGACCTTGATGGTATAGGTGCCGGGCGCCATGCCGTTGAAGTAGAAGACACCGCCGCCAAGGGACATGGTCCCCCGGGTGGTGCCGACCAGTAAAACGTTGGCGTAGTCCAACAACTCCCCGGACTCCTTGTCCCTGACGGTTCCCTTGATGGTGGCGGGCGCCCCTTGGGCGGAAGCGTCACCGGGCATGGTCGCCGTGGTCAGAAGCAGGAGAACGAACAGGGACAGAATCCAAATGAACCGGGGACGCCGGAGCATACCAACGCTCCTTTCCAAGGGAACTAATCCGGCTGAATCGGGGTTCCGCAGGGAACCTTTGAATTG
>JBDLKA010000040.1:0-28493 GCA_039714075.1 Candidatus Krumholzibacteriota bacterium | reverse complement strand
CGCGCGGGCGGCTCCCTGCAGTGATTTCGCCTTGTTGCGATAGAAGCCGGTGCTGCGGACTGCCTCTTCGATTTCCTCGATGGGGGCTTCGGCGAAGTCCTTGGGGGAGGGAAACTGTTCGAACAGGCCGGGGGTGACCTTGTTCACGCGGGCGTCGGTGCACTGGGCCGAAAGGATGGTTGCCACCAGCAGTTGCCAGGCGTCCCGGTGCTCCAGGCTGCACTTTGTGTCGGGAAATTCCCCGCGCAGGACGGCGATTATCTCGACCGCCTTTTTGCGCCTTGTGCGGAGGGTTTTCAGGGGTTTTTCAGCGGGCATCGTCATTCCTTCTATTCAGGGGGCGGCCCATGGCGGGTCGCCTTGACATCTCCAGGTGTGAATGCTAGTTTTTGCGCCCTGTGGAGGTTTTGGGCGTCTGCGTCGGGTGCAGGATAGCACCGGAAGGTCCCGGCCACCACAGCTTTCAAAAAATACGGATTATGGTGCGCCACTAGCTCAATTGGCAGAGCAACTGACTCTTAATCAGTAGGTTCGGGGTTCGATTCCCTGGTGGCGTACCAAATGAATTTCAAAGGACCTACGGCGTTTGCCGTGGGCCCTTTTTTTGATGGGAGGTTTGAGTCGGCTGTGCGTGCCACCTTGATGCACGGCCGCGACGCCAACTCAAAAGTTTTCGTCGAATCCCCATTGCTGCATCCGGTTTTGTGCTGACCGCCGGGCTTTCATGAATCCGAGGACCCACCCGCGGCAGGAAACCCACATCAACACAGGTATCAGAACGAGAAGCAGGCAAGCCAGGACCGGGTTATGTCCCGCTAGATCGAAGGCCAGGCTGGCCGGGATCCCGACAGCCATTTCGATTCCGGTTTGAACATCCCACAGGAGGGATTCCCCCAAGCGGAACCCAGTCTTGTACTCGCACAGGTAGTTGACCGATACCAGGGCACTGATGATTCCCAGAGCCCGCAGGCGCATGCCCGGTCGCACCGCGGCAACCGTTCCCATGGCTATCGCGAGGGAAAATCCGCCCACGAATCCCACGGATTGGATCGCCAGCATGGCGGGGAGGGTATAGAGCCACACGAAGGTTTCGCTGCCGAGATCATGTATCGGGCTCAGGTAGAAGGTCATGACGCAGGCCGTCAACAGGGCGGAGAGGATTCCGAAACGGGAATACCGGGGATTGGTTCGCAGATCGTTCCAAAGGGTACGGAATTTGGAGGACTTTGCATTGAAGCGGAGCCCGTCACTGATGAATTTCATGCAACTTTCCTCCCGGTATCGAGGGGCAGGGCGGCACCATCAGGGCCGATGGGAAACGTTGGGATACGATGGTCAAGGGCGAACCCTTAACCAGGATTTGCACTTGCCGGGGGAATGCATTTTTCGCTCCATGCGGCCTGCCTTGCCGGTGCCGGAAACAGGCTTGATTCCGGGAGGAGTAATCACCTTTCTGGTATAAGATTACCGGTCTGATTGGGTCGAATTTCGAATTGAATCCATGGATTGGCCATGATACCCTGCCGGGGCTCCAGGGTCCGGTTGCGCATGGGGACAAATCGGATCAATCATACCTGAACAACTCTCTCTCAAAGCGGACGGCCCGATTGCCGCCCGGTTTTAATGATGGTGCCCTTGCCCAAGGAGTCCAGTAATGAGAAAACCAGCCGGGATCGTTTCTGTGATCTTCATCCTGACACTCGCCCTGTCACAGCCCGCCCTGGCCGAGGGTCCCAGCGCCGAGGAACTGGCGAAGGCGAACAATCCATTGGCCGACATGACCGCCTTCAACGTCCAGAACTACTATGCCCCGACCCTCTTCGGCGTGCCGGACGAGACCGTCAACACTCTTTGGTTCCGTGCCGCGAAACCGACCGGCCCCGTGCTGTGGCGCGCCTCACTGCCCGTCAAGACCATTCCGGGTATGGATGCCCCCATTTCCGGGCTCGGCGATTTCGAAATTTTCGGCGCCTACCTTCTGAAGAGCACACCCGAGCAGACATTCGGCATCGGTCCCCAGCTGTCTTTGCCCACCGCCGAGCGCCATGAACTGGGCACCGGCAAGACCCAGCTCGGCCTGGCGGCGGTGACGTTCATGGTTCCCTCGCCCCAGCTGCAGTACGGCGGGCTCGTGTTCTGGCAGGCCAGCGTCGGCGGGGACGAAGAACGTGCGGATACCAGTGTCCTGGCCATCCAGCCCTTCGGTTTCTGGCAGCTCGGCGGAGGCAAATACCTGCGCACCGCCCCGACCATGGCCTTCGATCTCAAGAGTGGTAACTACCTAGTGCCTTTCGGATTCGGCTTCGGCCAGGTGGTCAAATCCGGGAACACGGTCTTCAATATCTTCCTGGAACCGCAGTTCACGGTCCTGCACGAGGGCGCAGGGACCCCGAAATTCCAGATTTTCACAGCGCTTAACATGCAGTTCAACTAACCAGGGGCCGCGGGGCGGAACAGGAGGGGAACATGTCGCAGCGCGATAAGATGATGAACCTGAAGGAGCGCATGGAGCGCTCGATCATCGGCCAAACGCATGTCGTCGAACGCCTGCTGCTGACATTGCTCTGCAACGGCAACGTCCTGGTCGAAGGGCTGCCGGGCCTGGCCAAGACGCGGGCGGTCAAGAGCCTGGCCGGGAACCTGGAATCGGACTTCAGCCGCATCCAGTTCACGCCCGACCTTCTGCCGGCGGACATCACCGGCTCCGAGATGTACCTCGGCGAGGATTCCGCTGAACGATTCGAGTTCCAGCCGGGGCCCATCTTCGCCAACATTGTGCTGGCCGACGAGGTCAACCGGGCTCCGGCCAAGGTGCAGGCGGCCCTGCTCGAGGCCATGGAGGAGCGGCAGGTCACCGTCGGGGGCAAGACCCGCAAGCTGCCGCCGCTGTTCATGGTGATGGCCACCCAGAATCCCATCGAGCAGGAAGGCACGTATCCGCTGCCCGAAGCCCAGATGGACCGGTTTCTCATGCACCTTTACATCAACTACCCGGACGACCAGTCCGAGAAGGAAGTGATGCGGCTGGTGCGCGGTGAAACTGCCGGGGATGCCGCCGCGGTGTCTGAAGGGCCTGTCCCGCAGGACTCCGTCTTCGCCGCCCGCGACCAGATTGCCCAGGTTCAGATACCCGAACCCATGGAGGACTACATCGTCGCCCTGGTCGGGGCCACCCGCCGTCCGGCCGATCTGGACGAGGATCTGGCCCGCTATATCCAGGTGGGCGTCAGCCCGCGCGGCTCGCTGGCGCTGGACAGATGCTCGCGCGCCCACGCCTGGTTCCGGGGCCGCGACCTCGTGACTCCCGACGACATCCGTGCCGTGATCAATGACTGCCTTCGCCACCGTCTGAAGCCGAGCTTCGAGGCCCAGGCCGACGGCGTCACCAACGACGAATTGATCCAGCGGATTGTCGAACTGGTAGCTGTGGCCTGACTCTGCATCCCGGGAGGGAGGGACGATGGACTGGTCGAAGATCAAACGCAACCGTGCCACGGCCAGCAGGCCCGCCGGCGTGTATGCCGACCTCGACGAGTTGATCCGCATCCAGTTCAAGGCGCGCGACTTCTCCTTCCAGCCACGGCAGCCCGTGACCAGCGTTCTGTCCGGCCGTTACGCTTCGCGATTGCGCGGTCGCGGGCTGAACTTCGAGGAACTGCGGCGCTACCTTCCCGGCGACGACATCCGCAACATGGATTGGAAGGTCACCGCCCGGACACGCAGTCCCCACGTCCGGGTCTACACCGAGGAAAAGGACCGCGCCGTGCTGCTGCTGGTGGACCAGCGGCAGAACATGTTCTTCGGCACACGTGAAAAACTGAAGTCCGTGACGGCCGCGGAACTGGCGGCCCTGGCGGCATGGCGGGCCCTGTCGGTGGGGGATCGTATCGGGGCGATCGTGTTCAACGACAACGAGATGGTGGAGATCAGGCCCCAACGCAGTCAGCAGGCCGTCATGCAGATCCTCGGGGAGGTCGTGCGCCAGAACCACGCCCTGGCGGCCGACAGCGATGTGCCCCCGAATCCTGGCCAACTCAACAAGGCGCTGGAGAAGGCCCGGGTCCTTGCGCCCCACGACGTGCTTGTGGTAACGATCAGCGACGGCATGGGTGTCGATGCGGAAACCGAACGTCTTGCCGCCGGACTGACGGCGCACAACGACGTCCTCGCTTTCCTGATTCATGACCCCCTCCGCGTCGATCCCACCGGCCAGCGGGTGACGGTCTCCGACGGCGCTCTGCAGATGGATCTCGACCTGACGAATCGTTCGGTGAACGAAAAGGTGGCCGCCGACTACCGCAAGGAGCAGGAAAACCTGACCCGTTTCCTGCGACGGTTGTCCGCGCCGTTGCTGATGATCAGCAACCAGGGCGACGTCGTGGCCCAGGTACGGCGGCTGTTGGGCGTTCCCGGGAGGCCGTCATGACCGAATCGGCGGCCAGCCTGCAGAACCTGCGTGACATCGTCGAACCCGCGCCGCCGCCGCTGTGGCCGCCGGCTCCCGGAGTGTGGGTCGTCCTTGTGATCATCCTTGCGGCCGCCCTGACGCTCATCGTCCTGGTGCGCCGCTCTCGCGCACGCAGCGCCTACCGGCGGGCCGGACTGGCGCTTCTGGCGAACGCCCGCACCGTGCGGGACGTCGACATCATCCTCAAACGGGTGGCCCTGGCGGCCTTTCCCCGGCCGCAGATAGCCCCTCTGTACGGCGAGGACTGGGCGGGCTTTCTGGACGGATCCTGCTCACGGGCCCGGTTCGCGTCCTTGGCCGCATCGGGTTACGGCGACGAGGCTTCCTCCGAGTTGCGGAGCCAGGCCCGGGTCTGGATCCTGCATCACCGTGTTCCCCGCGGGGTCGTGCGGGAAGGCGGGTCCTGAGATGTACACCCTCGCCTACCCCTGGCTTCTGTCGCTGATCCTGTTGCCGCCGTTGCTGCGGTTGGTGCTGCCGTCCTACCGTGAACCGCGGCAGGCGATCCGCGCCCCCTGGTTCCAGCGGCTGGCGACCCTGCTCGACGCCAAACCGGCCGATGGAGCTGTGGTTGCCCGGACGTCCTGGTACCGGCTCATCTTCCAGTGGCTGCTGTGGGCGCTGCTCGTGCTGGCTCTCGCGCGACCGCAATTCATCGAGCCGCCGATCAGCCGGGTCAATCCCACCCGCGACCTGCTGCTCCTGGTCGACCTGTCGGGCTCCATGGACGCCGAGGACTTTACCAACGCCGGTGGCGAGAAAGTGGACCGCCTGACCGCGGTCAAAGAAGTGCTGGACGAGTTCCTGACCCGCCGCGAAGGCGACCGTGTGGGACTGATCGTTTTCGGCAGCGCGGCCTTCGTGCAGGTGCCCTTTACCCAGGACCTGGACGCCTGCCGGATGCTGCTGGAGGAAACCGCCGTGCGCATGGCCGGGCCGAAGACCGCTTTCGGCGACGCCATCGGCCTGGGCATCACCCTGTTCGAGCGCAGCGAGGTCGAAAACCGGGTGATGATCGCCCTGACCGACGGCAACGACACCGGCAGCAGGATCCCGCCGGCTGAAGCCGCCAGGATTGCCCGTGACAACGGGATCCAGATTCACGTGATTGGGGTTGGCGATCCCGCCGCCACCGGCGAGGAAGTGCTGGACGAGGAAGCCCTCGCGGCGGTGGCCCGCGTCACCGACGGCCGCTACTTCTTCGCCCAGGACCGGGACGAACTGGCCGGAATTTATGACGAACTGGACCGCCTCGATACGCGCGAAATCGATGCGGAAACCTATCGGCCCCGTCTGGACCGTTTCCACTGGCCGTTGGGTGTGTTTCTGGTTCTCGGTCTTCTCCAGCACACCGCGTTATTTCTGCTGCAGGCGCGCAGGACGAGGAGGGCGGCCCATGGCTGAGTTCCACTTTCTGCGTCCGCTGTGGCTGTGGGGCCTGGTGCCCGTCGTCCTGGTCTGGTGGGGTCTCTGGCGCGTCCAGGATCAGACCTCGGCCTGGCGGCGGATGATCGATCCCCACCTGCTCGATCATTTACTCGTGGGCGAACGGAAACGACGTCGGCTGCGGCCGGTCCATCTCGCGTTCATCCTCGGGGCGGTTTGTATCTTGGCGCTGGCCGGACCGGCCTGGGAACGTGAGCCGTCACCCTTCGCGGACGACCAGGCAGGGCTGGTGGTTCTCCTGAAGGCCAACTCGACCATGAACGCCACGGACGTGCAACCGTCGCGCCTCGAACGATCCAAACACAAGCTGCAGGACCTTCTGGAAAGGCGGGAAGGCGCGACCACCGGACTCATCGTCTACAGCGGCAGCGCCCACCTGGTCATGCCGCTGACCCGGGACAGCCGCATTCTGACCGCCATGGCGAACGAACTCTCACCGGAATTGATGCCCCGGGACGGCGACGCGCTGGGTGAAGCACTTCAACTGGCCGAAAGGGTGCTCGAACGCGCCGGTGCGCCGGGCTCGGTGCTGGTGGTGGCGGATGCCGTTTCACCGAACCAGGTGAGCGCCGTCGAAGAGGCCGCTCCAGGCCTTCCGGTGCAGTTCCTTTCGGTCCGGCCGCCGAACGTCCCGGCAGACGACGGTTTGAAACAGGTTGCGCGGATGCGCCACGCTGCGGTGGTGCCCATGACCATCGACCAGGCTGACGTGGACGAGATTGCCGCGAGGGCGCAGACGGATTTTCGCGCCGCGCCCACGGCGGCGGGAGACGAGCGGTGGCGGGATGCCGGCTATGCCGTGCTGCCGCTGATCGCGCTTGTCGGGCTCGCATGGTCCCGCAGAGGGTGGGTCGTGTCATGAAGATCCGGCGATCCGGCGGCGTGTTCATGGTCCTGGGCCTGGGAGTGGTGGCGGTGGTGTTCTACTGCCTGCTGAGGAACGCCTGTCCGTTGTTGACCCCCGACCAGCGGGCCCACCGCCTTTTCGCGGCCGGCGACTTCGCGGCCGCGGCCGAGACTTTCCGCGATCCCTTGTGGCAAGGGGTTTCGCTCTTCAGGCAGGGCGAGTTCGAACAGGCGGCGGGTGTGTTCTCGGGATTCGACACCGCCGAGTCCGCCTTCAACCAGGGCAACGCCCTGGTCCTGATGGGTCGGTACCACGAGGCGGTGGCCAGGTACGATCGCGCACTGGAACTCGAGGCCGGTTGGGAATCCGCGCGGGTCAACCGGGATATTGCCGCCGCGCGGGCGGCCCTGCTCGACACCGAAGGCGGCGAGATGACCGGCGGCCGTTTGGAGCCCGACGAGATCGTTTTCTCGGACAAGAAGAAGTCGTCGTCGACAGAGGAACAGACCGAGGGCGGCGACCAGATGAGCGACGAGGAACTTCGCTCGATCTGGTTGCGGCAGGTGCAGACCAAACCGGCCGATTTCCTGCGGGCCAAGTTCGCCTACCAGTTCTCCACGCGGTCGGAGAATGCGGGCGGTGACGCGCAATGAAATCTTTCACACCGGCAATTGTCCTGGCCGTCCTGATGCTCGGTTCCGGCCTCGCTTTTTCCGCGGAGGATATCGTTCTGCGCACCTCGATGACTCCGGAGGTGGCCTGGGTCGGGCAGCGCGTTCTGTTGCATGTCGATGTCCTGGCCGCCGACGGATGGGCGCAGATCGCCAAAGCGGGCGATCTGGAAATTCCCGGCGCCTACGTCTTGCGAACCGAAAGCCAGGGGACGCGTCTGAACGAGACCATCGGCGGCAAGGCCCTCATGGGTCAAAGGTACGAGATTTCCCTCTATTGCCAGCGGGCGGGCCGGGTGGATATCCCCGCCATGCCGGTTACGGTTGCCGTGAAGCAGTGGGGGGCGCAGCCCGCGGAGACCCGGCGGGAACTCAGAACCCCGCCCACGCATGTGACCTGCAAGGTCCCGCCGGGGGCCGAAGGAATCCGGGGTCTGATCAGCACCACCGGTCTTTCCGCCGGCCAGGTCTGGTCAGCCCAACCGGACACCGTGGATCTGGGGGACGCCATCACGCGCACCGTGACCCTGCGTGCCGAAGATGTCTCCGCCATGGCGTTCCCGCCCATGCAGCATCCCGAACGGGAGGGCCTGGGCGTCTACCCCGGCGAGCCGTCGGTAGCCGACGAAACCAATCGCGGCGCCCTGCGCGGTGAACGGGTGGAAACCGTCACCTATGTATTCGAGCAACCCGGTGAAGTAATCCTGCCCGACATCGTGCTGCCGTGGTGGAACATCAAAGCACAGACGCTGCGGCAAATCGAATTGCCCGGCCTGGCCTTGGTGGTGGTCGGGGAGCCTGTTCAGGAGGCAGCTTCGGTTGCGGTTGAAGAGCAACCTGCCGGATCACGTGGCCTCCTGTTGATCGGTGTTGCGGTCACGGCAATCGTCGCCTTGGGATTCGGACTGGGTCGTGTCGTGCATCCCCGGTGGCGCAGGTGGAGAAATCTCCGGCGGGAATCGGAGGCGGCTTACTTCAAGCGACTCGAGTCGGCTTTGCGTGGGGGCGATCCCGCGGCCATCTCCGGTGCCATGATGCGTTGGCTCGATCGCCTCGATCCCGGTATGTGGCCGGCCCGACTCGATCTCTTTTTGCATGACCATGGCGACGATGCCACCCGGGCGGCGGCCGGGGCGTTGGCGCATTGCCTGGCCGGGGGCGAGAAGTTCACGGAGATACGGACCCTGGGTGGGGGTTTGAAACGTGCCCGCAGGCACCATCTACAGACCGTGGGCCGCGAGCTGAAGGCATCGGAGGTCCTGCCGGAATTGAACGGTCGCCTAACCCTCCCGGGTTAAGCGACCGGATTGAAGGACGGCCAAAGCGAAGTTACTTCAGCAACACCATCCGCTTGCTGTCGCTGAAGTCCTTGGTCTGGAACCTGTAGAAATACACACCCGAGGGCACCATCCGCCCCGCGTCATCACGTCCGTACCAGACCTCTTCATGCCGGCCGGCCCCGACTTCGCCGTCGACCAGCGTGGCCACCCGCTTGCCGTCCAGGGCGTAGATCTCCAGCCGCGCGCTGCCGGCGGCCGGCATGTCGAAGCTGATCAGCGTCTGGGGGTTGAAGGGGTTGGGGTAGCAGTCGTTCAGCTGGGCCTTCAGCGGCACGTTGCTGACGGTATGGATGTCGTCGCCCACGTCGGACAGGCAATTGACCTGGCGGTAGACCAGGTGGAATATCCAGTCGCCGGTGATGCCCGCAGCGCAGGCATCCATCCAGCCGCCGGGGATGGCATTGATCAGGTTCATCCCGCCGGTGCAGCCGTTGCCGTCATGCACCACTGTCGGGGCGTAGATGTTGTTCGCGTTGGGAATGAAGAACTGGAGGGTTGCCGCGACCGGGGCCGCGGGAATGATAACGGGGCCCACCGGTTCGATGTTGAACTCGTTGATGACACCGTCGACCATCACGGGTCCGGGCAACGAGAAGACGGGCGTGCCGGGGTCGGGCAGTTGGCCGTTGTAGATATAAATGGCCCGTTCCGTCTGGGACGGGCTGCCGCCGAACACCGATCCCCAGCCCACACCCACCTTGAGAACCTCGATGGGGAAGTGTTCGACCGGAACCGGAAAAACCGCGCCCGCCTCTTCGTCCATTGCGAAGCAGGGGCAGGCGGTGCTGCCGCCGCCGGTGAAGTTCTGGACGGTGGGTTCGGTGGGGCAGTCCTGGGCCAGGGCCCAGCCGGCGGTCGCCAACAGGATCGTGGCGGTCGTTATTACTAGCACATGCTTGACGCGCGGATTCATGGGTCTCCTCCTTGGGTAGCTTAATAGTTATATCGCAAAAATCAGCCAAAAATGAACCTAAATATCAAAAAAATACCACAGAAAGAACTTTAAGTCGTATAACCTGTTTCCTGTCAATGGTTTAAGGGGGAATTGCCCCCCGGCGGGCCGGTGTGTTGTAAATGGTTGAATAACACATATTTATGTTGGTTTATGTTCCCGTCCCCCAAACCGGGCTGGCAAGCACCGCTCCGAGACGGTAGAATCCGCGCGCAGTCTGGACACGAACCTGTACCCCAAGTTCCGATGCAGGAACCGCCGCACCGGCTGAGGGAGGGACTTCGCCTTGCTCTTCCGCTTTTCCCTCTACGGATTCCTCAAGAACCAGCGGTACTTCGAACCCTTCATCATCCTGTTCTTCCTGGACGCTGGGTTGTCCTTCACGCTGATCGGCGTGCTGGTGGCCATCCGGGAATTCGCCACCAACCTGATGGAGATACCCTCGGGCGCCCTGGCCGACCTTTATGGTCGGCGGCGCGTGATGATCGTGTCGTTCCTTTCCTACCTGATTTCTTTCGGCCTGTTCGCGACGGGGGAAAGTTTTCCGCAGTTCGCCTTGGCCATGGTTCTGTACGCGGGCGGCGACGCGTTCCGAACCGGAACCCACAAGGCGATGATCTTCACCTGGCTGCGCCGCGAAAACCGGCTGGACGAAAAGACCAAGGTTTATGGAATCACCCGCTCCTGGTCCAAGATGGGGGCAGCTATTTCCCTGGTGCCGGCCACCGCCTGCGTCTTCTGGTTGCGGGACTATTCCTATGTTTTCTGGTTCGCGATGATTCCCTACTGCCTGGGGATCATCAATTTTCTGCTCTATCCCGCCTGGTTGGACGGTCCCCGGCAAAAGGCCTCGGTCAAGGAGGTGTTCGGGCACCTGCGCGAGACGGCGCACTTGATCCTGGCCGAGTCCCACCTGCGCCGGCTCATCCTGGAGTCGATGACCTACGAAGGAATGTTCAAGGCCGGCAAGGACTATCTGCAGCCCGTGGTGAAACAGGCCGCCCTGGCGCTGCCGTTCCTGGTCGCCCTCGAGACCGAATCCCGGACGGCGCTGCTGATCGGCGCGGTCTACTTCGTGGTGAACCTGGTGTCGGCGTTCGGCAGCCGGCGCTCCCACCGGGTGGTCGAAAAGTACGGGGGAGAGGAACCCGGCGTCCTGGTCGTTTGGCGACTGTCGTTCTTGGCCTACCTGGTTCTGATTCCCCTGCTGTACCTGGGCTGGGAAATGGTGGCCGTCGGGGCTTTCCTGTTGTTGTTCCTTCTTCAGAACCTGTTTCGCCCCATGCAGATAAGCCGCTTCGATGCCTATTCGGACGAGACCCGAGGCGCCACCGTGCTGTCGGTGGAAAGCCAGGCCAAGACCCTGGCGACCATGGTGATCGCGCCGGTCCTGGGAGCCGCGGTGGACGGATTGGGGGCAGGGGGAGCGGCGGCGTTCTGGCCCGTCGGTCTGTTCGGGGTCCTGCTCGCGGGTGTCATGCTGCTGACCGCCGGCAAACCGGGAGTGCCCCGTGATTGACATCCTCATCATCTTCGCCTACTTCGCCGTCGTCATGCTCGTGGGCATCATGTCGCGGACCGGCGACGACGCCTCGGCCGAGGAGTACTTCATCAGTTCGCGGTCGCTCAAGTGGCCTTCGATCGCCCTGTCGACCATCGCCACCAACATCCACGCGGGACATTTTCTGGGCATGGCCGGTTCGGCCTATCTGTACGGACTGGCCCAGGCCAACCTCGAGATCAACGCGGTGTTCGGCATCCTGATGGCGGCCTTCGTTTTTGTCCCCCTGTACCTGCGGATGAAGGTCGTGACGATCACCCAGTTCTTCGAACAGAAGTTCGGACCGCGGGTGGCCACGGCGTATTCGGTGCTGACGATGGTGCTCTACGGTTTCCTGTACCTGGGGA
The DNA here is from genome assembly GCA_039714075.1 of Candidatus Krumholzibacteriota bacterium. Taxonomy (GTDB): domain Bacteria; phylum Krumholzibacteriota; class Krumholzibacteriia; order LZORAL124-64-63; family LZORAL124-64-63; genus JAGLCY01. The sequence continues at coordinate 16,861 of JBDLKA010000040.1, read as the reverse complement.
CCACGCTTTTCTGGGGCGCCTACGCGGTCAACGCGCTCTTCCCGGCGCAGATCGCATTCCTGGGCCCCGACCCGGCGACGCGCATCATGATCATGATGGTCGGTCTGGGGATGTTCTCCGCCACCTACACCTACCTGGGCGGCCTGCGGGCGGTGGTCCGGACCGACGCCATCCAGTTCGTCCTGCTGGTGCTCGGCGGCCTGACCCTGCTGACTTTGGCCCTCCGGGAACTGGGCGGCTGGCACCAGCTCTACGAGCAGACCGACCTGATGCACCTGCACCTGCCGGCCGACCATCCCAAGCTGCCCTGGACGGCCATCGGCGCCATGCTGCTGCTGAACCTGAACTACTGGGGCAGCAACCAGATCATCCTGCAAAGGGCGCTGGCGGCCAGGTCGGTGCGGCACGCGCAGATAGGGCTTCTTGCCAGCGGCGTGCTGAAATACGTGATGGCGGCCATCATCGTTGTACCGAGCATCGCCCTGGCCGGACTGCTGAAGGATAACCCGCTCGCCGATCCCGACCAGGCCTACCCGACGCTGGTCAACATGCTGCTGCCGACCGGACTGCGCGGACTGATCCTGTGCGGACTGTTTGCCTCGCTGATGAGTTCGGTGGACTCGATCTTCAACTCGGTGTCCACCTTGTGGTCCATCGATATCTACAAGGGGCGGATCAACCCCGCGGCCACCGACCGGCAGGTGGTGCGCATGGGCAAGAAGGCCATCGTCGTCACCCTGGTCACGGGCCTGTGCTTCGGGTTCGTGCAGGTCTACATCAAGTTCAGCAACCCCGAATTCGCGCTGACCCACTGGTTCAACGACATGTCGTACTACATCAAGGTGGGCTTCGTGATCCTGATCATGTCGGCGGTTTTCCTGTACCGCGCCAACCCGTCCCTGGTGCTGGCGATGATGATCCTGACTGTCGGGATCAAGCTGCTGCTCGAATGGATCTTTCCGGACGCCGCCTATTTCAACATCACCGCGTTGACCATCCTGATCGGTTTTTCGATCGTGGCGACCGAAGCCTGGCTGAGGAACCGGCGGGGGATTCGCCTGCGCGACATCTGGCACGTGGAGGATCGGCGGGTCGGCCTGATGGGCCTGCTGCTGCTGGCCTCGATGATTTTCCTGCAGGCCTGGTTCCACTGATCCGCAGCGAGGGTCCGTCTAGGGTCGGGATTCGGTCATTCGTAAATCATTTTGCAGAATGGACATGATTTCGGGGTCGTTGGGGGCCAGTTGCAGGTATTTTGCAAAGGATTCCCTGGCCCGTCCGTAATGACGCATGTTCAGGTAACAGTAGCCGAGCATACGGTGGTCCTCGCCGGCGGGGAAATCAGGACCTGTTTTGCGGAACTGGATAATCAGAGCCGCCGCGGGGACATAATTCCTGGCCCGGCCCAGGGTGGCGGCCTCGTTGATCCAATCTTCCAGGGTGGGGTCGCCATCCAATTCCCAGTTGGAAACGTACTCATCCATGAACCGGTCAAATCCGGAGTGATTCCCGGCCAGGTGATTCGCCAGGGCAAGTCTCAGGAGTGTCTCGGAGGGGTCGCCGGACTCCTGGAGAAGATCACGATATTGTATCTCGGCCTGGGCGTAATCACGGGCGGAAAGGTAGGCGTCCCCCAGGACTTCCCTGACCAGCGGGTGGGTGCGGGATACGGGGCTCATCAGGGAGAAAAGCGGCAGTAACGGCTGGTCGTTGGTCCAGTTCATGTACCAGCGGGCCAGCTTGGCACGCAGATGATCCAGGTGGTCCAGGCCGGGAATGGCTGGTGCCGGAGGGGTGGCCTTCGCACCCTCAGCAGGGTCCCAGACTGAAGGGTTGAGTACCTCATACAGGGCCGCGGATTGTTTGAGACCGGATCTTTCCCAATGTCCGCTTGCGGCCAGAAAGCGAAACCCGGGAAAATCCCTCACCGGTTGGCTGTCGGTCAGCATGGGGCTCAGGGAAGGAAACATCCTGCTCTCGATGCCGGAAACCAGAAGGTAGTGCATACCCGTGCCCGCCATGTCGTTCAGGTTGCTCCGGCTGGAAATGGTGTGGACCGGGGCGCCGAGATAGTAACCGATGTGAGGCTTGCGCGCGGCGATGGGCGTGTTGTCAGCGAAAACAAGGTCGGATTCGCGAACTTCATTAGCCAGGTCCAGGATGGCAACCGGCATGGTCGGTTCTCCAAAACGGCCCTGGGACCTTTGAATCCCCTCGTATGATGCCTGAACCGCCGCCACGGCCACGACCACCAGGACAACGATCCGAACCATTCGCCAACCGAATCGGTCCGGGGCTTTGGTGAAAAATTTTGAAATCCCCCTCTGAATCCAGTCCGCCAGGAAACCAGCCGCACCGCCGACTCCCGCAGCCCACCAAACCAGCAGGGTGAGCATGAACCGCTTGTTGTAGAATACCGGCAGCAGCGCGGCATAGGCGATCAGTCCCACCAGTGCGAACGCCAGGCAACGGCGGTTCCACCAGCTTCGCCAGGAGACAGCGAATCCGGCCAGTCCGATAACGGCCCAGACCGGCCCGACGAGGAGTTTGATGTCCAGCCAGAGGTGCCGGTACAAGTTGGCGGCCATGGCGAGGAAAAATCGCCCCGGGTCCAGGCGGATGACATCCCCGAGCGAGGAAAACCCGACTGAATTCACCAATTGCCCGATATTCGCCAAACCGGGGCTGGGCCCGTAGACTCCTTCGGCAACCAGGGCGAAATTGCGGCTCCAGAACGGATCGCCGGTCTGGTTCCAGAGGAACAAAAGCCAGGGCGATACGACGGCGAGCCAGGTTGCCGCAAAGGTCAGGGCCGTGGCGGCAGATCGTTTCCAGGGCCGAACCATGACGAGTGCCGCGACGATGCCCATGGGCAGCAGGGCGACTCCGTTGTAACGGGTCAGGTAGGCCAGACCCGCAAAGACGCCCCCCAGGATCCAGGTTGGATAATGCCTGCGGGTCTGCGCGAACAAAAGAGCCAGGGTGGCGGCGAACAGGACCCAGAAAACGAGATCCGTACCGGCTCGATAGGAGTACCGGATCAGGGTGGGGTTGGCGGCCAGGAACAGGGATCCGGCCACCGCAACAGTGGGATTCCACAAGCTCCGCAGTACCCCGCCGATGATGCGGATGCCCACGCCGGCACAGGCGGCCGAGAGGATTTTTCCCAGGAGAAAGGCGTCGCCGAAAGTGGAAACAGCCCCGAGCAGCAAGTAATAGAAGGGGCCGCGGTATCCCGACAACAGCGAGGGATTTCCGCTCATCCATTGGCGGGCGTGAGGAACGAAATCCCCGTAGAAATCCGTTTCGACACCGAAATCACCGATGGGTCTGAACCAGATCCCGACGATTCCCCAGACCAGAAAGACCGCCAGGGAAATTGCGTTCAGAGGGTCGGCCGCCCAGGCTTTTTTCATGAATCACCGGCTGTGGGCATGGTTCAGTCCAGGCCTTTCCTTGCCAACAGGGGACCAATCTCCGGGTCCTTGCCCCGGAACTTCAGATACAGGTCCATGGACTCCTCCGACCCGCCGCGGGCCAGGATGTTGTCCCTGAAGGACTTCGCGGTTGCGGGATCGAAAATGTCACCCGCTTCCTTGAAAGCCTCGAACGCGTCGGCGTCCAGCACTTCGGCCCACACGTAGGAATAGTACCCGGAAGAATAACCTCCGGCGAACACGTGACGGAAGTAGGGGCTGCGGTACCGGGAAACGATTTCGCCAATCAACCCGATGCGGCCCATGGATTCGATTTCAAAGGTGTCGACGTCCGCTTCGGCGGTCGTCTCGAGGGTGTGCCAGTCCATGTCCAGGAAACTCGCGGCCAGGTATTCGGTGGTTTCGAAACCCTGGTTGAAGTGCTTGCTCTTCTCGAGTTTCTCCACCAGAGCGGCGGGGATCACTTCGCCCGTCTGGTAGTGCTTGGCGTAGGTGGCCAGGACCTCGGGTTCGAAGGCCCAGTTCTCCATCACCTGGCTGGGCAGTTCGACGAAGTCGCGGGCCACCGAGGTGCCGCTCAGGGTCCGGTAGCGGCAGTCCGACAGCATGCCGTGCAGGGCGTGGCCGAACTCGTGGAACATGGTGCCCACCTCGTCGGCGCTCAGCAGGGCGGGCGTGTCGGCGGTGGGTTTGGTGAAGTTGCCCACGTTGTAGATGACCGGGACGACCCGCTGGTTACTGTCGTAGTACTGCTTGCGGAAGGAACTCATCCAGGCGCCGCCGCGCTTGCTTTCGCGCGGAAAGTAGTCGCTGTACCAGATGGCGACGGTGCTGCCGTCGGCTTCTTTTACCTCGTAGACCTTCACGTCTTCCTGATAGACGGGGATGTCGTGGCGCTCGGTGAAGGTGATGCCGAAGAGTCTGGTGACGGTGTCGAACAGCCCGGCCCGGACGTTCTCCAGTTCGAAGTAGGGGCGCACCATTTCCTCGTCCAGATCGTACTTTGCCTTCTTCACCTTTTCGGCGTAGTGCCACCAGTCCCAGGCCGCCAGTTCGAACCGGCCGGCCTTCCTGTTCTCCTTGTTGATCATCTTCTGGAACTCGGCGGCCTCGCCCTTGGCCCGGTCCAGGGCCGGGGTCCACAGCTTGTTCAGCAGTTCGTAGACGTTGTCGGGATTCTTGGCCATGTTGTCGTCCAGCACGTAGTGGGCGTGGCTGGGGAAGCCCAGCAGGTTCGCTCTTTCCACCCGGAGGGAAGCCATGCGCGCCAGGATGGCGTTGTTGTCCAGTTCGTCGCCGTTGTCGCCGACGTTGGTGTAGCCCTTGAACATCTTTTCCCGCAGTTCGCGATTGGGGCTGTACTGCAGGAAGGGGATCAGGCTGGGCTTGTGCAGGGTGAAGACGTATTTGCCTTCATGCCCCCGTTTGGCGGCCGCTTCACCCGCCGCTTCGATCGAGGCCGCCGACAGTCCCGCCAGGTCCTCCTGCTTCTCGATGACCATTTCGAACTTGTTGGTCTCCTTCAGGACGTTTTCCCCGAACTGCAGCGACAGCACGGACAGCTCTTCGTTCAGCGTCTTCAGCTTGTCCTTGTCGATCTCGGAAAGGTTGGCGCCGCCGCGCACGAAACGTTTCCAGGTCTCGGTCAGGAGGCGATCCTGTTCCGGTTCCAGGCCCAGCTTGCCGCGCTGCTGGTGGACGGCGTCGACCCGGGCGAACAATTCGGCGTTCAACAGGATCTCGTCCCGGTGCTGGGAGCGCAAAGGAGCCAGACGCTTGGCGATGGCCTGCATCTCGTCGTTGGTCATGGTGCCGTTCATGGCGCTGAAGACGTTGGCGACCCTGGTCAGCAGGGCACCCGCGGAATCCATGGCTTCGATGGTGTTGGCGAAGTTCGGGAATTCGGGATGGCGGGCGATGGCCGCGATCTCTTTCTTGTGGTCGGCCATGCCCCGCATCATGGCGGGTTCGTAGTGCGCGATCTCGATTTTATCGAAAGGAGGGGTCCCGAAGGGTCCGTCCCACTCTTCGAAAAACGGATTCTGAACTGTTTCGGCAGTGGTGGCCGCCGTATCGGTGGATCCGCCGCCGGACCCGTCATCGGCGCAACCGCCGAGAATACTCATCATCGCCATGATCAGAACGACCTTCCTCATGTTTACATTCCTCTCCAGTTCTGCTCGCCCTCGGGACGATTGTCGAGAATATCTTCGATGCGTTCCTGTACGTCGGGGGTCAACCGCTCGGCGACCTTGAGCGCGGTCATGTTCTCGGTCACCTGTTCGGGCCGGGAGGCGCCGGTGATCACGGTGCTGACGTCATCGTTGGTCAGGCACCAGGCGATGGCCAGCTGGGCCATGGTGCATCCCAGTTCCTGGGCCAGGGGCATCAGCTGTTTGACCTTTTCCACCTTGGCCCGTCCGGCATCGCTTTCCAGCTCCGGCCGCAGCCACTGGTAGTTCTCCAGCGACAGGCGGGAACCTTGGGGAATGCCGTCATTGTATTTTCCGGTCAGGATACCGCTGGCCAAGGGGCTCCAGATGGTGGTGCCCAGGCCGATCTCGTCGTATAGCGGAGCGTATTCCGTTTCCACCTTGTCCCGGCAGAACATGTTGTACTGGGGCTGCTCCATGGTGGGGGGAATCAGGTGCTCGCGCCGGGCGATGTCGTAGGCCCGGCGGACCTGGGCGGCGGACCACTCGCTGGTGCCCCAGTACAGGGCCTTGCCCTGCTGCAGCACGTGGTTCATCGCCCACACGGTTTCCTCGATGGGGGTGTCGATGTCCGGCCGGTGGCAGAACAGGAGGTCGACGTAGTCCAGGTCCAACCTCTCGAGCGCGGCGTCCGTCCCTTCGATGATGTGCTTGCGCGACAGGCCGCGGTCGTTGGGACCGTATTTGAACGGCTGCCCGGGACCCTGGGGCGTACCGCCCCAGAAGATCTTGGTCGAGATCACCAGGTCGCTGCGCCGCCAACCGGCCTTGTTGATGACCTGCCCCATGATGGTCTCGGCCATCCCCCCGGCATAGACTTCGGCATTGTCGAAAAAATTCACCCCGGCATCAAAGGCCGTTTTCATGCACTCATGGGCCTTGGCCACGTCGAGTTGGTCCTGGAAGGTGACCCAGGCGCCAAAGGAAAGGGCAGAGACCTTCAAGCCCGATTTGCCCAGAAACCTGTATTCCATGGCGACTCCTTGAGGGATTTGGGGATTCACAATCCGCACAATGTACCACGAGTCCGGGTCAGGCGGTAGTTGCAAAATATTGCAACGGTTGTGCGGCCGGTGTTGCGAGCCTCATTTCCGACTAAAAAAGCGCCGTTTGCGGCCGAAATTTCCAGGGCAGGCAACTTATTCCCCTGACCGGAAACCGAGGTTCGCCATGTGTCCAGGATTCAGAGATCATCCTCCCTTGCCCCGCCGCCGTTCGGGATCCATTCGCGACCGGAAAATCGACGTGCCCGGCGTGGATCGTGACGCCCACCCCCTGCGCATCCTGCTGGTGGACGACGCACCCGTCAACCTGGCCGTGGGCAGCCGCTTGCTGGGACGCATGGGTTGCCAGGTGGATCCCGCCACCACCGGGGATTACGCGATGGCCCTGTTCCGGGACGGCTGTCCTGAAGCACGCTACGATCTGGTCCTCATGGACATGAACATGCCGGGCATGAACGGAATGGAAGCCAGCCGGGCCATCCGCGAACTGGAGGCCGAACTTCCACCCGAGCATCCCTACCGCATTCGCCCCGTACCCATCCTGATCGTGACCTCGTTCAACCCCGGAGACCGCCTTGACGAATTCCAGCGTGCGGGGGCCAACGACTTCCTCTACAAGCCGTTTGAACCGGAAGTCCTTCGCGAAGCACTGTCCCGGTGGGTCCCGGTTCACGCCTGACAACCCCCAGCTTGATTTCGAGGGCCGGACCATAAAGTGGACCGGCCCTCTTTTCTTTCCTCCGCCAATTCCGTAGCTTCAGAAAACGTCCCCTGATAGACCTGCCCGGATTGTTAGTGTATTTCAACCCTCGGGATAAGCTTAAATCTCGACGGTCCGGTCAAATCCCTTGGGAGGGAGTCATGAAAAAATTGATCTCCAAATTGTCTGGCCGTCTCGTGTCGTTGCTTGTTCCCGCTTTCCTGGTCGCGAGCTTTTTAGCTCCGACGGGCGCTTTGGCCAAGAAGGAAATGAGTCTGGGCGGCGGCGGCACCGGCGACGGCAGTGAAGGTGATCCCCTGGACACCAATGATGTGGGCGGCGGTGGCGGTGGCGGAAGCGACATCCACAATGATTCCACAACGACCCGATTCTTCGACCTGCTGGGATTCAGCTCCAGCCGGCTCCGGGTACTGGTGGTCCCCGAATACCTGGGTGGGATCGTCATCCTCCGGATCATTGTCGTGGACAATACCGATCTCGGCCTGCTCGATCTTGGCGTGGGGGATTACAATGCGCCCTGAGAAAGTTCGCCCTGGAATCGTCGCTCGCTCTGGCGACGGTCCCCTGAAGGATCTCCTTCTTGATCCCTCGACCTGGGAGACAGCCTGGCAGGCACATTTGAAAGAGGACTATGAGGCCTCTCTCGCAGCCGCCCGGCGCTGCCTGGACGAGGTCGACGCGGGGGAACGGCCCCCGTTGTCCCTAGTGCCCGACCCCTCGGCTCCCAAGTTGCAGGACGCCGTGGTTCTGTGCGCGAAGAATCTTTTCCAGCTGGAAAGGTTCGATGATTTCGAGGTGCTGCAGGCCTCCGCCGGCAAGTGGGGCATGGTGGCGGAAGAATCACCGGAACTGGATGCCGTCCAGCTGGCTTTCGCCTGCAAGCGGGGAGATTACGTTCTGGTGGTGGACGAGACCACCCGGTACATCGATGCGCACCGTCACAACCTGCCACCGGTGATCGCGGATTTCCTGTATTTGCGGGGGTTGGCCTATACCCATCTGGGCGATCCTGACCGTGCCCGGGATGATACCGAAGCCGCCTATTCCATTTTCAAGGTCCTGAATCGTGATTTTGAATGTGCCCGCACCGCCAACCTGCTGGGCGTCATCACCTTCAAGACGGCCGATTACCCGAAAGCCGAACTGTGGTTCCGGCGCGCCCTGGACCTGCACACGCAGTTGGGCATGTTCAAGAACATGGGCGGCAACCGGATGAACATCGGCATCGCCTTCTACAAGCAGGGCCACCTCGGCCGGTCCTTGGCCGAGTTGGATGCGGCCGCGCGTCTGTTGAAGGAAGTCGACGCCAAGGTCAGCCTGTGCCGGTGCGCCATTGCCCAGGGCAACACCCTGCGTCTGCAGCGGCATTTCGAAGCGGCCCGCGACCGGCTGATGACGGCCTACGAAGTGGCGAACCAGTTGATGCTTTCGCGCGAGGAAGCCCTGGCCCTGGAGTTCATGGGTGACGTTTGCCGGGACGAAGGCGCCATCGACAAGGCCCGCCGCTACTACAGCCGCGCCCTGGCCATCGGCCGCAGCATTGCCCCGGACGGCGACATCGTCATGGAAGTCCTGCGCCGGCAGGGAGAGTGTCTGGAAAAACTCGGCCGCCATTCCGAAGCGGTGACGGTTCTGGGCAGCGCCCTGACCAAGACGCGCCGGCAGGGTGATCGTTACGAGGAAGGCGTGGTCCGCCGTGTCCTCGGGGAGAACCTGCTGGGACTCGGGGATCTCGATTCCGCGGCCCATCACGCGGTCGAAGCGACACGCCTGCTCCGGAGCGTGGGGGCTCGCCATGAACTGGGCCTGGCCCAGATGACCCTGGCCCGGGCGCGTCTGGCCCGGCTGGACAGCGGCCTGTGCCAGGACCCGGCCACCCTTCTGGACGAGGCCTGGAAGGCGTCCATGTCCGCCCTGGACCTGTTCCTGAAGATGGAAGTGGATCATTGGATCCTGGCGGCCCGCAAGCTGGTCTCCCTCATTTCCGGCCGCCGGGCCGATCTGGAAAAGACCGAGCGCATGATCGTCGCCACCGATCGCCTGCACGGCAACCGGCCGAAACATGCCGAGGCCGGCCCCATCATCCATGTGTCTCCCGGAATGCGGGATCTCATCCAGTTGGCGGACGCTTTTGCCGACTCGGATGAACCGGTTCTGATCACCGGGGCAACCGGGACCGGCAAGGAACTTTTCGCGCGGCGCCTTCACCGCCAGAGCGGCCGACGGTCGGCCGAACTGGTGAGCGTCAATGTTTCCGCCATTCCCGAGACGATTTTTGCCCGGGAATTTTTCGGCCACACGCGGGGCTCGTTCAGCGGCGCGGAGCGCGACGGCATCGGCCTGGCGGCCAAGGCCGACGGCGGGACCCTGTTCCTGGATGAAATCGGCGACCTGCCCCTGGAACTGCAGCCGCAACTGCTGCGCCTGTTGCAGGACGGTACCTACCAGGCCATTGGTGATCCTTCCCAGCGACGGACCAACATCCGTCTGGTCGCCGCGACCAACGCCGATCTGCAGAAGCTGGTGGCCGAAGGGAAATTCCGCGCGGATCTGTATTACCGGTTGAAGATCCTGGAACTCAAACTGCCTCCGATCACATCCCGGACCGAAGACATCCTGCCGTTGCTGCGCCACTTCCTGACCCTGGCGTCGGGACAGCCGGTCGAGCTGCGGGATTTCTTCGACCAGGAAAGCCTGGACCTGATGCTCGGGTACGAGTGGCCGGGCAACGTGCGTGAAATCGCCATGGTGGCCCGACAGGCCAAGGTCCAGGTCGAGTCCCGGGGCCGTGTCCAGGTCGAAGTCGGGGGTGGCGATGATCGGGTCTGGTGTTTCCAGGGTCCGGGAAATATTTCCGGGGCGACCGATCCGGGCCACGTCCAATTGACGGTCGTGCCGGGCCGCGGACCACGTCAGCACGATAAAATGGAAACGGGCCGGTCCCGTATCCTGCTGGCCCTGGCCGAGACCGACGGCAACCGCGCCCAGGCGGCCCGACTGTTGGGCGTCAGCCGCAGCACCCTGTACCGGCAGATGGAAAAACTCGGCATCGCGGGTAAAACCGTGACCAATGTGACCACCAATTGAGCGGTCAACCTTGTGCGGCTGCCCGGAGATGAACTCCGGGCAGCTGTCCTTTTTGGTCCGCGAGTGTCCTACTGGGGGCACAGCGGTGGGCCGCCACAGGCCCTTCAGGTTCGTAAATTACGTTGATTATTATTTGCAACCATCTGCAAATAAATGGCTTAAAACTTTATTGTATTGGTCCCGCCAACGGGCATCCTCCCTGCATATTCACTGATGGATTGAGAGTCCATGCAGGCCCCCTTTCGATCCGGCCTAATTCACCGGAGGAGGAAGCTCATGAAACGCCTGACGAACGGAACCGCATACTTCGTGCTGCTGATACTCTTGGGAGTCATGTCCCAGGTGTCCGAGGCCGAGGCTAGAATTGTTCTTGGCCATGGCGGGTCACAGTACCAGCGCGGTCAGTCCAGTCATGAGTTTCTCGTGGAAGGGGGCCTTGCAGAACCCATGGGTGACCAGAAGGATGAACTTCATCTGGTCAGTGAAGACCCCATGGCCAATGTGCGGGGCTTGGGACAGGGCACCGGATATGAAGTCGGTTTCCGCATCCGTGGTTATCTGAGCGATTATTTCGCCGTATCACCCGCTTTCCACTACATCAGGATGGGCTCGGCCTCGGGCGTCACCGACTACGAGGGCAGCCAGAACCTGGCCTATACGGTCCGGGCGTCCACCTACAAATACGGTTTGGATTTCCATGTGTTCACGGGCAGTCCGCGATCTTCCTTCCGGCCTTTCCTGACCGGTGGCATCGCCCTGGCCCACAATATCTACCGGGACGAAATGCAGACCATCGGGTTTTTCAAAACCAGCGTCAACACTCCCGCCTACAGCGGCGGCCTTGGTTTCAAGATGAACAATATCGAACTGGTCGGCGAGTACACCTACAATCGTTTCGATTCCGTCAACCTTCCGCCCCTTGCCGGCAAGATGACCTACAACTGGGACTATTTCATCGTCAGGGTGGGGTTCTCCTTCGGTCGTTGACAGGCTCCATTTGTCCTTGTAAATTGGATATCAATGTCTGATTAGGGAATTTGCCTGTGCCGACCAAATTTAGACCGAAGGTGGATCCTCATTGTTTTCCCTTACCATTGAATATGCGATGCGTGCCATGGTGGCTCTGGGTGCCGGGGACGGTAGCCCCATGACCACCCGCCAGATCGCCGAAACCATGAAGGTTCCCCAAAGCTATTTGTCCAAGGTGCTTCAATCCCTGGTCAGGGCCGGTCTGGTTCATTCGACGCGGGGATTGAGAGGCGGTTTCGTCCTGGCGAAGGAGCCGGGGGACCTGAATATGCTGGAAGTCCTGAACGCGGTCAGTCCCTACAAGAGGATTGAAGCCTGCCCCTTGGACCTGGAAGGGCACAGCTCTGATCTTTGCCCCTTGCACAACCGACTTGATCAGGCCATGGCCATGGTGCAAAGGGCCTTTGAAGGAACCTCCCTGGCCGAGATCCTGTCCGAGGAAAATCCCTGCCCGACCCTGCGGGCCCAGTTGGAGACCCTGAAGCCCTCCATGCCGGATAATAAATCCTGACCTTTAACAGGCCGTTTCCTTCCGGGCGGCCTTGACGGCCAGGATGACTGCGGCGGCACCAGCGTCGATATCCTGCTCCGTCGTCATCCGACCCACCGAGAGACGGATCGTTCCCAGAGCGTATTTTTCCTTCACGTTCATGGCGGCCAGCACATGGGAGATGGTCACCCCGCCGTCCCCGTGGCAGGCGGCGCCCGCGGATACCGCCACCTGCGGCAGATTCCCGATGATGGCCGAGGCGGTGACGTCCGGCACGCTGAAACTCAGTGTGTTGGGCAGGCGCAATTCCCGGTGACCGTTGACCCTGCCTTCAGGGAAGGCCGTGAGCAAATCGGTCTGAAGACGGTCGCGCAAAGCGGTCAGGCGGGGCCCTTCATGATCCAGGTCGGCGGCCGCCAGTTCACAAGCGACACCCAGGCCCACGATCTCCATGATGTTTTCCGTCCCGGGCCGACGTCCGCCTTCGTGTCCCGCACCGAACATGAGGTTGGGTATTTCCAGCCCGGGCCGCAGGCAAAGCAGGCCCACCCCCTTGGGACCGTATAATTTGTGTCCGGCCACCGAGATCATGTCCACGCCCAGGCCATCCAGGGTCACGGGAATTTTTCCCGCGGATTGGGCGCAATCCGAATGGCTGAGTATACCCCGCTGCCTGGCCTGCGCGGCAATCTCGGCCACCGGTTGCAGGGTGCCGACCTCGTTGTTGGCGTGCATCACCGATACGAGAACCGTCTGCTCGTTGCAGGCAGCGGCAACCTGGTCGGGGTCCACACGGCAATTTTCATCGACCGGGACATAAGTGGTGGAGAAGCCGCGTGATTCGAGATGCCGGCAGACTTCGCTGACGGCCGGGTGCTCCACCGCCGTGGTCACGATATGACGGCCCCGGTCACGGCGCGCCGTCGCCGCACCGATGATGGCGTGGTTGTTGGCTTCGGTGCCACCGCTGGTGAAAATGATGCCGTCCGGTTCGGCTCCCAAAAAGGAAGCCGCCTGGCGACGCGCGTTTTCCACGGCGGCCCGGGTGCGCTGACCCAGGACATGGCTGCTCGAGGGATTCCCGAAATGCTCCCGCAGGTAGGGTGTCATGGCGTCGGCCACGCGACGATCCACCGGAGTGGTGGCGTTGTAGTCCAGATAGATCGGATCGGCCTGGTTGATGGTGCCCATGGCGCCCTTTCGGATTTGGTCGGGTTCGGGAAGGCAGGCCCCATGATAACCTGAGCCACGGCTTGTGGCGACCCGGAATGGCCGCTGCAGACCCGAGACATGGACAGGCCGCCGACCGGGCATTATCCTGAAGGCGATTGGAGCCGTTGTCCCGACCCCTCACCGAGGATTTGCCGAATTGACCCTTCGATCTCTCCATCTTGTCATGGTGGCCGCCATTCTGCTGACCGGCATGTCGGCGGGCTTTTCGCAGGCCCAGGGCAACGGGGAATGGGAGTCCTACAACGGCTGGAAGATTAAGTCCTTTGCCGTGGAGGGAATGCCCCGGGAGCTTGAGAGGGGCCTGCAACGCGGCCTGGCCCAGAGCGGGAAATGGAAACTTCTCGGCGGCATGCAGCGTCCGGATTTTTCGGTGAAGACGCTGGCGGAGGATCTGGCCCGGATCCGGTTGTTCCTGGCCCAGAACGGTTACCCCGCCGCCACCGTGGAACCAGTGGCCGTTCCCGAGACCGAGGCCAGGCAATTGGATCTTGTCCTGCGGGTTGTGCCCGGGAATCCGGTGCGGATCGGCAGGATCGAGTATGACGGTTGGCCTGAAGCGATCGACTTTCCGGATACCACCGACAATAAAACCCTGACGGTGGGAGAAATCTTCAGCGATGTGAAAGTGGTGGAGGCCCATTCCCATCTGAAACAGCACCTGCTCGACTCGGGATTTGCCACCGTGGAGGTGACCTACACTCTCGAACCCATGGGCCCGGGCCTGGTGGCCGTGTTGTTCGAGGTGACGCCCGGCGAATTCTACCGGATTACCCGGGTTGAAATCCGCGGGTGCAGTGACGACCTGATGAAAGTGGCCCGCAGGGTCATGAACATCGAGGCGGGTGTGGACTATTCCCTCCAGTTGATTTCCAACGCCTCGCTCGATCTGCGCAGCACCCAGTTGTTCAGCATGGTGGTCCTGGAAGTCGAACCCGTCGGTCCGGGTGAGCTGAAACTGGTCGCCAATCTGGAAAACGGCCGCATGAAAATGCTGGAAGCGGGCGTGGGCACCTTCTCGGACAACCCCTGGCTGGTCAGGGGAGGGTGGCGGCACCGGAACCTGTTCGGACACGGTGTCGGTTTCGACGTCGCCGGGGTGGTCGGCACCCATCGGCTGGGCGCGGGAGCCGGCGTCAACTGGCTGGGGATTCTTTCCCCCCGGGCGCGGACGCGGGCCGGGCTGGGTTTCCTGGTCGAGGACGAAGACGCCTACCTCTCCCACGAATCCAGGGTCGAACTCATCCAGTCCTTCCGGCCGCGCAACCGGAACATCTGGAATCTCGGGCTCACGTTTTCCTTTACCGACGTGAACCGGGTGATTCCCGAGGCGTCGGACGTACCGGAGAGCCAGGGCCGGCTGATGGAAATATGGACCGACGTGAAATGGGACCGTACGAACGACCCGCTGTTTCCCGAAACGGGGGGGTATCTGAAGACCTCCTTCACGGTGGCCCCGCCGGGTTTCTTTTCCGAAATTCCCTATGTCGCCATTCAAGGGGATGCGTCGGTCTACCGTACGCCTGTGGAACCCGTCGTCATCGCCGGCCGGGTCCGGGTGGGTTGGGAGACACCGCTGGGTGAGGCGGTCGAGGTATTGGCCACCCGGCGATTCTATGCCGGCGGATACAACACCCACCGCGGTTACGGGCGGCGGAAACTCGGACCGCTCGATGCCGGCGGCAACGCCCTCGGGGGGGAATTCGTGGCCCTGGCGGGACTGGAAGTGCGGTTCCCCCTGATCTGGATTCTCGAGACGGCTGTTTTCGCGGATGCCGGCCAGGTGTGGGACAAACCGCGGGAAGCCACCCTGGCGGGGATCCCCCTGGCCATCGGCGTGGACCTTGATCTGCGGACACCTTTGGGTCCGGTGCGCGCCGGCTACGGCTGGAACGTGTCCAACCGGATCGAGGGGCAGCCCCGCGATATCTTCCATTTCGGAATCGGATACCCATGGTAGGCGTGATCAGGAAACCAAACCGGCCCGACGGGCATGAGGGGAAACCGCCCTCGTGGAAGAGGTATCTCCGCTTGGTGCGCCGGATGCTGACCTGGGTCCTGCTCCTGTTGACTGGTCTGATTCTCGTTTTGGCCCTGGTCCTCCTGATTCCCCAGACCCGCGGCGCCCTGTTGGGCTGGGGTATCCGGTTTGCCGATGAAGCCATGCCCGGCCGACTCACCGTGGGGGAATCCAACTGGCCTTCGTTGGGTCGTCTCGTCCTTGATGATGTGCTCTGGGTCACGGGTTCCGCAGCCGCGCCCGGCGACACCCTGGCCGATGTGGCCAGGCTGGATCTTGCCCTGGATATGGACGCCCTGAGAAAAAAGAACGGGCGGGTCGATTCCCTGCTTCTGGAAATCCGCAATCTTGATGTTCCCGCCATGGCCGCGGCCTTCGAGGACACCGCGGCAACGATTCGTCCCGACTCCACGCTGACCGAAGAACCTCCCGGAGAGGTGCCCTTCCTCCAACCCGGCAGCCTGCCCGGTATGCCGTCGGTCGTCGTGGCCAAAGTCGACCTGGCAGTGGCCCGGGCCCGGCTGGCACCCGGCATGGCCGTCCGCGATCTGGAACTGGTCGGCCGGGCCGACGCCGGCAATGCCGCTCCCGCCACCCTTGATGTCGAACATGTCGGCGCCCGGTTCCTGGCCGCCCTCGGCGATACCGCCGGTGCGCCCGTGCTGGAGGTGTCGGTCGCGGAACTGGGTCTCGGATTGTCACTCGAAATTCCCGCCGGCGGCGATTGGAGCGACGGCGAATTTTCGGGACAATTGGCCGGCGACTTCGGTCTGCCCGGCT
Organism: Candidatus Krumholzibacteriota bacterium; assembly: GCA_039714075.1. GTDB lineage: Bacteria > Krumholzibacteriota > Krumholzibacteriia > LZORAL124-64-63 > LZORAL124-64-63 > JAGLCY01. The sequence continues at coordinate 850 of JBDLKA010000040.1, read as the reverse complement.
CCGCTTCCTTCCGTCCCTGGCTGCCACAGGATTTTCCCTGCGAGGAGTTCGGGCCGGTGACGGGACACCTGGATGTCGCCGGTAGCTATACCGATCCCTTGGCCAAAGGCACCCTGCGTCTGGATCTGGGTTCGGACACCTGGGTGGAAAACGGCCTGGTCGCCGGTGGCGTCGAGGCGGACATCGACTCTATGAGGGTCCACGGAATCCAGGTGCTCACCGCACACCTGGATACCCTGGACCTCGCTCTGCACGGCCTGACCGTGGCGGCTTCCGGGGATTGGGGATCCGAAGAGGCCGGCCTGGATCTGGCGGTCACCCTGGCGGACAGCACCCTGCCCGGGCTGGTGGCCTCCCTGATGAATCCCCAGTCGCGGGACGTCTGGCGGGACACGGGGCCGGTCCGTCTGGATGCGGTGGCCGCACTCGACAGAGCCGGGCCCAGGTACACCGGCCGTCTCGATTGCGGTTTCCTGTTGCCCGGGTCTTCGTATTTCCACTCGTGGCTGCCGGAGGATTTTCCGCACGGGGAATTCGAGTCCGTGTCGGGAAACCTGGCCGTCACCGGCGCCTACGAGGCCCCTGTGGCCCGGGGCGCCCTGCATCTGGACCTTGGCTCGAGCCCCTGGATGGACAAGGGCGTGATCGCCGGTTCAGCCGAAACGGATCTTGATGCCTTGAGGGAACACGGTCTCCGGTATCTGACCGCCCGTTTGGATACCCTCGATATCGACATGCCCGGTATCCGGGTAAAGGCCTCCGGAGAATTGGAACCCGATGAGGTGGAACTGGAATTTGTCGGCCAGGTGACCGACCTCCACCTGCCGAGTCAGCTTACCGGCCAGGCCAT
>JBDLKA010000039.1:0-28672 GCA_039714075.1 Candidatus Krumholzibacteriota bacterium | reverse complement strand
GGCGCAGCTTGGTGTGTGCGTCGAACTTCAGGGTGAAATCCGATTCCCGGCGCCCGCCCTTGGCCCGGATGACCTCGACCAGGGCCCGCTTCTCATCCTGGGGCCAGCCCTCCACCCCTGGCAGGATCATCACCAACGGAGCCCATCGGCCCCAGGCCAGCTTTTCGTCAATGCTGAACCGGGCCGAAGGGCGTATCCCCAGCAACCCGGCAGCTTCCTTCCCGCACACCGCCGCGGCGCGATCCCGCCGGGAGCCGAACCTGCCGGCCAGATAGTCGGTGAGGTGGGTGCCGATGTTCGCCAGGGGCAGTTCCCCGATGACGTCCCGGCGCGGCTTGCCCAGGTCGTAGTACACGTTTTCGGCGGCCAGCCGTTTCAGGACCCCGCGGCTAGAGCGGTGTCCGGGTGATTTTCGCATCCGGTCCAGTTCTACGTTCATCAATTCAAGCAGTTCCCCGTCCCGGGGCCGAAAACCCAGCTTCTGGTAGAACCACCAGGCGCCCGAGGCCAGGCCTTCCTCGTTCCCCTCACCACCCAGCTGGTAGGGAAACAGGGTAAAGGTCCGGGCTTTGAACATGTGCCGCAGCGTGGTCAGCAGCCGGGTGAAGATGAACCCCGCCTCCACGCCGCGAAATGTGTCGAAGACGTTGAAGGCCACTTCGACCGACCGGAACAGGGCGCTGATCACCCCGTACCCCAGCGGCACCCCGTTTTTCAGCAGGACGTAGCCGTAGACGGTCTCGAACATCAGGCGGCGTTCGGGCACCATCCCGATGAAAACCACGGTCAGGCCGTCGCCGCAGTCGGCCAGGCGGACGTCCCGGACATCCCCGAAGGCGAAGGCATCCAGGTCGCGGCTGCGCGTCACCAGGGCTTCCCGGCACAGGTCCAGGAGCTCTTCGCCTTTCGGGGGATGGACAAAGCGTATGTCAGGACAGGAACGCTTGAGTTCGGCGGCCAGGTCCGGTCGGCCCCGGCGCAGGGGACCGGTCTGAAAATGGGGCGGGCGGATTGGCGACCAGGCCCCGGTCCGCGAGGGACCGCCGGGCCCGGGATCGATGACCATCGGCACAGCCAGGCCCTCGAAGAATCTTTCCCGCAAAAAGGGATCCATCTTCAGCTTGGCTATTCGGCGCACCAGGAAAGCCGCGGCGGTCTCCGCGGGGCCCTTCATCCTGTCCAGCCACTGTCGGGCCGTGAAGGGCTGTTCATCCAAAGCGGGCGATTCGTTGAAGAGACCGAGGTGCGGCAGGATGTTTTCGATGGCGTCCACGGATTCGCATTGCGGCCAATCGATGCGCAGACGGTCCGGCCAACGGTCGGCCAGCCAGACGGCCATCCGGTGGTAGAATTCGTAGTGGATCGAAGTGCCCGCGATGCCGGAGTCGGCCAGTGATTTCCGGTGGCGCCGCAGGTCCGTCCGCCGGACGAAGCCCTCCAGCATGTCTTCGACCTGCGCCAGCAGGGCCGGATCGTCGGGGTAGGCCCTCATGAAACACAACACTTCGTGAAGACGCAGCACCTGGGTCGGGTTGTCCAGGCCCGCGGCTGCCAATCCGGTCAGCAGTTCCCGTTTCCGGACGGACGCCCCTGCGGCGAAGCTGAAGCGCAAACCTTCGAGTTTCCTGAGTCGGGCGGCTGGTCTGTCGGCCATCCGTTTCTCCCCTCAACGGTTGGTGGTAAACGGTCTCATCCCCGATGGGCCCGGACAAACAGCCAAGGACCGGAAGCCGGCGGTTCGGAGGCGGCCTCCCAGCCCATCTCGCCGAAGCCCAGGAAATCCTCCGGGGTCCGGGCCCCGGTCTTCAAGGCGTAGCGCACCAGGGCGCCCCGCGCCATCTTGGCGTGGACCGGGGCGGTCCGCAGGGAACCGTCGGGCCTTTCCTCCTTGAACACCGGGCTGATCAAGGGACCCTTCAGGTTCTTGATATCCAGGGCCTTGACGTACTCCTGCGAAGCGACGCTGACCACCGGTTCGGCGGCCTTCAATTCGGCGTTCAGGGCGGCCGTCAGGCGATCCCGCCAGAATACGGTCAGGTTCTTCGCCCCTTTTGGTTTGACCTTGCTGCCCATTTCCAGGCGGTAGGCCTCCACTTCGTCCAGGGGGCCCAGCAACCCGTACAATCCGGAAAGGATGCGCAGACATTTTCGGGCCCGGTTCCATTCGGCCGCCTTCAGGGACGGGGCGTCCAGGTATTTGTAGACCAGTCCGGTAAAAGCCAGCAGGGCGGGCCGGCTCTCGCGCCCTTCCTTGCCCCACAGGGCCAGGTCGGCCCGGGTCCGGTCGGCCAGCTTGCCTTTGACATCCATCAGGGTGTCCAGACGGGCCAGACTGATCTTCGCCAGGGGACCGGCCAGGTCGCGGGCGACAGCCAGGAAAGCGGGTTCGGTCGTTTTCAGGCGGCCGGGCACCGGCACCGTCAAATCCATGGTCTTGGTGCTGTTCAAAAGGATGAGCATTTCGTCTCCGGGATACGGCGTGAAAAAAGCGGCCCCGCCGTGGGGCGGGGCCGATCATAAGCGAACCGGAAGTTTAATTCTAGAATTGGAACTGCCTGAATATGACCAGGGCCGCCCGGTGGAAGGCCTCGGGCATCACGCCGAGCCAGATCACCAGCAGCGCCAGCACGCCCGAAGTAACCACGGACACCAGTTCAGTGCCACGGTAGCTCGATTCCTCGGGCTCCTTCATGTACATCAGCACCAGGACGCGCAGATAGTAGTAGACCGAAACCAGGGAATTGACGACCCCGATGATGGCCAGCGGAATCAACCCCGCGCGCACCACGGCGCTGAACAGGTAGAACTTGGCCATGAACCCGACGAAGGGAGGAATCCCGGCCAGGGACAGCAGCGCGATGCCGAGGGTAGCCGCGGCCAGGGGTTGGCGGCGGCTCAGCCCCGCGTAACCGTTGATATCGTCGGCGTCCCGTCCGGACTTGTCGCTCATGACGTTGATGATGCCGAAGGCGGCCAGGTTCATCAGGCTGTAACCCACCAGATAGAACAGGATGGCCGACCCGGCGGACTCCCCCACCTCCTGGCCCATCATCATCATGTCCGAGCCGCCCGCCGGCGGTGAGATCAGGGTCACCACGCCCAGCAACAGGTAACCCGCGTGGGCGACGCTGGACCAGGCCAGCATGCGTTTGATGTTGCTCTGCGCCAGGGCCACCAGGTTGCCCACACTCATGGTCACGACGGCCAGCACCGTCAGGACCGGGTACCAGGCGAAGGCCATCTGGGGCTGCATCAGGATGACGAAGCGCACCAGGATGGCGATGCCGGCAGCCTTGATGGCCGTCGCCATGAAACCGGTGACGTACGAGGGGGCGCCGTCGTAGACGTCGGGCGTCCACATGTGGAACGGGACCATCGCCACCTTGAAGCCGAAGCCCACCAGCATCAGGGCCGAGCCCAGCCCCACGATCAGCACGTCGGGATCCCGCACCATCAGGGCCTCGGTGATGTCGGCGAAACCCGTCCCGCCGGCGAAGCCGTAGATCAGGGCCATGCCCATCAGCAGGAAGGCCGAGGAAAAACCGCCCAGGACCAGGTACTTGAAACCGGCCTCGCTGCTGCGGATGTTGCCCCGCACCCCGCCGACCAGGATGTAGGTGGCCAGGCTCATGGTTTCCAGACCGAGGAATACCGTCATCAAATCGTTGGCGGCCACCAGGACCATCATACCCAGGATGCTGAACAGCAGCAGCGGATAGAACTCGGGACGGTATTTGCCCTCGCGGTCGAAAAGGCCGGTGGCGAAAATGGTGGTCATCACCCCGATGCCCGCGAACAGATAGTTGAAGAACCGGGTGAAGTCCCCGATGATCATCATGCCGCCGAGTACCGCGCCGTCGTTGCGCTGGCCGACGATCTGCACGATGACCGCGCCGATCAGGATGAACATGGTCAGGTACGACAGGTGGTCCTTCTTGAGCGTGCGGACGAAGGAATCCACCACCATGACCAGCAGGCCGCCGACCGCCACGATCAGATAGGGCAGCAGGTCCCCCCACTGGCCGCTGATATTCGGAGCGAAAAATTCATTCATCACTGGTTCTCCGTGTCCCGGATGACAAAGACCGGGGTTTCCGTTGCGGATTCTGGTTCGGATTCCGTATCGATCCGGCGGACATGATGGGACGGATCTTCTCCGGCGGCGGGGAGCCCTCCGTTAAGGGGCGCCAGAACTGTCGCCACGCTGGTTTCGACCTTGTCCAGGATCAGGCCGGGCCTGACACCCAGCCAGAACATGAAGATCACGATGGGCAGCAGCACGACCACTTCCCGGAAGCTCAGATCGGGCAGCCCCTGGTTCTTTTCATTGGCCAGCTTGCCGAAGAAGACCCGCTGGTACACCCAAAGCATATAGATGGCCCCCAGGACCACGCCGGTGGCCGCCAGGACGGCCATCAACCGTGCGTTGGCGAGTGTCTCGCTGCCGAAGGTCCCGAACAGGATCAGGAATTCGCCGATGAAACCGGCCATGCCGGGCAACCCGACGCTGGCCAGGGTCGCGATCATGAAGAAGGAGGCGTAGACGGGCATCCCGTGGGCCAGGCCGCCGAAGTCGGCGATCTGCCGCGTGTGGCGTCGTTCGTAGATCACCCCGACCAGAAGGAACAGGGCGCCGGTGGACAGGCCGTGGGCCAGCATCGTGAAGATCCCGCCGGCCACGCCCAGCGGCGTCAGGCTGAACAGCCCCAAAACCACGAAACCGAGGTGGCTGACAGAAGAATAGGCCACCAGCTTCTTGACGTCCGGCTGCACCATGGCCACCAGGGCGCCGTAGATGATTCCGATCACCGCCAGGATGCTGATCGCCGGCGCGAAGAACTCGACCCCCTCCGGGAACAGGGGCATGGCGAAGCGCAACATGCCGTAGGTGCCCATCTTCAGCAGCACGCCGGCCAGAACGACCGAACCGGCGGTGGGCGCCTCGACGTGGGCGTCGGGGAGCCAGGTGTGCAGGGGGAATACCGGAACCTTGATGGCGAAGGCCAGGAAGAAGGCCGCGAACAGCCATAGCTGGGCCTCGTGGCCCAGGCTGACGTTCAGGAAGTCGGTCAGGTTCATGCTGCCGGCCTGGAAGTACAGGTACAGGATGCCGACCAACATGAAGACCGAACCGACCATGGTGAAGATGAAGAATTTCACCGCGGCGTAGATGCGCCGCTGGCCGCCCCAGATGCCGATGATGAAGTACATCGGGATCAGCATGGCTTCCCAGAAAACGTAGAACAGCAGCATATCCCGGGCGAAGAAGGTGCCGATCATCGCCGTCTGCAGGAACAGGATGAAGGCCATGAATTCGCGCACGCGGTCGTTGACGGCCTTGAAGGTGGACAGGATGATCAGCGGGCCCAGGAAGGTGGTCAGCATCACCAGGACCAGGCTGATGCCGTCCATGCCCAGGTGGTAGCTGACCTGCCCGTTGAACAGCCAGGCGACCTTTTCGACGAACTGGTCGTTCCCGTTGCCACTGTCGAAGTGGAACCACAGGTGCAACGAAAGGACGAAGTCCGCCACCGCCACGACCAGGGCGAAGATGCGGGCGTGGGAATCACGCCGGATGACCGTCCACAGCAGCACCGAACCGAGCAGCGGCAGAAAGGTGACCCACGTCAGGATGTGATCAGTTATCAGCGACAAACCGGCGTCCTCCTAGCCCGAGAAACTGAGGTAAAGGACAAAGACCGTGACCCCGACGGTGAACGACCAGGCGTAGAAGCGGACCATTCCGTTCTGGAACAGCCGCAGCATCGACCCGGTGATCGCCACCACGAGGGCGGAACCGTTGACCAGAAGACCGTCGATCAGACCCGCGTCCACGATCTTCCATAAGATACTTTTCGACAGGCGGTAACCCGGACGAATGAAGGTGCCTTCATAAGCCTCGTCCACGTAGTATTTGTTGAGCAGGACCTTGTGGGGGAACCCACCGGCCATGTTCCTGAAGGCCGTCGCGATGGAAATCTTCTTCATGTAGACGAACCAGCCGACACTAAGCCCGAGCAGCCCCCAGACCAGGGACGCCCCAGCCAGGATCCATTCCATCATCGTGTCGTGCATGGCCTCGCCCGCCGCGTGGCCGCCGGTGGCGACATGGCCCGCCGTTTCCATGGCGTGGGTGATGACCCCGTGACCGCCGTGATCCGCCGCATGAGTTCCGGCGAAAACAGGCTCGAGCCACTGCTCGAACCAGGCGCCGCCGCCCATGAAGTGGGGCCAGCCGATCCAGCCGCCGACGACCGACAGCACGGCCAGGATGACCAGCGGCATCGTCATGGTGGCCGGGGATTCGTGGATGTGACTTCTGACTTCCGCGCTGGCGCGGTTTTCACCGAAGAAGGTCAACACCACCAGGCGCATCATGTAGAAGGCGGTCAGGCCCGCGGCCAGGAACCCGATGGCCCAGGGCAGCACACCTCCCAGATCACTGCTGAAAGCTTTCCAGAGGATCTCGTCCTTGCTGAAGAAACCAGCCAGCGGAAAAATGCCGGCCAGGGCCAGGGTCCCGACCAGGAAGGTCCAGTAGGTGACCGGCAGCTTGTCCTTCAGCCCGCCCATGACCCGCATATCCTGTTCGTTGCTCATGGCGTGGATCACCGAACCGGAGCCGAGGAACAGCAGGGCCTTGAAGAAGGCGTGGGTCATGACGTGGAAGATCCCGATGCCGAAGGCCCCCACCCCGCAGGCCAGCATCATGTAACCGAGCTGGCTGACGGTGGAATAGGCCAGGACCTTCTTGATGTCGTTCTGGGTCAGGGCGATGGTGGCGGCGAAAATGGCCGTCACGACCCCGACCGCCGCGACCACGGTCATGGCCGTGGGCGACAGGATGAACAGGAAGTTCATGCGGGCCACCATGTAGACACCGGCGGTGACCATGGTGGCGGCGTGGATCAGGGCGCTGACCGGGGTCGGCCCGGCCATGGCGTCGGGCAGCCAGATGTACAAGGGAATCTGGGCCGACTTGCCCGTGGCCCCCAGGAACAGCAACAGGCAGATGGCCGTGGCCACAGGCGCCATGAGCCCGGAGTGGTGCTGCAGGGTGCGGAAACTGAGCAGCCCCTCCCCTTGGCCCAGGTGCGGCATCAAAGTCACGCCGATCAGGAAGATGCCCAGCAGGAAGCCGAAGTCGCCCACCCGGTTGACGATGAACGCCTTCTTGCCGGCCGCGGCGTTGGCCTCGTCGTTGAACCAGAAGCTGATCAGCAGGTAGCTGCACAGCCCCACGCCCTCCCAGCCCACGAAGAGCATCAGGAGGTTTTCGCCCAGCACCAGGGTCATCATGGCGAAGATGAACAGGTTCAGGTAGGCGAAGAAGCGGCTGAAGCCTTCGTCGTGGGCCATGTACCCCAGGGAATAGATGTGGATCAGGAATCCCACCCCGGTCACGACCAGGGCCATCACCCCGCTCAGGGGATCCATGGAGAATCCGAGATCGACCTGCAGGTTGCCGAAGCCGATCCAGGTGGCCATGGTGTCGCTGACGAAGCGTTCGGCGGCCGGCATCCGGGTCAGCCGCAAAAACACCGTCACCGACAGGGCGAAACTGACGCCCACCGTCCCGCAGGCCATCAGGCCGGCGACCTTTTTCGGCAGCCGTCTGTTCAACAGCCCGCCGACGGCCGCCCCGAGCAGGGGCACCAGGACGATCCAGCGCAGCAAGGTTTCCGTGGTGTGGCTATCCACTGCGTTACTCCATCAGGGCTTTGAGGTCATCGACGTTCACGGTGCGGCGGCGGCGGAAGATCTCCACCAGAATGGCCAGACCGATGGCCGCTTCCGCGGCGGCGACGGCAAAATTCATCAGGACAAAAACGTGTCCGTCGGCGGAGGCGTGAAACCGGCTGAAAGCCGCGAACACGATGTTCACCGAACAGAGCATCAACTCGACACACATCAGCATGACGATGGCGTTGCGGCGCAGCACGAACCCCACCATGCCGGTCAGGAACAACACCATGGCCAACAGGAGATAATGGGTCAGGGTTATTTCCACGGCAGCTTCCTTTCATCCTTGCCAATGGCCAGGGCGCCGATGATGGCAACCAGCAGCACGATGGAAATCAGTTCGAAGGCCAGCAGGTACTTGCCCAGCAGAAGCCCGGCCACGTGCTGGGGGGAACCGAAGCCCTCGGGAACGGGCCCCGCCATCTGCGTGACCCCGTCCCTTTGTACGTAGCCCGCCACCATGACCACCACGGCCATGGGCGGCACGGCCACCGCGGGCCACAGCGGCAGCGCCAGCCTTTTGCGCTCACCTTCCAGGACCGGACCCTGGAGCATCATGATCACGAACAGGAACAGCACCATGATGGCGCCGGCGTAGACCAGGATCTGCATGACCGCCAGAAAGGGGGCCGCCAGCAGGGCGAAGATCCCGGCCGCGCAGACGAAGGCGAAGATCAGCCACACCGCCGAAACCACGGCACTGCGCTGAACCACCGTCATCAGGCCGCCCAGGACCATCAAAAGTCCGCAAACCCAGAACAGAATACCTTCCATGTCGCGCCTTTCCCTGCTTCGATCCGGACCTCGTGTCAGAGGGTCCCGTCGGTGTCGTTGTTCAGGAGAAACTCCTTGTCGACGACGAATTTTTCGCGGCTGTCCGCGGCGATTTCATAGATACCGGTGTCCAGGCGGATGGCGTCGCACGGGCAGGCTTCCTCGCACAGCCCGCAGTAGACGCAGCGCAGCAGATCGATCTCGAAAGTGAGCGGATATTTCTCGATCTTGGGATCGGGATGCTCGGCGCCCACGATTTCGATGCAGTCGGCCGGACAATAGGTCGAGCACATCTGGCAGGCCACGCATTTGGCGGACCCGTCGTCCCGCTGCATCAGCCGGTGCCGGCCCCGGAAACGATCCCCGTACACCCGCTTTTCCTCGGGGTACTGCATGGTGGGCATGTCGTCGGTGTTCAGGATGTTCTTGACCAGATGACCGGCCGTCACCCCCAACCCGCGCACCACTTCCCACAGGTAGATCGATTCCAGGAACGACCTTTTCTTGTCGCCGGAACCCTTGGGTAATCCTTCGAAACTCATGGCACTCCTCGTATCAGACAATCGCCATCACGACGGCGGTGACCACCAGATTGGCCAGGCCCAACGGCAGCCAGACCTTCCAGCCCAGCCGCATCAACTGGTCGTAACGGAATCGCGGCAGGGTCCAGCGGACCCAGATGAACAGCCAGGCAAAGAAAACGACCTTGGCCACGAAGGCCATGATCTGCAGCAGCGAAGCGACGACCTCGGCCCCGGCCGGGCCGATGGCCCAGGGCTTGAGCGCCAGGCCCGCCAGCGCCCCCAGGGATACCAGGACCCACAACCCCGCGCCGAGCACGGGTTCGCGGTCCCGGGCATCGCCGAACTTGCCTTTTTCCTTCTGGACCCGGCGGAAGAAAAGCATCGCGATCAAAAGCGCGGCGACCGCCACCCCGATCAGTTTCAGGGTCAGGATCAGGCCCGCGTGGGCCTCGATCAGCGGCCGGGGCAGCCAGGGTATCTGGTAGCCCCCGAAATAGAAGGTCGCGATCAGGGCGGCCCCGATCACCATGTGCGCGTACTCGGCCATGAAGAACAGCGCGAACTTCATGGAACTGTATTCCAGGTGGAAACCGGCCACGATTTCGGATTCGCCCTCGGGCAGGTCGAAGGGGTTCCGGTTGGTCTCGGCGAACACCGCGACAATGAACAGGATGAAACCGAGCGGCTGCACCACCACGCCCCACTTGGGCAGAAAGCCCCAGACCAGGTCGCCCTGTCCGGCCACGATGTCGGTGATCTGCAGGCTCGAGAAGACCAGGACCAGACCCATGAGGGCCAGCCCCATGCTGATCTCGTAGCTGATCATCTGGCTGGTGGCGCGGATGCCCCCCAGGAAGGTGAACTTGTTGTTGGCCGCCCACCCGGCCATGACCACCCCGTAGGTGGCCAGGCTGGCGACCGCCAGGATGTACAGGAGCCCCACGTTGAGATCGGCGACCACCAGCGGCACCCGCCGGCCCGCCACGGTCAGAAAATCACCGAAGGGGATGACGGCATAGGTGCTCAGGGCGATGGTCATCACCAGCCAGGGCGCCAGGTTGTACAGCGCCTGGTGCCGGTTGGCGGGCGCGACGTCCTCCTTGAACAGGAGCTTGAAGACGTCGGCCACCGGATGGACCAGCCCGGCCAGCCGGACACCCCCGATGGAGGCCCGGTTCGGCCCGGTCCGGTCCTGGATGAAGGCCGCGCCCTTGCGTTCCATCCAGATGAGAACGACGACCAGGCCCATGATCAGGGCGAAGAAGAAGCCGATCTTCGCGAGTGTATCGAAAACGATGGTCATCGGACGTCACCCCCGGGCACGAAGCCTCTTTCCGGCAGTTTGTTCAGGTCCGCATCCAGGCCCGCGGCAGCATTCAGTCCGGACCGCAGGCCCTTCAGGCTGCCCGGCGCCCCCGCCAGCCCGCGGACGTTCATCAACTCGGCCAGGATGCGCCAGTCCTCGCGGGCGTTGCCGTGACGGGCCACCCCCTGGGCGAACCGCTGCAGGCGGCCGTCCCGGTTGACGAAGATCCCGTCCTTTTCGGCCCACATGGCTGCCGGCAGGACGACGGTGGCCAGGGCGGAAGTCGCGTTGCCGCGGGTACCGATGTAGATCGTGTTCTTGCCGGACAGCGCCTCGGCCACGGCCGGGTCGGCGGCGGGATCGCCACCGTGGATCAGGATCGGTCCGGAGGCGCCCTTGATGGCGCCGGCCAGAGCCGAACCGTCACTCTGCTCGATTCCCAGCAGGGCCAGACCCTTCCGGTTGGGCGTGCGGTCGGCGTCCAGCAGGAGGTTGTCCTTTTCGTCCCGGTCGGTGCCGGTCAACCCACCGTGGACCGGCGCGTCGCCGGCCAGGACCTTCAACAGGTGCATCTCCTCCAGGCTCTGGTGGGGCCCGGTAATGGCCAAGCCGAAGCCGTCCTTTGCTCCCAGATCGGCCACGGCCCCGGGGACAGCGGACCAGGCGCCGGCATCGCCGGCAACCATGGGATCGCCCAGACGGCCCTCGTCGTGCACGGCCTTGTAGACCATCCGACCCTTGTCGCACATCCAGCGTCCGTTGACTTCGGGGTTGTACCTGGGCTTGAGCCGGAAGATGCGCCCGGCCTCGTGATCGATGCGCACGTTGCACCCGGTGGCGCAACCGGGACACACGCTGGACGTAGCCTTCAGCATCCAGACCCGTTTCTGGAAGCGGAAATCCCGGCTGGTCAAGGCGCCCACCGGGCACAGATCCACGGTGTTCAGGCTGTAGTTGTTGTCCAGTTCCACCCCGGGCGCGGTGCCGATCTCGGCCCGGTCGCCCCGGTTGAAGATGCCCATTTCCCCGGTGCCGGTCACCTCGTCGCAAAAGCGCACGCAGCGGCTGCAAAGCACGCAGCGTTCCTTGTCCAGAATGACGTGGGGCCCGATGACCTGGGCCTTGGCCTTGGTCACCTTGTCGTCCATCTCGACCTTGGCTTCGTACAGGCCGTGGTTCATGTACTGGTTCTGCAGCCCGCACTCCCCTGCCTGGTCACAGATGGGACAATCGACCGGATGGTTGATCAGGTGCATTTCCAGGATCTGGGTCGAGGCGCTGGTGACCCGCTCGTTCCTGGTGTGCACCACCATGCCGTCGCGCACGGTCGTGTTGCAGGCGATGGTCAGCTTGGGCATGCCTTCGACTTCCACCTGGCACAGGCGGCAGACACCCGCGATCGACAGATCGGGGTGGTAGCAGAAATGCGGCAGGGCTTCACCCCGCGCGTCGCGGCAGGCGTCGAACAGACTGGTTCCGTCGGGAACCTCGATCTCCTTGCCGTCTATGGTCAGTTTGGCCATGCGGTCACTCCTGCTCGCCCCGCGGCCAGCGGCTGGTTGGCTCGGCCGGCGCGGTCTCCTGGATGAGGGCCTCGAATTCGGGGCGGAATTTGTCGATGAAACTGCGCATGGGCATGACCGCGGCGTCGGACAGCGGACAGATGGTCAGACCGGCCATGCCGTTGCACACGTGCTCCAGCAGATCGATATCGGCGGCGGTGCCTTCCCCGCGCCGCAATTTCTTGACGATCTTGTGCAGCCAGCCGGTGCCCTCCCGGCAGGGCGTGCACTGGCCGCAGGATTCGTCGAAGTAGAAGTGCATCAGCACCTGAATCAATTCGACCATGTCGCTGCTTTCGGGGATCACGATCATGCCGCCGGAACCCAGCATGGTGCCGGCGTTCATCAACGACTCGTAATCCAGGTTGCAGTTCATGATCTCGGCCGCCGGCAGCACGGGCACCGAACTGCCGCCGACGATGACGGCCTTCAGTTCCTCGCCCTCGGCCATGCCGCCCAGGTAGTCATGGAAGAATTCGCGGAACGGCATGCCCAGGGGAATCTCGTAGACCCCGGGGTTCTTCACGGGGCCGCTGACGGACCAGAGCTTGGTGCCGCAGGATTTTTCGGTCCCGAATTTCTTGTAGGCCTCGGCGCCGTTGTTGATGATCCAGGGGACCGACGCCACCGACTCGACGTTGTTGACGATGGTCGGTTTGTTCAGGAACCCGGCCACCGCGGGAAACGGCGGCTTGATCTTGGGCTGGCCCTTGACCCCTTCCACCGAGTTGATCAGGCCGGTTTCCTCGCCGCAGATGTAGGCCCCGGCGCCCTTGTGGACGATGACGTCCAGGTCGAACCCGCTGCCCAGGATGTCCTTGCCCAGGTAGCCGGCGGCATAGGCTTCGTCGACCGCGGCCTGGACCCGGTCCACCAGCCAGCCGAATTCCCCGCGGATGTAGATGAAGGCCAGTTTGGCCTGCACCGCGAAGCAGCTGATGATGGTGCCTTCCAGGGTCTGGTGCGGATCGTAGTCCAGCAGATAACGGTCCTTGAAGGTGCCCGGCTCGCTTTCGTCGGCGTTGACGAAGAAGTAGACTTCCTCGGATCCCTCGGGCACGAAACCCCATTTGACCCCGGTGGGGAAGCCGGCGCCTCCGCGTCCGCGCAGACCGGAATTCTTGACCACGTCGCGGATCTCTTCGGGCTTGAGGCTGGTCAGCGCCATGCGCAGGGCCTTGTAGCCACCGGCGGCTTCGTACACCGGCAACAGGTGACCGTCCCGCTGGTCGAAACGCGCCGAAAGAATCTTATAGTCGCTGGGGCTCAACTTGTCTCTCCTCCGGACGGCAGTTCACGGTCCGTGTCCGCACGGGGCACCTCGCCCCGCCGCAGACTTTCCAGCAGATCATCGGTTTTTTGCGGCGTCAGATGTTCGTACAGGTGTTTGCCCAACTGCAGGCACGGACCCAGGCCGCAGGCGCCCAGGCACTCGACACCCTCGAGGGCGAACTTGCCGTCGGGGGTCGTTTCCCCCAGCCTGATCCCCAGTCTCTTTTCGAGATGGGCAATGATGGGCCGGGCGCCCATGACATGGCAGCTGATGTTATGACACACTTGAAGTGTATATTCTGCTTGCTGTTCCGTGCGAAACATCGTGTAAAACGACAAGACCTCGTGAACCCGGGCCCGGGTCAGCTCGAGTTTGGCGGTCAGAAAGTCGACCCCGGCTTCCGACACGTGGCCCAGCTCGTCCATGATGACCCAGATACAGGGCATCAGGGCGCTGGCCTTGGTCGGATACTGCCTGAGTAGGGCCTCGACCCTGGCCGTGCCGGCGGGTGAAAGCGCCCATCCGCTCATTTCATCCACGGGTTTGCTCATCAGCGGACAACCTTCCTGGAGAGCGACCGTCAGCGGTCCAGCTCACCGGCGATGATGTTCAAACTGCCGAGGGTCGCAATGGCGTCGGGAATCATCCCGCCCTCGGTCAGGAATGCATAGGAGGAAAAGATCGGGAAACATGGCGGCCGCACCTTCAGCCGATACGGGTGGCCGGTGCCGTCGGACACGCAGAAAAAGCCCAGTTCCCCGTTGGCGCCCTCGCCGAAACCGTAGGCCTCGCCCGCCGGCACCTGAATGCCCTCGGAGACGAGCTTGAACTGGTTCATGACGCCCTCGATGCTGCCGTACACCGCTTCCTTGGGCGGCAGCACCACCGAGTGATCGTCCACGTTCAGGGGGCCGTCGGGCAATTTCTCCAAAGCCTGCATGATGATCGAGCGGCTTTGCACCATCTCGGCCATGCGCACCATGATGCGGTCGTGAGTGTCACCGTTGGTCCCGGTCGGGATGGCGAAATCGTAGTTCTCGTAACCCCAGTACGGATTCGCTTTCCGCAGATCGTATTCCAGCCCGGTGGCCCGCAGGCAGGGTCCCGTGTAGCCGAAGCTGAGGGCGTCGGCCTGGCTGATCACCCCCACGTCCACGGTCCGGTCCAGGAAGATCCCGTTGCGGGCGACGAGTTTCATCACGTCGTCGATACCCTTGTCCAACTCGTCCAGCTTCTGCCGGATTTCGGCATCGAACCCGTCGTAAAGATCGTGGCTCATGCCGCCGATCCGCGCGTAGTTAGTGGTCAGCCGCGACCCGCAGAGTTTTTCCAGCGACTGGTAGATGCTTTCGCGGACATTGTAGAGGTACCAGTAGTTCGTCAGCGCCCCGATATCCACCAGGTTGGCGCAGACGCACACCAGATGGTCGATGACCCGGGACAGTTCGCCGACGATCACCCGGATCGCCTGGGTCCGGGGCGTGGCTTCGATCCCGATCAGCTTCTCCACCGCCGAGGCGTAGATCGAGTTGTTGAGCATGGCCGAACAGTAGTTCAGCCGGTCCGTGTAGGGCATCACCTGGGCCCAGGTGTGGTCCTCGGACTCCTTCTCGAAGCAGCGGTGGATATAGCCGATTTCCGTACGGGCCTCGAGGATGGTCTCGCCGTCGAGCAGGACCTCGGCGCGCAGGGCCCCGTGCATCGCGGGGTGGCTCGGCCCCAGGTTCACCGTCAGCAGATCGCTGGGATGCACTTCGTCGAGAGGACCGTCCAGCTCGGTGACCAGCGTGCTGGCCCGGCGCGCGGCCGCGGTGATGTCCTGGTCGTTGAAAAGGTGTTCGGGGCGCGTGCATTCCTGCCCCTGCTCGATGGGATAGTCCTTGCGCAGGGCGTGGCCCTCGAATTCGTGGTGGCACAGGATGCGGCGCAGGTCGGGATGGCCGGCGAAGGGCACGCCCAGCAGATCGTAGACCTCGCGTTCATGCCAATCCGCGCTGCGGTACAGGCCGGCCACCGAAGGCACAGGCTCGTCCTCGGCGGCGTTCACCTTGACGATGAGGCGGTGATCGTTCCGCCAGGAACGAAGCAGGTAGTTCACTTCGAACCGCTTGTCCCGGTCGGGATAGTCGACGCCCACCACGTCCGATAGCTGCTCGCAGCCTTCGGCGTCCCGCAGATGGGTCAGAACGTCGATCAACTTGTCCGGACCGACAACAACGGATTCGTCGAAGCGGCTATTGGCGGCGCTGTGCACTTCCCCGCTGAATTCCTGCTGCAGTCTTGCGACCAGCTTCTGGCTCATGCTCATCCGTCCCTGCCACGGTACCGCCGGGTCCGCCCCGGGCGCGCCGTGTCGTTAGAGAATTGTCCGGGATCCCGGCAGCAACTCAGGCCTCCGCCCGATCCGCGTGCCGCTCGGAGGCCGGAACCAGCCCTTCTTTTTCCACCTTGTCCTGGATCTGGGTCAGGGCGAACAGGAGGTTTTCCGGTGTGGGAGGACACCCGGCGACATAGACATCGACGGGGATGATCCGGTCCGCGCCCTGCATCGTGCTGTAATTGTTGTAGAAGCCGCCGCTGCTGGCGCAGGCCCCCATGGCGATCACCCACTTGGGTTCGGCCATCTGTTCGTAGATCGTCTTCAGGATGGGCGCCTGTTTATAGCTGATGGTGCCGGCGATGATCAGCAGATCGCTCTGCCGGGGGGAAAACCGGACCAGTTCGGCGCCGAAGCGGCTGATATCGTTGTACGACGACACCGTGCTCATGAACTCGATGGCGCAGCACGCGACGCCGAAGGGAAGAGGCCACAGGCTGTACTTCCGTCCCCAGTTGACGGCCTGCCGCAACCGGGTGGTGATGAAATTACTGGGGCTTTCGAGGTCTACTGCCATTCGAGCCCGCCTTTCTTCCAGATGTAGACGAAGCCGACCAGCAGAACGAGGACGAAGGCCCCCATTTCACCGAGCGCGAACAGGGCCTGCCCGTTTTCGAGCATGCCCTGGTAGAGGATGACCCAGGGGTAGAGGAACACCGCTTCCAGATCGAAAAGGAGGAAAAACAGGGCCACCAGGAAAAAGCGGACGAAAAAGCGTATCTGGATGGTGCCCCGGACCGGGATGCCGCATTCGTAGGTCGAATCCTTCACCAGTGATGGTCGTTTGGGCCCGAGCCAGAAACTCAGCCCCAGGAAAACGGCGGCGAAACCGGCCGCGACGGACAGGACCAACAGGATGGGAATGAACTGTTCGAACATGAAGACTCCCTGGTCCTGAGGAATTCCGGATCAAAATGGGCGCTGTTAACCCCGAAATTACCCTCGCACCAGAGTTCCCGGAGGCGGGCGAAGGTATCATACTTGTTGCAAAAATAACAAACAGTTTGACCGTGTCAATGACGCGATGGCTGCAGATGAAAATAATCCCCGCGGACTGCCCGGTTGCCACTATCGCCCGGGTGTGGGATGCTGAAAATCTTGGTATTATGGTCCATTTTAGCGGAAACCGAGGGTACCGGCCACCGGGCGGAAGGATTGGAATGGTTGTCTATCTAAACGGCAGTTTCATGGCGGCCGACGCGGCGGTGATCCCGGTCTGGGACGGCGGTTTCCTGTATGGAGACGGCATCTACACGACGCTGCGCCTTTACCGGGGCCGGCCCGTCGACCTGGCGGCCCACTACCTGCGCCTGCAAAGCAACGCCGCGGCCCTGGAACTGCCCCTGACCCTGACCGAATCCGAATTTCACGCCATCGCCCTGCGCCTGGCCGCGGACAACGATCTGGAAGGCGCCGACGGACGGATGCGCATCACCATCAGCCGGGGCGGCGGACCTGACAATCCCTTCCCGCTGAAAGACCTGGGCGACATCACCCCCACGGTCCTGGTCACCCTGACGCCCGTCGGCGACGAGTTGGAACGGTGGCAAAAGGACGGCATTCCGGTGATCACCCTGGATGCATCCTACGCACGCGGCAATTCCCCGGAGTTGAAGACCCTCAACTCTTTGGCCACCATGCGGGCCCTCCGCCGCGCCGCCGCCGCGGACTGCCCCGAGGCGATCCTCACCGGCAGCGAAGGCCAGCTTCTCGAAGGGGCGATCAGCAACCTGTTTCTCGTGGCGGCCGGCAAACTGC
The DNA here is from genome assembly GCA_039714075.1 of Candidatus Krumholzibacteriota bacterium. Taxonomy (GTDB): domain Bacteria; phylum Krumholzibacteriota; class Krumholzibacteriia; order LZORAL124-64-63; family LZORAL124-64-63; genus JAGLCY01. The sequence goes on along the minus strand of JBDLKA010000039.1, from coordinate 11,355 downwards.
TGACCCCCCTGGCCGGCGCGGGCTTCCTGGCCGGTAGGACCCGTGAAAGGATCCTGGCCATCGCCGCGGCCGAAAAAATCACCGTCAGGGAAAAGCCCCTGGACCGACGTCACCTCGAGGCCGCCTGCGAGGTTTTCGTGGCGTCCAGCGTCCGGGAAGTTCTGCCGGTGACCAGCTTCGACGGCACCAGGGTGGGCAACGGCCTGCCGGGCGAGGTGACCCGCCTCATCCAGAAACGGTACCGCCAGGGAATCCAGACTGACCTATCTAGCACCTGAACATCCGGGGAACACAAAAAAGCCCGGCCACATCAGTGACCGGGCTTTCTGTTTCGCCGAGAGGCTCCTGCCGGAGCGTCCGCTAGAAATCGAAACTGGTGTCCTGCACCTTGAAGGAGTTGAAGTCTTCTTTTTCCGTCGCCGGCAACTCGTTCTTGATCTCGCGCTGGGGCGCGGGAGCCCCGGCGAGCGCAATGTCGTCCTTCATGCTGGCCAGGTCCGTGTAGACGTCCGCGGTGGCGATCAGCTCGGTGCTGGTCATTTCACGCAGGGCGCACACTTCGACATGGATCCCCCGCCGGCCAAGGGCCTGCACCAGGGGCTTGAAGTCTCCATCGCCGGTGCAGATGATCACCGTGTCCAGATGGTCGGACAGTTCCAGAACGTCGATCGCCATTTCCATGTCCAGGATGCCCCGCACGTTGCGGCCGCTTCCTTCCATGTCGTTGAAGGATTTGATCTCCTTGGTGACGACCGTGAAGCCGTTCAGCTTCAGGAAGTTGATGAAGTCGATCTTTCCTTCGGACTGGTTGCTGACAGCTGTATAGAAATAGGAGCGCAGCAAGCGACGCTCGCCGGTGAGCTTCCGGCATAGCTTGAGGTAGTCCAGCCTCATGTTTAAATGTTTCGCACTGTAATGGATGTTCTCGCCATCGATGAAAATAGCCACCCGGTCATTCGGGTTATGCGCGTACATACCTATCCACCTTGTTCGTTCGCTTGGCAATGGACCGGTCAGCCGGTCGGCTGGGCAAGTGGCAGAAGGGAGCATTGTCCGTAAAAAACAATCCTCCCTCCCTGCTTGCGCGAAAATATACTCAAGGACTCCGAAATTGGCAATTTCTATTGCCTTCCCTCCGTAATCGACTGTGAGACAGGAATTTCAACAGGCTTCGGACGGCCGGTCCACAGACGCAACCCTGCGGCGATCCGTTCGGACCAAAGCGTGGCCAGACGATAGTAGGTGGGCATCACCAGGAGAGTCAGAAGCGTGCTGGACGCCAGGCCCCCGCTGATGGCCCGGGCCATGGGATAGTATTCGGCGTCACCCACGTGGGCCCCGCGCAGGACCGCCAGCGGCAGCAGACCCAGGATGGTCGTGCCCGCGGTCATCAGGATGGGCCGCAAACGGTCCCCGCAACCCTGGACTATGGCCTGGTCCAGGGGCAGGCCGGCCCGACGGTTGCCGTTGATGTGATCCACCAGGACGATGCCGTTGTTCACAACGATTCCGATCAGGATCACCATCCCGATCATGGCCATGATGTTGAAGGGCGTGCCGGTGGCCATCATCAGCCAGAACACGCCCAGCGAAGCGAAGGGCACCGTGCCCATGACCACCATTGGGTACAGAAGGGATTCGAAAAGGCTGGCCATGACGAAGAAGACACAGACCAGCGCGAGCAGCATGTTCGTTCCCATTTCACCCTGCTGCTGTTGGGCCCGGATGATCTCGCTGCCGAAATTCCAGCTGTAGCCGAAGGGCAGTTCCATCCCCTCCATGATCTGCCGGACGATGGCCAGCGCATCGTCGAGTTGGTCCCCGTCCCAGGTCCCGGTGACCGTCACGCCGGAACGCTGGTCCCGCCGGAAAATCCTTTCCGGGCTTTTACCGAACTGGAAATCGGCGATCTGGTTGAGCTGGACGGGCCGGCCGTCGACCGAACCCACCGTCAGCAGGGACAGGTTCTCGATGGATTCCCGGTCCTCCGGCAGCAGCGACACGACCAGGTCGATCTCCTTGTCGCCGGTCTGCAGACGGGGCAGTTGGACACCCCGGTAGGTCAGGCCCATGATCTGCGATACCGTGGCCGGCGATATGCCGAACCGGCCCGCCTGGTCCGCATCGACGCGGACCTGGATCTCGGCCTTGCCGTTGTCGCTGTCGCTCTTCAGGTCCCCGATGCCCTCGATGAGATCCAGCCGGCGCTTGGCTTCGGCGGCGAACTCCTGCAGGAACTCGGTTTCCTCGCCCGATATGGTCAGGGCAAAGGTCTTGGCCCCCGAGTCCTGGCCCTCGTCCCCGCCGAAGCTGTATTTCAGCCCGGCCTGGACGGGTAGGTTCTCGCGCAGATCCTCCCTGACCTCGTGGAAGAATTCGTCGGAAACGATGCCGTCGTTGAAGAACAGGGTCACACCGCCGCCGTCGGCGATGTAATAGGAATAGATGTCCCTGAGGTCCAGTTCCTCGCGCCGCCCTTCCAGATAGCTGGTGGTGACGGCCACCATGTCCTTGGAGGTGTACTTGTCCACCGGGCCGGTATACTCGAAAGAGATGTACAGGCTCTCGCGCCGCATGCCCTGGTCCCCCATGGTGTCGGGCTTGAAGTTGGTCAACTGCATGGCGCCCACGGTGACGGCCAGGACCGCCGGCACGATCACCAGCGCGGTTAGAACCGGATGGCGCAGCGCGGTCCAGTCCAGGGCCTTCAGGTAGCGCCGCTTCAGCCAGACCAGCCAGCGGGCGTCGGCGTCCTGCTTTCCACCCCGGGTCATCTTGACCGAGAGAGCGGGGATCACCGTCAGGCTCACCAGCAGGGAGAGGAGCAGGGTCACACTGATGGTCACCCCCACTTCGCCCAGCCAGACACCCATTTCATCATCCTTGCTCACCACGATAGGGGCGAACACGATGATCGTCGTCAGGGTTGACGCGACAATGGCCCTGCCGACCTCCTTCGTACCGCGCACCGCCGCGGACAGGCTCTTCGCCCCGGCATGCTGCTGCCGATGGATGGACTCCAGCACCACCACGGCGTTGTCCACGAGCATGCCCACTCCCAGCATCAGTCCCATCATCGTCAGGACATTCAGGCTGCGGCCGGAAAGGAAGAGGAAGATACAGGTCCCCAGAATGGACATGGGGATGGCGATGGACACCACCAGGGTCATGCTCAAACGGCGCAGGAACACGTAGAGGATCGCCACGGCCAGGATCGACCCGAAGAGACCGCCCTGAAGCAGACTGCGCAGGGAATCGGTGATCTGGTCGGCCTGGTTGAAGAAGGAAAAGCTGTTGATGCCCTGCAGGGTCGGGTCGGCGTTGATCCGTTCGAGCTCGGCCTCGATGGCCCGGCAGACCTCCACGGTGTTGTAGCCGGAAGCTTTCTGGATCCAGAAAGCGATGGCCGGCTCCCGGTTCAGCACCCGGCCGTAACTCAAGGCGGGCGCCCCGTAGATGACCTCGGCCACATCCCCGAGCCGCAGCCCCCGGCTGTCGATGGGAAGTTCGCGCAGGTCCTCCACGCCCCGCAGGCCGCTGACGGTGCGCAGATCGTAACGCAATCCCCGGTCGGTCACCCGGCCGACGGTCAGTTCCACGTTGGCCGCCTCCAACTCCCCGAACAGGCGGTTCACGTCCACGTTGTGTTCCATGATCTTGTCGAACCGCAGGTACACCGACGCCTGCGTCGGCAGCACCCCGTCGATGTTGACGCGCCCCACCCCCGGGATCCGCTGCAAAGGGCCGATGATCTTCTGGTCGATCAGGTCCCAGCTTTCGGAAAGGTCCCGGCCCTTGGCGGAAATCCGCCCTTCCAGGATGGGGATGTCGTTGGTATTGAAGGTCAGCAGGAAAATCTGCGGGATGTCCCCCGGGAGTTCTCCCCTGATCTGGTCGATCTTCTCCTTGACCTCCATCCGCAGCAGGTTGACGTCCCGGCCCCATTCGAACGTCACGCCCACCTGGACATCGTTGGCGTCGCTGTAGCTGAAGATCTGCTGCACACCGCCGAGCGTGGCCAGGACCTCTTCGATGGGCCGCACGATCTCGCGCTCGTTCTCTGCGGGAATGCCGCCCTGGTAGGGGATCCACACCGCGATGAAGGGGAACTCGACCCGGGGCAGAAAATCGAGGGGCACCTTGAAGATGGACACCGCGCCCAGCAGGACCACCGTGGCCAGGGCCATGGCCAGGGTGACGGGGCGCCGCAGGGAAAGAAACGTCAGCCACATATCAGCTTTCCCCTGATTCGGGCCCGGTCAGAACCGGCCCCCGCCCCGACATCAAGGTGTAGATCACCGGCACGACCACCAGGGTCAGAAGGCTGGCCAGCAGCAGGCCGCTGATGACGGTCACGGCCAAGGGCGCACGCAGCTCGGCGCCCTCGCCCAGACCCATGGCCATGGGAAACAGGCCCAGGACCGTGGTCGCGGTCGTCATCAGGATGGGCCGCAGTCTCTCGGACCCTGCCCCCAGGACCGCGTCGCCCAACCCGCGGCCCGCCTGCCGCAGCTGGTTGATGCGGTCCACCAGGACGATGCCGTTGTTGACCACGATGCCCGCCAGCATGATGGCCCCGATGACCGCGATCACGCTGACGCTCATGCCGCGCAGGAACAGCCCGTACACCGCCCCGCTCATGGCCAGGGGCACGGTGAACATGATGATCAGGGGATAGACGAAGGATTCGAACTGGGCGGCCATGACCAGATACACCAGGAACACGGCCAGAAGGATGGCCAGGCGCAGGGACCGGAAAGAGCTGTCCATCTCGTCGTTCTGCCCGCCCATTTCCACCGCCACTCCGGCGGGCAGGCTCAGGTCCGCCAGGACCGTGCGAATGTCCCGGGTCACCGAACCCAGATCGCGGCCCGAGAGGTTCGCCGAAACGATGGCCACGCGCTTGTTGCCCAGCCGGTGGATTTCCGCCGGTCCGGTCACGACTTCCATGTCGGCGATACTGCCCAGGGTGATGGGAACGCCGTCGGTCTCGGTGATGATCAGGTCCTTGACCGCGGTCAGGGTGTTGCGCTGGGAGCCGGTGTTCAGGACCCGGATGTCGACATGCCGCTCCCGGTCACGGAAGCGGCTGGCAACGGTGCCGCGCACCTTGCCCCGCACCGTTTCCGAGACATCGCCCAGGCGCAGGCCGAACCGGTTCAGCTTGTCCCGGTCGAAGGACACCTGCACTTCCGGTGATCCCGGCACCATGCTCAGGCGGATGTCGCGCAGACCCTGGACCTGCGCCAGCCGGGTTCCCACCTCGTCCGCGATGCGCTGCAGGTCGTCGAGATTGTAACCGTAGATATTGACGGCCACCGGGGCGCCGAAGGCCAGCAGCGACTGGCGCCGCAGCTTCATCCGCAGGTCCGGATATTTCAGCAGGACCCCGCGGATCCTTTCCAGGGCCGCGTCTTCGGCCACGGCGGTCGCTTCGGTCAATCGCACCTGGACCTCGGACCGGTTTTCCTTCCTTCTCTGGGCCGATGACTGGCCGTCCCGCGAGACACCCACTTCGCCGGCCACCATGTCGATGCCCGGAAGCTCCGTCAGATCCTTTTCCAGGTTTCGGATGACCGCTTCGTTCTTTCCCAGAGGTGTACCTTCAGGCATTTCCAGGGCCAGGGTGAACTCGCCGCGCGCCAGGGGCGGAACCAGTTCCGATCCCAGGCGGGGCCACAGCAACCAGGCGCCGCCGGCCAGAATCACGACCAGGAACAGGACCAGCAACCGGTTCCCCAGGGCGGCGGCCAGAATCCGGACATAGCCCGTCTGCACGGCAGGGAAAACCTTGGCAAAGGCCCAGGTCAACGGCCACATGATCGCCCCGGCCACGTGGCGCAGGCCGGCCAACAGAAGCTGGGCCAGCCGCAGCACCAGCAAGGGGATCCCGATGGTCAGGAAGAGCCCCGCCAGGCGCAGCCACCGCCCCACTCGGCGGCCGGTGCCCGCATGCCGGGACCAGGAAACATACCAGCTTGTTCGCCCCGGCGCGGAGCTCGGGGAAGAATGGCCGCCGGAGGCATCCTTGCCCTGGCCGAAGGCGGCGGCCATCGGCGTGAAGGTCAGGGCCACGAACAGGGACACCAGCAGGGAGAAGGTCACGGTCAAGGCCTGGTCGCGGAAAATCTGTCCCGCCACGCCCACGACCACGAACACGATCGGGACAAAGACGGCCAGCGTGGTCAGCGTCGACGCCGTCACCGCGCCGGCGACCTCGCCCGCGCCCCGGGCGGCGACATCGGCCGGGTCGGCGCCCGGCGGAGCCTCTTCCCTCCGGCGGTGGATGGCCTCCAGAACCACAATGGAATTGTCCACCAGCATACCCACGCCCAGGGCCAGACCGCCGAGGGACATGATGTTCAGGGAAACGCCCCGTGTCAGCATGAGGATGAAGGTCGCCACGATGGAAATGGGAATGGCGATGCCGATGATGATGGTGCTGCGGAAATCCCGCAGAAAAACGAACAGGACCAGGATGGCCAGGACCCCGCCGATCATGGCGTTGTTCCGCACCTCGCTGACGGCCTGGGCGATGAACACGGACTGGTCGAACAAAATCTCCAGGCTCATGTTTTCCGGCAGGTGGTCCCGCAATCGTTCCAGATGGCCCCGCACCGAACGGGCCATCTCCACGATGTTCGCGTCGCCCTCCTTGTAGACGGCGATTTCCACGCTCTCGCGCCCGTCCACGTGGGTGACCGTGGTGCGGTCCTTGTGGGTGCGGACGACCTCGGCCACATCGCCCAGCTTGACCGGCGTGCCGTCGATGACGGTGATGGTCACGTTTTCGATGTCGGCCAGGTCTTCGAACCGACTCAGGGTGCGCACGATGTATTCGGCGTTGCGGTCCCGCAGGGAACCGCCCGAGGCGTTGATGTTCTCCTGCCGCAGGGTTTCGGTGACCAGGCCGATGGGAATGCCGAGGCCGGCCAGGCGGGATTCATCGACCTCGACCCGGATCTCCTCCTCCAGGCCGCCGGAGACCCGGGCGGCGGCCACCCCGGTCAGGGCTTCGATCTCCTTTTTCAGGACATCGTCCGCCACGTTGCGCAACTGGACCAGCGAGGCGCTGCCCGCCAGGCCGATCCTGACCACGGGATCCTGGGCCGGATCGTACTTCAACAGCAACGGGACGGTGGTTTCGGCCGGCAGGCGCACCAGATCAATCTTTTCCCGTACATCCAGGGCCGCGTAATCCATGGGCGTGCCCCAGTTGAATTCCAGGGTGATCTGGGACAGCCCGGCCTGGCTGATGGAATGCACCCGGCGCAACCCCGGAACCACGCCGACTGATTCCTCGAGGGGCCGCGTCACCAGGTTTTCCACGTCCACGGGCGCGGTGCCGGGAAACTCGGTCTGCACGGTCAGGCTGGGATAGCGGATCTCGGGCAGAAGCCGCATGTCCAGACGGCCCAGGGCGGTCATGCCGAACACCACGGCGGCCAGGGTCATCATCCAGACTGTTACAGGATGGGTCACCGCGTAGCGGATGGCTTTCATCGGGCTACTCGGACTTTGCCATGGCCGTCAGGTTACCCTCCGGGGCCGCGGGATCGGCCTCACTGTCCTGGTTCTCGCTGTAACCGACCCCTTCACCGTTCAGGGCCTCGATTCTGGACCCGTTGTGAAGTCCCCCCTGCCCCATGGTCACCACGAAGTCCCCTTCGAACAGGCCCTCCAGGATTTCCACGTGGCTTTCGTCATACAATCCGGTTTCGATCTCCACCTTGCGGACGGTATCCGCCTCGGCCACGAAGACGCTGCGCAGGGCGCCGTCCTCGACCAGGGCCGTCTTGGGAATCGCCAGGGCGTCGTGGTGCTGGTCGGTGGTGATGCGCACTTTCACGAAACCGCCCACCCGCATGTCCTCGGCGGCACCTTCCAGCAGCAGGGTCAGGCGGATGGTGCTGGTCGCGGGGTCCACCACGGGCGACACCCGTTCCACCGTCGCTTCGATGGGTTCGGCGACGGCCTCGGGGGAAACCAGGACCCTTTGACCGGCGGAGACCTTGCGGGCCACCGCTTCGGGCAGATGCACGCGCACCCGCAGGGGACTGAAGTCACCGATGGCAAAGCCCGGCGCGCCGGCGGCCAACTGCTGTCCGGGCACGATCATCCTGTCGGTGACCCGGCCGGAGAAGGAGGCCCGCAGGCGCGTGTCCTCGAGATTGATCCCGGCCAGATCGCGTTCCGCCCGGGCCATCTGCCAAGCCGATTCCATGTCGTCGAATTCCTGTTGGCTGATGATCTCTTCGTCCAGCATTTCCCGGCTGCGGTCCAGCTGGCGCTTCTTGTCCGCCAGGGTCAGTTCCGCCTTGCGCAGCTGGATGCCTTCCCGGTCATTTTCCAGTTCCGCCAGGATCTGGCCCTCTTCCACCCAGTCGCCCTCTTCCACGTTGACCAGATGAACCCGGCCGCGGGTGCGGGACACGAGTTCCACCAGACGGTCGGCCTCGATGACCGAAGCCGCCCGGTAGTAGGAAGATATCCCCCGGCCCTCGACGCGGGCCAATTCCACCGGCACGGGTTTTTCTTCGGGTTTCCCGTCAGGGTCGGCATTCGTGTCATCCCCGGCCGCGGTCCCGGTCGTATCCGCGGCGGCCACGGCGATATTCCGGTCCGGCACGAAGGGAAGCAACCCACCCTGCCAGAGGGCGACCCCGCCCCCGGCCACGACGACAACCGCCACCAGGATCAGAATTGATTTTTTTCCGGGCATATTCATGGTTGGCTCCCCGAGCAGGTTTCATTTGGCAGTCGAATTGATGATGCGGCATGCGGGGTACCAGGTTCCAGCATGATCCAGCATGTTCCAGCTTGTTCCAGCATGGCATCCAGGATTGAAGACGCATCCGGGGCCGCAAGGTTGCATGCCTTGCCAAACATGCCCCGTGGATTCAAATGCCGGCCCGATCGCTGAAAGCTGGATATCCCGGCAGCGCCGGGCTATTTTCAGGAGGCTCAATCTTTACCATCCGCCCGAATCACGAGGTCATTGCCATGAAGAAGCTCGTCGAGTGCGTTCCCAATATCAGCGAGGGACGGGACCAAAGCGTCATCGATGCCGTGACCGCGGTCATCGGTGAAGTCGACGGCGTGCACCTGCTGGACGTGGACCCCGGCGCCGACACCAACCGCACCGTGATCACCTTCATCGGTGACCCCGCGGGTGTTGCCGAAGCCGCCTTCCGGGTGGTCAAGCGGGCCGCCGAACTCATCGACATGAGCCGGCACACCGGGGCCCACCCCCGCCACGGCGCCACCGATGTCTGTCCCTTCGTTCCGGTCCGCGGCGTGACCATGGAGGAATGCGTGGCGATCGCACAGAGCGTCGGGCGCCGCATCGGCGAGGAACTGGAGATCCCGGTCTACCTGTACGAGGAAGCCGCCGCCAGTGAATTCCGCACCAACCTGGCCAATGTCCGCAAGGGGGAATACGAGGCCCTTTGCAACAAGCTGGGCACCGAAGAATGGCAGCCGGATTTCGGGCCCAACGCCTGGAACGACCGGGCCGCGCGGACCGGAGCCACCAACGTATCGGCCCGGGGTTTCCTGGTGGCCTACAACGTCAACATCAACTCGATGAGCAAGAGCATCGCCCAGAACATCGCCCTGGACATCAAGGAGGCCGGCCGGGCCCAGCGCGACGCCAAGGGGAAGCTGGTCAAGGACGACAAGGGGAAAAATATCCTGGTTCCCGGCCCCTACCGTCTGGAAGCCTGCAAGGCGGTCGGCTGGGTCATTCCCGAGTACCAGCGGGCCCAGGTCTCCATGAACCTGGTCAACACCGCGGTCACCAAGCCGCACCAGGCCTTCGACGCCTGCTGCAATTCGGCCCGTGACCGCATGGTGCGGGTCACCGGCAGCGAGTTGGTGGGATTGATTCCCGAAGGCGACATGATCGCCGCCGGCAAGCACTACCTGAAGCAGGCCGGGCAATCGGCCGGCATCCCCCGCAAGATGATCATCGAGACGGCCATCCAGAGCATGGGCCTGCGGGAGCTGACCCCGTTCGACCCCGCCGACAAGATCATCGAATACCAGGCCGGCCTGACCGACGGTCCCCTGGTGAGCATGAGCAACCGTGAATTCGTGGACGAGCTGTCCAGCGACAGCCCGGCTCCGGGCGGCGGATCGGTGGCCGCCCTGTGCGCCGCCCAGGCGGCGGGCCTGGCGGCCATGGTGGGCAATCTGACGGTGGGCAAAAAGAAATACGCCGCGGTTCAGGACAGGGTCAAGGAAATCGCCGAAGAGGGCCAGGAACTGAAGGACTTCTTCCTGGCCGCCATCGATGACGACACCGACGCCTTCAATGCCGTCATGGACACTTTCGGCCTGCCCAAGGCCACCGCCGAGCAGGCCAAGGCCCGCGACCTGGCCGTCGCCGAGGCCACCCGCCAGGCGACCCGGGTGCCCCTGTCGGTCCTGGAAAAGGTCCCGGCCCTGCTGGAAATTTCGGGAGAGGTGGGGCGGATCGGCAACGCCAACAGCCTCAGCGACGCCGGGGTGGCCGCGCTGGCGGCCATGGCCGGGGCCGAGGGTGCCTACTACAACGTCCTGATCAATCTGGATTCCCTGCGGGAACTCGACCAGAGCGCCGCGCCGGACTTCATCGCTTCAACCAGGAAGAAGGCCGCCGCGGCGCTGGAAACATGTGAGAACCTGTCCGCGGAAATCCGGAAACGGATCCGGGGAAATCTGGAATCCGTTCTGGATTCCTGACGCCGATTATGGTTAATTCTTCAGGCGGCCGGCGGGCCAGATCAGGCGACTGATTCCACCGTCGGCGGCCCTTTATTTGTCGGCCCCACCCAGACCCCAATCAACCGAAAGGTCCGAAAATGGCCCAGGCCCCCTCTCCGGATAACCAGAAAAATCCCCTCCAGGAAATCATCCAGCCTTTCATAGACCTGGCCCACGCACCGCGGGCCCTGTGGGGCATCAACCTGGCCTATTTCCTCGAAGGATGGGTTTATTTCGGCATGCTCGGCTACCTGGCCATGCATTTCTCGGATTTCATTTTCCAGGGCGTGCCCAACGCCGACGTGGAGTCCCACCACATGGTCCTGGTCCTGACCGCGGGCATCACCATTTCGATGTTTTTTCTGGGCGGCATCGCCGACAAGAAGGGGATCCGGACCACCCTGTTGAGCGCCTTCGTGTTCCTGCTGCTGGGCCGGCTGATCTGGTCCGCCGCCCCCCTCGTGTTCCCGACCACGGGCCTGTGGACACCGCTGCATCTGATGACCATGGCCGGCATCATTGTCGTGGTCATCGGTTACGGGATGTACCAGCCCGCCGCCTATGCGGGAGTACGCAAGTTCACCAGCGGCAAAACCGCCCCCATGGGGT